>CAYSNI010000001.1:0-14361 GCA_964432465.1 uncultured Candidatus Saccharibacteria bacterium
CTCGCCTCTTAAGCGAAGTACCTAGGTTCGATTCCTAGTGAGGGCACAGGCTATTTGAATACGCGCGCCCTTAGCTCAGTGGCAGAGCAGTCGCTTTACACGCGAACGGTCGGGGGTTCAAATCCCTCAGGGCGCACTACATACAATTGACAGTGGCCAGCTAATAGATTATAATGACTTGGCACATTTAGGAGGGCGCGATGCGCGGTGCGAAGAGCGTCTAGAATTTTGAGCGACTCGGTCGGCAATGGGCCCCCAACGAAAGTTGGGGGCCCTCTTCTTTATTTAAGGCTAAATAAGCATAATTGACAAAATAGTAAAAGCAGTGTGAAACATTGTATTTTGTTTAACAGTCAATTAATTTCTAGTTGATCAATTGTTTAACGTTAAACACTGTACAGATTTTAAGCTTAAGTCTTAGAAATTGTTTACCGGCAAACAATTGCTAAGTATTAAAACATTTGTTTAACGTGAAACAATTTGCAAAGGTTGAGCCTATTTGTTTACAATTGTTTCACGTGAAACAATTATTATGAATGAAAGATCAAAAACCGGAACTCTCGGAGAAGATATTGCGGTGAATTTTTTAATAGATAATGGATATAAAATTATAGAAAGAAATTTTCGGCAAAAATGGGGGGAGATAGATATAATAGCAAAAGATCCAGATGACACCTTAGTATTTGTTGAGGTAAAGACAATGCGGCAAATTAATTCGGCAATTGCCGAATTAAATCCGGAGGATAATCTAACCGGGGCTAAGTTAAACAAGCTTCAAAGAACTGCGCAATTGTTTGCCGGTAAACATTCTGATTTATTAGATAAAGAAAGGGGATGGCGGATAGATCTTCTGGCAATTTGTTTAACGGTAAACAATTGTACGGTACGCCATTACGAAAATATCTGAATTGTTTCACGTGAAACAATTTTAAAATATAATTTGACTGAATAGTCAATTTATATTTTTATATTGATTTTATTTTTAAAATATATTAAACTAAGCTCGAACTTTAAATTTGTTTTGGAGGCGAGGCATGACTGATCTGCCAAGGTATGTTGAGCTCAAAAGGCGTTGTGATTGTTGTGACCGAGAATTTCGGCAAGCAGATTTACTCGCGGCTGTATTCCTGATGTTTGATGGTGGTAGTCGGCCGTATACCATTATTTTCTGTTTTAACCAGGATGGAAATATGAAGTGCCTGAATCTCTGGAAATTTAAATATGAAGTTAAGCGGCCGATGGATTTTAAGGTAATGGAATACCACGGTAAGAGGAAAAGAGGACCAGGAGGCGATACCGGACGTTTTCCGGCCCTTCTATAGAGTAGCCAACCCTGCTGAGTGCGGGGTTTTTAATTGCGCCGCCGCTTATTAATCGTTAGAATTACTCTTATGGATTTTTTACAGTATTTTGTAACAACCAGTCCAGCGTTAGCCTACCTAGTCCTATTTCTAGGAATGTTTATCGAGGGTGAGGTATTTTTCATTACCGGGGCCGTTTTTGCTATCGAAGGATTTTTAAATTGGTGGATCCTGCTCGGGGTGACTTTTGTTGGTGTGATTTTAGGTGATATTGCCTGGTATTTTTTGGGCCGATATTCTAAAGAAACTAGACTAGGGGATTGGGTGCAGAAAAAATTTTCCGGATACCAGGATTGGTTGGAAGAAAATTTCGAGACCCGTTATGCCCGACTCGCTTTCATATCTAAGTTTTTGTATTACGTAAATAGAATTACGCCACTTTTAGCCGGATGGCAGAGGATGGAGTTTAAAAAGTTTCTTCGAGTTCATCTGATTGCCGGCGTTGGTTGGTTATTTACTATGTTTATATTGGGTAAGTTTTTTGGTCTGATTATTAGCGCGATCGGCATTAACGTGGTTCTTAGCCGTCTTTATTGGGTATTTCTTATACTGGCAGCGATTGTCATCGGCGGTGAATATTTATTGCGGAAAATGTTTGTGAAAAAAATCCAGAGTCGGATCGGAAAATAATTAGATGCAATATAAGTTTTATCGAACTTCGGAAGAGGCTTGGCAGGCCATGCTTGAAGGAATCAGCAATGCTAAAAAATCTATTTATTTAGAGAGTTTTATTTTGACCGATGATTTAATCACCCATCATTTTTTTGAGACTTTAAAACAAAAGGCGAGAGAGGGGGTGCGGGTGAAAATTATCGTGGATCGCGTTGGCCATTTTTGGTACGGATCGGTGAATAAAGATGATTTCGGAGTCGCTGGCGCTGAAGTTTTATTTTTTAAACGATGGCTCTATCGTTCACACCGTAAGGTTTTGGTGATTGATGAGCAGATCGCTTTTTTAGGCGGAGTGAATATCAGGGGGGCATATGCCAAGTGGTTGGATCTGCACGTAATGATCACCGGCTTGGTGGTAAAAAGATTGCTCCATTCCTTTAGTCGGGTATACGCATTGTCGGGAGGAAAAGATCCGGCGATGCTGGAACTACTAAAATCAGCCAAGGTGCTAAAGTCTCGAGAGGCTCTGTATCGCGCCAAGTCTTGGCTGATCGAACACTGGCCAATTCGGGGTAAATCTATATTACGCGAATATTACGAAAAGAAATGCGGAAAAGCCAAAAAAAGTATTGTAATCGTGACTCCTTATTTTATTCCTCACGTGTGGCTAGTGAAGGCGCTACGCGCCGCCGGAAAACGTGGGGTAAAAATCGAAGTGATTATTCCAGTTGCGACGGATGTTTGGTTTGTTAACGAAGCGCACCGAATTTTCGCCCCGCATTTTAGCGATTTTATTTCATTCTATTTCTTGCCGGAAATGAATCATGCGAAAGTGCTACTGATCGATGATCAGGAGGGGATGGTTGGCTCAAATAATATTGACGCGCAAAGTTTCGATTTTAATCTTGAAGCGAGTATAATCTTTCAAAGAAAGGATATGGTGGGGGATTTAAAGATAATTTTAGAGAAATGGAAAAAATCTGCTGTGGCTTTTGTGCCCGGGACTTACAAGAAGAAATGGTACGACGGTATTGTCCGTTTCTTGGTACATCTTTTTCAGCCAATTTTGTAGTTTTGTTACGAATTCGCCAGTTTGCGGGTTATAATTGTTGCATAAGAAAATTATGAAGAGTGATAAAAAAATTGTGGTTATTGGAGGTGGTACCGGCGTGTTTACTGTTCTATCCGGACTGAAAAAGCACTTTAATAATCTTACCGCGGTAGTAACCATGGCTGACGACGGTGGGTCAGCCGGTATTTTGCGGGAAGAATTTGGTATTTTGCCACCGGGGGATATTCGGCGTGCCATCATTGCTTTATCCACTACCGATAATAAAACTCTTTCAGATCTTTTTGGCTATCGCTTTGCGGACGGAAAGGGGCTTTCTGGTCACAGCTTTGGAAATTTAATGATCACAGCACTAGAAAGAATTACTGGGAGTTTTGAAAAGGCGGTTGAAGAAGCCAGTAAAATTTTATCCATTCAAGGACAGGTTTTGCCGGTAACTAAAACCAAAGTTTCTTTGGTAGCTAAATTAGAAGACGGCTCGGTTGTTAGAGGTGAGCAGAATATAGACGTGCCGAAGCATGACGGTAGGCTCCAGATTAAAAAGATTTGGCTTACACCAAAAACAAGTGTTAATCCCAAGGTGAAAAAGGCAATTGCGGAAGCAGACGCGGTAATTATCGGACCAGGGGATCTTTATACCAGCCTAGTGCCGAATCTATTGGTGAAAGGAGTTAAAGAGGCATTAAAAAAAACCAGAGCCAAGAAAATTTATTTTGTGAATTTGATGACTAAGTTCGGAGAGACCGGCGGTTTTAGGGCTTCGGATTTTGTAAATGTGCTAGAAAAATATCTAGGCAGGGGAGTCTTAGATTACGTGGTAGTCAATAAAACGAAACCAACCGTAATGCGTTTTCGCCCTTACGCGAAAGAGAAGGCGGAGTTTGTTGAGCTTGATACGCAAACAACAAAAGCCACTCTAATTAAAGCAAGCCTGATCCGTAAAAACGGATTCTTGCGGCATGATCCAGACAAGGTTGCAGATCTAATCAAAATACTTATCTAGACGACGTTGGTCGCCACCGTGCCAGCTTTGATAGCCGCGTGCACTCCTTTTTCAAGATCATGTAGAAGTTTTTTATCTTCCCTTACCTTTCCTTTCACATTCTCAATGCCAACGCCCAACTTTTCCTCGCCAAAACTATAGGAAGCGCCGGCTTTCGTGACTACTCCATATTTTAGGGCCGCGCCTACCACGTCGCCTTCATACGAGATACCTTCTCCATACAAAATATCAAATTCAGCTTCTCGGAATGGCGGTGCCACTTTATTCTTCACTACTTTGGCTTTAACGCGATTACCAACTATCACTTCTCCTTTTTTAAGTTGGCCGATACGGCGAATGTCTAAGCGTACTGATGCGTAGAATTTCAAGGCCCGCCCGCCTGGAGTAGTTTCTGGATTGCCAAACATAATACCAATTTTTTCACGAAGCTGGTTGATAAAAATAATCATCGTACCACTTTTGGCCGATAATGAAGTTATTTTCCTAAGCGCTTGTGACATCATACGCGCCTGCGCGCCGACGTGGAATGCTCCCATCTCTCCTTCAATTTCTGCTCGGGGGGTGAGCGCCGCAACCGAATCAATCACTACCACGTCGATAATTCCAGAACGAACCAGGCTTTCCAGGATATTCAATGCCTCTTCGCCATTATCTGGTTGAGAGATTAAAAGTTCTTTTGTTTTTACACCAATTCTAGCCGCGTAATCTGGGTCCATTGCGTGCTCCGCGTCAATAAAAGCGGCTTTACCGCCTCGGCGCTGGGCTTGAGCAATCACATTTAAAGCCATGGTAGTTTTTCCAGAAGACTCCGGGCCGTAGATTTCAATAATCCTACCCTTTGGCAGACCGCCAACTCCTAGAGCGATGTCGAGAGAGAACGAGCCGGTCGGCACAGCATCGACGTCCACTTTTTTAGCCTCACCGAGCTTCATAATTGCTCCGTCGCCAAATTTACTTTGAAGAGTTGCTAAAAGACCGTCGAGATCTTTTGCTTTTTCGCTAACCTCCTTTTCCTTAACGTCCTTTTTGAATTTGATCATTTTGGTAAATTATTTGTTTTATGACTTTGGTTTCTCGGCCCAGGAATCTTTTGGCGACTATTTCAAAAGTATTCAAGCCGATTTGCAATTCGTAGTTTTTTTGGAACTGACCATCTTTTTCAATCAGCACTTCTTCATTGTTGATGAAAAGGGTATCTCGGGAATTAGCGCTGCCATCGATCAAAAATTGAGGGAAGGAGGTTACAATTGAAGCGCTTAGTGGGTTGCGTATCATTAATTCCGGCGTGCCGAGTAATCTATCTATATTTAGGAATCCGTAGATTCCTATAAGGAACACCGCCAATATTGGCCAGGCCCAGACATGATTTTTACGCTTGATCGCGAAACGATTTTCTGGAAGCTTGTCGCTAGCGCCGGACGTTTTTAAAAGTTCTGTTTCATTTTGATAGAGCGTCCACATTTCGTTTCCGTCCCAGTCTAGTATCGGTGCTACTTTTTTAAAGTAACCACGCGTGTAAGGAGCGGCGGGAAGTCGAATCCATTCTCCTTTAAGCATGCATTCCAAATAATGCTTGGGAATTTCAGTAGCCTGAAAAATCTTATCGATGTTCAGGCCTTTTGATTCAACCCGCTCCAGTATAAGTTCTTTTAAAGTTTTTTGTTCAGAATTCATGAATGGCTCTGATTATAACCAATTATCAGACGCCCTGAATTGTATCACTGCTACTTTTATTTAGGAAGACCTCTCGAGGCTTAGCTCCGTCACCTGGACCGATTAAGCCCTTTTCTTCCATGATGTCCAATAATCTCGCGGCTCTGGCATAGCCTACTTTTAAGCGACGCTGAAGCAAAGAAGCTGACGCCTTTTGAGCTTCGGTTACGGCTTGTACCGCCTCTTTAAACATCTCGTCATCGTCGACTCCGCCCATGTCACCTAATTCTTCAAGAATTTCAGCGCTAGTACGACCATCGTCGGATTTCATCGGCAAGGGCATGCTTTCACTCGAGGCGCCATCGGCCCAATCGGCACTTTCATTATTATCAGCAATAAAGCTGGTCACATTTTTAATCTCATCTTCGGTAATGTAGGCTCCCTGGATACGTTTTGGCTTGGAAAATTCTGACGAAATGAACAACATATCCCCGCCACCTAAGAGTTTTTCCGCGCCTGCCATGTCTAAAATAGTTCTTGAATCAATTTGGCTAGCTACCTGTAAGGCCATGCGAGAGGTAATGTTGGCTTTGATTAATCCGGTTATTACTTCAACGGATGGGCGCTGAGTCGCCAGTACTAGATGAATACCGGTGGCGCGGGACATTTGCGCAAGCCGTACGATTGAACTTTCTATCTCTTTTCCAAACGCGGCCATCAGATCCGCCATCTCATCAACGATCATCACTAAATAAGGAAGGGCTGCCTCTTTAGTTTTTTGATTATAGGAACGAATATCCCTCGCGCCTACGCCCAAAAGTAGTTCATAACGGCGGTCCATTTCCTTAAGCGCCCAGCGAAACAGGCCAATCGATTTTTTGCCGTCGGTAATGACCGGGGTAATCAGGTGAGGGATGTCGTTATAAATAGAAAGCTCAACTCTTTTTGGATCTACCATAGCTAATCTAAGAGTGTCCGGTGAGTTTTTATATAGAAGAGAAATGATTAGGCTGTGAATAGAGACGCTCTTGCCGCTACCAGTGGCTCCGGCCACCAAAAGGTGAGGCATTTTTTCGATATCGCCCATAATCGGCTCACCGCTCACGCCCCGACCCAGTACAAAAGCCAATGGGCCAGATTCGCGGAACTCGGGGTAAGCAACCAGGCTTCCTAAGCGCACAATAGCGGCGGATTTGTTCGGCACCTCTATGCCGACTAAGGATTTTCCGGGAATCGGCGCTTCGATTCTGATCGGATGAGCGGCAAGCGCCAGTGATAAATCGGAATTCAAAGCTAAAATTTTACTTAGTTTCATGCCCTCAGCTGGTTTTAGAGTGTAGCGAGTTACTTTCGGGCCGATATTAATTTCTCCCATTTCTACTGGGATTCCAAAACTCTCCAGGGTGCGTTTTATAATGTTAGCGTTGGCTCGAAGGTCGCCAGAAGTCGGTTTTTCTACGGAAGATTTCAAAAGATCGGCTGGAGGTGCAACGTAATTGGTATACGTTTTTATTTTAAAAGATTTCTTACTCATCGCTGGGATAGCTGCCACCTTAACTTCAATTTCTTCGGATTCATTTTTGGCGGTTTCTTTTTGCGGAAAGGATCTCGGTGCGCCCGTGGTTTCAGCAACCATTATTTCGTCTAAGTCTTCCTGCTTTGCCGATTCCGCCATTCTTTCTTCTTTATTTGATCTTTTGAATTTAATTGAAGCGTTAAAAGCGATTAGAAGAGATGCGGCGATTAGAATTAGCGTGAGTATAATCGAAGCGGCGTAGCCAAAAGGAACCTGAAGGAAGCCGATCATTTTACCGGCTAATCCGCCATGACTAGGAAACAAAATATCAATCAGTCCTAATCCGGAAATGATGAATAAGGCGGCCCCCATCATACTAGTGCCGATTAGCACGCGTTGACGAGAAAATAAGAAAAATACTGCTACTAGAATTGCAATAGTTGGAAGCAGGTAGTAGCCCCAACCAAAAAGATTATTCAAAATAAGATGGATAAATTCACCAACTGGTCCAGCTTTTTGAAAAGCAGCTAGAATTAAGATGAGGGCGAGGCCAATTAAAAAAATAGCGATGATGCTGTTCTTAGTTTCAGGATTTACCAGTTCAGCTTGTTTATTCTTGTTATTTTTAGCCACGCTATCATTATACAGAGTCAGCCGCCTTCTTTCCAAGGCGTTACCTTTAGAGGCATTATTTAAGTAATATAAATAGGGACTATGAAAATCAATAAAGCAATTTTTAAAACAAACGATGTTCGAGGTCGTTATCCATCTGAAATTAATGAAGAGGCCGCGTGCACAATTGGGAAAGCCCTTGCGAATCATTGGAAAAGTGGACCAATCGTGATTGCGCGCGATGCACGGCTAAGTTCACCGACCCTTTATGACGCGATTATTGCCGGACTTAAAACTTTTAATTTGGAACTCATAACTGTTGGTCTAGCCACCACCCCGATGTTTTATTTTACGGTTGTTGATAAAAAGGCGGTCGGCGGTATCATGGTCACCGCCTCACATAATCCAAAAGAATATAATGGGCTTAAGATTGTTGGCTATAATGCCGAAGTGATAAGCGGGCAAGACGTGATGAAGTTTTTACAATAATCATGAATTACATTAAGCCTTATGCGGACTTTCTTCGGAGTAGTTTTTCTCCTAAGCGTAGTTTGCGGATAGTATTTGACTGCTCCGATGGAACTACGGGGATGGTTTTAGAGGCTTTGTTTAGCGTTAAACAAAACTGTGAAACAATTTTGTTAAACAAAAATCCAGACGGCAATTTTCCAGCCCACGGTCCAAACCCTCTTTCGGAAGGAGCATTTGATCAGCTGAGCGAGGCAGTAATAAAAAACAAGGCTGACTTAGGAATTATTTTTGACGCCGACGGCGACCGAGCCTTTTTTGTGGACGATCTTGGCCGCCGCCTAGATCCATCGGCAGCTATATTAATGTTGGCCGCGCGCTTTACTGGAGAGGTCGTTTTGCCGGTGAATATTGGCCCATTTGTAAGGAAGCGCTTGGCTGAAATGAATCGCCAGACTGTAGATTCGCGTATTGGCCATTATTTCTTAAAAAAAATAACTCGGGAGAGGGGAGCTGATTTTGCCGCCGAGCAATCCGGTCATTACTATTTTAAAAAATTCTTCGGCTTGGATTCAGGAATTTTATCGGCGATTGAATTTGTGTGTGCGGTCGGAGAATTATCAGTGCCTCTTTCGGTCTGGGTTAATCAGTTACCGCATCGTTGGATTTCTGAAGAAATTAATTTTAAAGTCATCGACAAAGAAAAAGCGCTTACGCAGTTAAAATCCGATTATTCTAAAAATGCTAGCAGAATATCCGAGCTTGATGGACTATCTTTTGAATTTAAAAATTGGTGGTTTAACGTCCGACCATCAAACACGGAAGATTTTTTGAGGCTAAATTTGGAAGCGGAAAATGAGCAATTGTTTCAGGCTAAAATGAAAGAAGTCGGGGATTTGCTTTCGCTTACGAACTAAGTAATAATCTAATTGGTTTTATTGAGGAGTTTTTATGGTTCGATGCAGCTTGGCGTTTGCTTCTTTTTTGTTTATGACGATGTTCTCCGGTTGTCGGCACAATGACAATGAAGAGACGGTGGTCAATAATTCAACGACGATTGTTGTCATCGATCATTGTCGTAATGACAATCACGCGCAGGGTCAGTGCTGCGGTCATCATGATGGCAAGGACGATAAAAAGGGTGAAAAGTGCAAGAAGCACAGGGATTGCAAAGATAAGAAGTGTAAGAAGAGCTAGAAAAGCGTTGCCGGCAAGATTCGCTCTTTCCAGTTGAGGATAACTTTTACCATTTCTTCTGAATATCTACGGGGCACCATCAAGTGCCCTTGTTTTTTTGCGAGATCATACAGATCCTTGGTGATCTTCACATCATTCAAGCAGTAGTTTTTTAATTCCTCAAAGTTCTTTTCTTTATAGAACTTGATCGCCTCTAGCCCGTGATGAGTCTTACCTATGCCAAGATTAGTTTTTGCTAAAATATCCAAACTTATTCTATGCCCGAGGCCAATTTCTATCTCTTCGAGAATATCCAAGCAAGGAATTGCCTTTAAGTTAAATTTGAAATATTTTGCCATCACTGGAATATCAAAGCGATTAATACTAAAGCCGATAATTAAACCAGCTTTCTGTAAAAGGGCGCCCAACTCTTCAAACTGATTTTCAAAAAAAGAAAAATATTGATCTGAATTATAGGAATAGACGCCGACGAATGAAGCATCGAGCAGCTGTACATTGCCGTGTCCGCCCACATCGGCAAAAGTATTTTTAGTTTCTATATCTATGACTAGCTTATCCATAATTTTAAAATAAAACGCTAAACGTGCCGGTCCGCGACTTTTGATGCCGCGTAGCTATTTGGTTTTGTGCGCACCTCAAAATTATTAGCTCGAATCATCCCGACTAATTCTTGGATAAGTGTTCTGGTGGCGCCATTTTCGCCGATGTCCACGTGAATTTCAAAATCAAATTTTGGCGCACCGGCATTTTTCATTGCTTCTAGAAAATTTTTGGCAATGTCTAAAGAAATAAGCACTTCTTGAGTGATGCGGTTGCGGAGAGTGTGATACTTAGTTGATCCTTCAATGTGGCGCCAAAAATATCGGCCGCCATTGCCGACACGATGTACCACAATCGCGGTAACAAAATCAGCGGTATTGTCGGCATCTTTTTGTGAATCAGTGCCAAGGGTTATTTTGTATTCGTTGTCCGGCCGCTCATTTATATAGTTCACAATTTCCCGGCTAACCTGATCAGCGCTTAAGTGAATGCCTAAGGAGCTATTAAAAAACATGTATGCTTGGTGCTCATTCATTGCTAACAAATTACAACTTTACTACTGGTTTGTCTACCATTATAGTACAGTGATTAAAAATGACTAAGCTAATTTATTTAGATTACGCAGCTTCAACGCCGGTGGATAAAGAAGTGGATAAGGCAATGGCGCCTTATTTTACGACTGTCTTTGGTAATCCTCACGCTTTGCACCGGTTTGGCCAGGAAGCATCAGCGGCGGTTTTTGCCGCTCGAAGGAAAATAGCGGTGGCGCTTAAAGTGGATTATAGGAAAATTGTTTTTACTGGATCTGCCACCGAAGCCAATAATCTCGCCATAAGAGGCGCTGTAAAGGCATATCAGCGAGTTGGTAGAAAGAATCCTAGAATTATTACCAGCACCATTGAGCACGAGTCAGTTTTAGAAACTTGTCGTGACTTAGAGAGGGATGGCGTGGAAGTTGTCTATGCGCCAGTTTCCAAAGATGGCATCGTGAACGTAAAAAAAATAAAAGAATCAATTAATGAACGCACTGTGCTTGTTTCGATTATGCATGCCAATAACGAAACTGGAGTTGTTCAGCCGATATCGGAAATCGCAAAAGAAGTTGCAAATTATAAGTTAAAAGTTAAGAGTTCATACCCCTTGCTTCATACCGATGCCGTGCAGTCATTTCAGTATTTAGACTGCCGGCCGGAAATACTTGGCGTTGATTTACTTACCATTTCCGCCCACAAAATTTACGGACCGAAGGGTATCGGTGCACTTTATGTAAAAAACAATAATTTGCTATCGGCAATCATTACTGGGAGTGGCCAGGAGCAGAAGCTTCGTTCTGGTACGGATAACGTTCCATATATAGTCGGCCTTGCGAAGGCAGTAGAAATCAATGAGCTGGTTCGTGAGAAAGAATCACTTAGAGTAATTAAGCTGAGGGATTATTTTTGGCAACAGTTGAAAAAGAGGATGTCGAAGTTAGAGATTAATGGGTCGCTAAAAAACCGTCTACCTAACAATCTAAATATTTATTTTTCTGGCGAGGTGGCGCATGATCTGCAAATTCAGCTCGACCTCTCTGGGGTCGCCGTGTCCCCCGGGGCGGCTTGCTCAACAAGAGTTTCAAGAAGTTCCTACGCGTTGGAAGCAATGGGATTCAGTCAAAAACGCTCCTCCGGTAGCCTTCGTTTCAGCCTGGGGCGACAAACCACTAGAAAGGATATTGATTACGTAATAAAAACAATATATAATTTGCCACAGTTTTAGTTATATAATAAAAACATGCCAAGTTTTAACCGATTTACGATAAGAGCGCAGGAAGCGCTTCAGAGCGCCCAGGAGTTGGCCGCCCAGAGAAATCATGGGGAATTTAAAGTGCTTCACCTCCTTTTTACTCTAGTGGAAGATGAGCAGACCTTGGTGCGTCCGATGTTAGTAAAAGCGGGGGTAAATGTAGACACGCTTCACTCTGAGATAGACGAGGATTTAAAAAAGATACCGAAAATATTTGGCGCTTCAAGCGTCGGGCAACTTTATCTTTCTCCAGAGTTGATGCAGGTGCTGGATAAGGCCGGCAAGATAGCGCTCCAGCAAAAAGATGAATATATTTCTTGCGAGCATTTATTATTGAGCATTTTAGATTCGCCTTCCGCGGCCCAGAAAATTTTAGAAAAATCTGGGTTACGGCGCGATTTAGCCTTTCGGGCCCTCGCCCAGCTTCGCGGTTCTACGCGGGTTACTGATGAGTCTCCGGAAAGTAAGTTTCAGGTATTAGAGAAATACGCGATTAATCTTACTGATCGAGCCCGGGAAGGTAAGCTAGATCCGGTTATCGGTCGCGATGAAGAGTTGCGACGTTTAATTCAAGTTTTAAGTCGACGTACTAAAAATAATCCGGTGTTGATTGGTGAATCGGGCGTGGGAAAGACAGCGATTGTTGAAGGATTAGCTCAGCGCATTATCTCCGGTGATGTGCCGGAAACATTGAAAGGTAAAGAGATTATTATGCTAGACATTGGTTCATTGATTGCCGGCACAAAGTTTCGTGGCGAGTTTGAGGACCGCTTAAAGGCATTTGTGAAGGAGATCCAGAATGCCGCTGGAAAATTAATCTTGTTTATCGACGAAATCCATATGATTGTGGGTGCCGGCGCGGCTGAAGGCGCGGTGGACGCGTCTAATTTGTTAAAGCCACCATTGGCTAGAGGCGAGTTGCACGCTATTGGCGCCACCACAATTCGCGAATATCAGCGACACATTGAGAAAGATCCGGCATTAGAGCGGCGCTTCCAGCCGATTATAGTAGAAGAGCCAAACGTTGAAGATGCGGTGGCGATTTTACGTGGCTTAAAAGAAAAATATGAAACCCATCACGGGCTACGCATTAGTGATGAGGCGATCACCGAAGCGGTCAATCTTTCTGCTCGTTATATTACTGATCGATTTTTACCAGACAAAGCGGTAGATTTGATTGATGAAGCGGCAGCAGCAAGGCGCTTAGAGACTGAAAGTTTGCCGGCGGAAATAGAAAAGTTGCGAAGAGAGGCAACGCGTTTTGAAATTGAACGTTCGGCATTACAAAAAGAGGGATCGACAAAAAATAAGGCTCGCATTAAGAATATTGCTAGTGCAGTGGAAAAAATTAAAACGCGTAACGATGATCTTTCGGCGACCTGGCACAGTGAAAAGTTGGCTTTTGAAAATTTGCATAATCTTAGGAAAAAAATAGAAGATTTGCGACGCAGTGCGGAGGTGGCGGAAAGAGAAGGTGATTTAGAAAAAGTCGCGGAAATTTTTTATGGTACTTTACCGCAAGCTGAGAAAGATTATAAGAATTTAGAGAAAAAACAGGCTAAAAATAAGGGCTTTATTAAAGAGGCCGTGGACGCGGAGGATATCGCCGCGGTAGTTTCTCGTTGGACCGGCATCCCGGTTAGTCGAATGTTAGAATCAGAAGCGAAAAAATTGGGGCGTATTGAAGACGCTTTGCAAAAGCGGGTGATTGGCCAGAAGGATGCAATTAAGTCTGTCTCCAGCGCGCTTCGTCGAGCGCGGGCAGGTCTTGCGGACGAGAATCGTCCGTTAGGCTCTTTTATGTTTCTTGGTCCGACTGGAGTGGGCAAAACTGAACTTGCTCGCGCGCTCGCGGAGTTTATGTTTAATGATGAAAAATCTTTGGTTCGGATAGATATGTCCGAATACATGGAAAAGCATTCGGTCTCCAGGCTTATTGGTTCGCCGCCGGGATATGTTGGATTCGAAGAAGGCGGGCAACTTACTGAAGCGGTGAGGCACAGGCCTTATAGCCTGATTTTGTTTGATGAAATAGAAAAAGCTCATCCGGAAGTTTTTAATATTTTGCTTCAAATTTTGGATAATGGCCGTTTAACTGACAGTAAGGGTAAGGCGGTTAATTTTAAAAATTCAATCATTCTTCTTACTTCTAATGTCGGCAGCCAATTCTTCAAGCAAATGGCGACTATCGGATTTGCTTCTTTAGTTGAAGGTGGTACGGCTCATCACGAAGGTAATTTTAAGGATAAAGTCATGGAGTCGTTACGGCGTACTTTTAAGCCGGAATTTTTGAATCGCCTTGATGAATTAATAATTTTTAATTCGTTGAGTAAAAAAGAGATTGATCAAATTGTAGATTTACAGTTGGAATTAGTGAAAGAAAAGTTAAAAGAGCGTAATATAAAGATAGAAATTGATGCTGCCGCTAAAAAATACATTGTCGATAATGGGTTTGATCCGGAATACGGTGCCCGTCCGATTCGGCGACTGATTCAAAAAGTGATTCTGGACAAATTAGCTGATAAAATTATTGGCGGCGAAGTAA
>CAYSNI010000002.1:0-11771 GCA_964432465.1 uncultured Candidatus Saccharibacteria bacterium
CCGATAGCACCGCTCTCACTTCTTCATTAACTTTTATTTTTACCGGGTACAAAAAATCACCTGGCAAGGAATTTTCGGAAGCGAACGAAACTCCCCCGCCAAGCAGCGCGGCAATCAAAAATCCCGCCATCACCGGCTTCGCGAAGCGGAACAGCCAACCACGCTGGATGACTGACCCGGCCAAAGCCTCAGTGCCGCGCATCATCGCCAAAAGACGTTCTCGGCCGCGGGCCTTTTCAGCCTTGGTCAAGAGCACCCCTTTCGCTTTCTTAATTATTTCTTTAAACCGATTCATTTTGTATATTTTCAGAATATTCCATAATCTCTCTGAGTTCTTTCAATCCGCGATGCAGTCGTACCGACACATTACCCTCCGTCTCTCCTATCGCCTCAGCTATCTCTTTCGGCGCCAGTTCGTCTATATATCTCATCTGGATTACCTGCCGATACTTGGGGTTTATTTTCTCCAACAATTTGATCACCTCCCCCGCTTCCATGAAATTGATCAACTGACCGCGAGTGTCCTCACCTGGATCAAAACCCTCCTCCTGCATCCCCTCCAACGAAGCTTCCTTCTTTTTGCGAGAGTAATCAATAATTAAGTTGTTCGCTACCCGATAGAGGAAGGCCCTGAGATTTTCTACTTTAGGGCCAGCGCTGAGATATTCCCAAGTCTTTGTAAAAGTCTCTTGCATCAGATCCTTAGCGCGCTCACGGTTAAAAACCCGAAAGTAACAGTGGCGAAAAATCGGGTCCGCGAACTCGTCATAAGCTTTTAAAAATTGTTTTTCCAGAGGGGTCACAGTATAGGACGTCATTATACAACGAATCTTACACGCATAAAAATCGCCCAGTCCAACTGGGCGATTTTTACTATGACTGTTGAAAAATTAGTCGTTATCATTATCCTGCTTATCCTTGCCAATCTTGAAGTTGAATAACTTCTTCAGCAAACTCGGCTTCGCATGCTCAAATGCATTCTCGGTAGTGCGAGCAATAATTGTGTTCGCAATCACGGTAGAATTGACGCGATCCCAGACTCCGGAAACTTGAGCGTACATTCCATTGGCAAGTCCCGCGGTGCTAGAAGAGGCCTGACCATTGATCACAATCTTCAAGGAAGAGCTGGCGGTCACCGCCAGGTTTCCAAACTTTTCCGTCTTCAAACTGAAGGCGGTGGTGCTGGAAGCATTCAGGTCGGTGATCACGCCGAAAAACTGCGCTCCCCGCTTCTGAATGGACTCATTCTTAATCACTTTCGCGACTATAGATAAGCCAGCCATAGAAGCCTGGCCATGGACCATGAGAACATCGTTTACTTGATATTCCGAAAGTCCAGAATCTCCACCGAAACGACGCACGACCTCCGCCTTGCTGGCGTCTACCGTCCAACTACCTCCCCAGCTTGCTACCGTCAAATTTGTGCCGGAAATAGCCATCAGCTTACCGACCAACTTTACCTCGCCGCTCCTGCTAATCTGAACCCCTGCAACATCTCCGCCAGTGGAAGCCTGGGCAAAAACCAAAGGCATTCCCATTAATCCACCGACCATTACCGCCGTCGCCATCGATATTAAAAATTTATTCATACTGTATCTGACGTCACTCTCGTGAGAATCTTACATGGTATAATCAGTCTAATAAGTTCATGACGACACTTAAGAAATACGAGTGGCTCATCGCGATCGGTGTAATTCTGCTTTTCACCTTGCTTTTGCATTCCCAAATCTACCCTAGCGTCGCGGACACCGACGGGTTTTATCATATCCGGCACGCCTGGGAGTACCGGACAGACGGAATTTTCCAAACCGCCTTCCCCTGGACGCAATATTCTTCTATTAATACGCAAGCTTCCGACCTCTGGTACGGTTTTCACATTTTACTCATTCCTTTTACTTTTTTTACTAATCTCCTAAACGGAATTTATCTGGGCGCTTTTTTCGTTACCGCCACCGCCCTGACGCTGGTTTTCTGGGCGCTTAAACGCCTGCAGGTGAAATGGCCGCTTCTCCTGACCATCCTGTTCGCCATCCTTACTGCCGATCTGATGTATCGCCT
The DNA here is from genome assembly GCA_964432465.1 of uncultured Candidatus Saccharibacteria bacterium. Classification (GTDB taxonomy): domain Bacteria; phylum Patescibacteriota; class Minisyncoccia; order UBA6257; family WO2-44-18; genus JAHFLQ01. The sequence goes on from CAYSNI010000002.1 coordinate 2,059, forward strand.
AACTATGCTCCGGCCACACCCGATTTCACTGGCCCTGTCGCTACTCCTATTCTCGTTCTGGATAGAAAAACCTCGCCGACTCAAAGATCTCTATCTGCCAACACTGATTGCCGCCATATTTACCTGGATGCATATTTCCCTGGCCTGGGTAATGGTGATCGTGCTGGTTACAATCATAACCGTTCGGCTTTTCCAAAAGGAAAAGCTGGGCATGGAATCACTAGCCTCGCTCGCTGTTGGCGGGTTGATCGGCTGGCTAGCGCGGCCCAATCCGTTAGGATCGCTACAGTTGGCCTATATCCAAGTAATTAAATTGATGTCCCTTAAGAATTTACCGCTCCGCTTTGGACGCGAACTCACTCCATTTGTTTGGGAAAACTTTATTGATCAACTAATTCCAATAACTCTACTTCTCGCTCTAGCAACCATTTTCTTCTGGTCGTTAGTCAGAAAGAAAATGACCAACACCGCTCTCTGGAGCAGCGGCCTCCTCACCCTGCTCTTTCTTGGCATGACTTTCGGCATCGCCCGAAGATCCAACGAACTCTTTGTCGGCTTCGCGATTATTTTTATCGCGCTTTTATTTAGCTCTTTTGTTCGACAGATCAATCGGCGTTCTGTGGCCTACCATCTGAGCATGCTTGTAGTATTGGTCGCCCTGATTATCGCGCCGATAAAAAACGTTTACCGGGTGGACACTTACGTCGCCAACGCCTTCTCGCCGACACTCTTTCAGCCGGCCGGTGAATGGCTGGCACAAAATGCGAAACCGAAGGAGATTATTTTTAATGTGCACTGGGATCGCTTCGGTGAGTTGTTCTTCTGGAATCCAAATAATTACTATATTAATGGCATGGACCCTGTCTTTGAATACGACTTCAATCCTCAGCTCTATTGGGAGACCCATTTCTACGCTATTGATAAGGCCACCGAATATACTTGCCGCGCAATTCGTTGTACGTCCGAAGAAGTCGTTGCCACCTACCAGGCGATCAAAAATGATTTCAAAGCTTCCTATGTCGTCCTGGAAAAACGGCGGAATCCTTCCCTGAATAAGTACCTTTCGACCGCGCCACAATTTAAAAAATCGTTTGAAGATCCGGGCACAATCGTGTATAAAGTACTGTAATGAAGCTGTCCGTAATTATCCCCGTCTATAACGAAGAGAAGACCCTGCCACTGATCCTAGAGAAGGTTCAGAAACAAAAACCGACGGAAATTATCATTATTAATGATTGCTCAACCGACGGCACCGGTACTTTTTTGGCTAATTATAAAATGAAAAATACCCGGATAATTAATCAAACCACGAACCAAGGTAAAGGCGCCGCTCTCCATACCGGCATCGCCGCCGCGACCGGTGATATAATTCTGATCCAAGATGCCGATCTCGAATACGATCCGGCTGATTACAACCGGTTACTGCAACCGATATTGGATGGTGTGGCGGACGTAGTTTACGGCTCCCGCTTTGTCGGATCTTCACCGCATCGAGTCATGCTTTTTGGCCACTATCTCGCGAATAAATTTATCACTTTCCTCACCAATCTTTTCGCGAATTTGAACCTCACTGATATCGAAACCTGCTACAAAGTATTTCGTCGCGAAGTTATCCAGTCGATTCCTCTCCTCGAAAAAGATTTCGGCTTTGAACCGGAGGTAACAATCAAACTCGGCCGAAAAAATCTTCGCTTCTATGAGGTTGGTATCAGCTACTATGGCCGAACTATTGCCGAGGGCAAAAAAATCCGATGGACTGACGGTGTCCGCGCCCTCTGGGTCATCATCAAGCACGGCCTCGGACTCTACTAAAACAAAAACACCCCGAAAGGGGTGTTTTTGTTACTAAATGATTTAGCGAGAGACGGAGATAGTCGAGGAAGCTTGTCCGTCGATATTTTCCGCGTACTTCGCATTCACCGTCACACGGCCCAAATAACTCCTGAGCTCGTATTCCGTATCATAATTAGTCGCATCCGTGAAAGCACCTGTTGATGGGTCAACCGGAAGACTGGTCATATAAGTCGGTACGATGCACTTAAAGATATTGTAATCAGTGCTGGAAATCGTGGAGGTCGCGGTCGGTAGCGCAGCGCAATCGCCGGCGACTACTGGCCAGGTACCACGGTTATCCGCCAAACGCTGACTGACCGCGTTCAAAAGAGCATTCACATTAGCGGAACGCTGAGTGTTGCGGGCTTGCGCGAACTGCTTAGCCGGGTTTAAGGCAACGATTACTACGCCAGCCAAAATGGCGATAATGCCAATGACGACAAGTAATTCGATAAGGGTAAAACCTGAATTTTTCTTCATAAGTTTGTTGCTTTATAATCCGACCTTTGGAATAAATAAATTATATCAGAAACTGCTTAACTCCTCCAATGAAACTGTGGATAACGTAGAGCTATTGACGGTCAGGCGTAAATTCGTTGTCGCTTTCTGTATTTGTGCCCGAACTTCAACGATCTTATTGGGAGCCGATGTGATTATCGGTCGAATTGTACAGGTATAGGCAGAAACAAAAATAACTTCATTACCAAGATAACTTGAGCTCTGGGCTAATGAAAGCATCGCGGAATTAAGGCAGGAACGAGCGACTGAAAAACTAAGTTGCTTGTTATTAAAATCAACAATGTAGATACGATTAAAAATATTTCCCTGACTCAACGAAATAGCGACAAGCATTAACACCAGCGAAAGAATGATCGCGCTGGTGATCGCGATATATCCAGACCGACCGTTAGTTAAGCTTTTCGTCATTTGAAGATGATAGTATTCAAAAACGATTTAGAAGAGGAGGCATAAGGATTATACAAAGTTCCACTAACCCGAATCGCATTATGCCCGGCGACGTTGCTTTGATAGAACGTCAGGTCAGTCACCGCCACGGTATCAGGGGTGAGCGGTTGCGCCGCTGTCGCGCCACGCTTTAATCTGGCTGTGGTGCTAGCAAGCACATCTATAATTACCGGATTTTCGGCGTAGTTCAATTTATTGATGGAAATAACGGTGCTAGTGGCGCCAGGAGCCGGATAGTTTATCGTGGCTACGCTTTGGATCGCCCAGAATATTTTCTGCTCCAAGATTATCTGAGCTTCCACGAGTTGTCGCTCGTACCGGCCACGTTCCGAATAAGTAATCATTTGGTAAACAATTAAAATGGCAAAAGTAAGGATACCGGTCAGCAGAAGCGCGTAGATTAGAATCTCGATTAACGTGAACCCTGAATTTTTATTTTTCATTTTATTGTGGCCCAATCACCTTGAAACCGTCACTGCTATTGATTGCCATGAATACTGTGTTGTTCGCGAAATCTATGCCCATACCCTTAGCCGGAAGATCTAGTCCAGTTCCATAAATAACCAAACTGTCCGGATTGGCCAGATCCACTACCAAAAACTCTCGGGAAGCATCCTCGGTTGCTAGGAACGCTAGGTCTCCGCCCACGCAAGTAATGTCATTAAGCCAGCCACCAAAAGTGGTCCGATCTCTAACGAAGAGCGCCGCGGTGTTGGTCGCGCCGATACTTACAATTTCACTCTGCTCATTGCCGACTAAAAGCGTCGTGCCATTTTTCTCGTGAAAAAATACGGAGAGATCTTCTGTAACCCCATCAATGTCAAAGGTCGCAACAAAAGTCGGACTGATCGGGTTGCTAATATCATAGATCCAGACGTCTAAATCTGATTGTTCGCTAACCATGTAAAGCTTGCTATTAGAAACCGCAAAATCATTAACGTCTCCGCCGGTAGCGAGTGAACTAACAACCTGCGGACTGGCCGGATTGGAAATATTGATAAATACCAGCTCATTAGTAGCCGTCTCTAAACGGCCGACTGCCGCGCCGGTACCAAAAGCGATTACTCCCAGAGCATTTTGCGTGCCGGTTAAATTCAACGAAGCAGTTTCAGAAATATCTAAAGGATTCGAAATATTAATGATAATAAATTCCTTGTTATCATTAGGCGAAGACGCGTAAATATAGTCCCCTTGAATGTACATTTGATTAATTCCTCCACTGCCGATATCCAGACTCTCTACGAGCGTCGGCGCGCTCGGGTTCGTAATATTATAAACAGTAATATCTGCGCGAGCGGAAGTCCCGGACACGCTGCTTACATACGCGTATGGCCATTTCACCGCTACATCAGTGGCGGTATTGCTGGAACCAAGACTTGCGCCGGTAGCTAAAAGTTTAGGAGCGGCCCAATTACCAGTCAGGTCTTCAATTCGACAACTGCTGTTAGTAAAAGCCTCCCAATTAGTCAGCTGTTCCACAAGCTCAATTGTCTTCGTGGCGTTAGAACCCGCCTGCCAAGTAATCGTAGTGGTAGCAATCTTTATATTTTCATTTAGACCAAGTCCAATCGAGACAGTTCGAGTAAAAATATCCTGCACATCAGACTTAGAGCTAGAGCTGAACAACCACTCGCCATTCTGATATACCAGGCCATGATTACCGGTGGTCAGCTCACCCCAGTTCCGGGAACGAATGTTCCGCACTGCTTCCAACGCTTCCCAACCAAGATCGCCGGCGCTACTGGCATTGTGACTATCAATCGAGATGCTTTGACCGCCGAAAAATACTTGAAACGAAGTGGCAACGGAAACAACAAAAATCGTCAATGCGATTAGCACTTCTAAAACGCTCTGCCCGGAATTCTTTTTCATTCTATTCATAGACTAGTCCTTCCATATTCACAAAAATTGACCGGTTCTTCCGGCTGTCGCTCACCGTATACGTAGTTGAAGCGGTCTGGCCGTTCAGCGCCAGAAAGTTCTGCTCAATAGCTCCGACAACGGTAATAGCGGAATTTCTCGGGAAAACCTGGTCGTTAGCAACAACTCGCGTCGCATAGCTTGTTCCTTCAAATACCACAAAACTGCTCGAGTTTATATAAACACCATGAGCATTTTCGTTAATATTCGCCATCGCCTGAGTCCTAGCCTGCTTCAAAAGCGCGTTGAAAGTTTCGGCCACAGAATCAAATTCATAATCCAAATAAAAATCAAAGCCGACCGGTAGCCCCATCGCGAGAATCACGATAAGAATGCCGATCGCCACGACAACCTCTATGAGGGAAAAACCGTTCATTGCTAACCGCCAACCGTTTGAGTGATCTGATAAATAGGGGTAATAATCGAAATCGCTACGAACCCAACGATCAGGCCCATAAGCACCATCAGGATCGGCTCAAGCACGGTAGAAAGATTTTTAGTCATCTCATTAACTTCACCTTCATAAAAATCAGAAATATATAACAAGGTCTCACTTAAGTTACCAGATGTCTCCCCGACCGCGACCATCTGCGTAACAATTGATGGAAAGAGTTTCGGCTTCTTTGTAAGGATCGGCCCCAGTGCCTCACCTCGACGAATCAGATCAGCCGCGGCTAACAGCTCTTTCTGGTAGACCATATTTGATAAAGACTCCGCCGTGATCGTCATCGCTTCTACTACCCGGACGCCGCTCTTTAAGGTAAGGCCGAGTGTTCGCGACATATTCGCTAAATTAACGCCACGAGCAATCTTTCCGAAAATCGGTAATTTAAGGATGGTCCAATGCATCACGTACCGAACTTTTTTTATTAAGGAAACGCCATAAAGAGCGCTAAGCAACACAAGCGCGCCGATGGCAACATAAAGACCATAATTCGTGAGCGTGTTACTCAGCCAGATTAGAATACGCGTCGTAACTGGTAATTCCACATTTAAGCTACTAAAAATAGGCAAAATTTTCGGAAAAATAAACACGGTAAGCAAAATAGTAATGCCGAAAGTGGCAACAAAGATTACCGCGGGATACATAAGGGCGCCAGTAACTTTTTTCTTAAGTTCACGTTTTTTCTTCAACTCATCAGCGAGATAGTTTAAATTTTCCGCTAGAATTCCGGCCGACTCGCCCACGCGAATAATATTGATGAATAGATTACTGAAGACACCCTTAAACTTATCCAAACTCGCGGAAAGAAGCTGCCCGTTGCTCACGTCTTCCACCACCTGTTTCAAAATTTTCACCAAACCGGGACTCCTTGTTTCCTTCTGGATCATCTTCACACTTTCAAGCAACGGTAATCCCGCCTTGGCCATAACCGCCAAATGCCTCGCCAGTAATACCTGGTCCTCCGTGGAAACCCTGAGAAATGGATTTTGCATTTTATTCGTGGATTACCCGAAGAATCTCTTCAATGCTTGTTAAACCGCTGATCGCTTTCTGAAAACCGTCCTCAATCATGGTAGTCATGCCGTTTTTGATGGCTATTTTCTTAATCTCGCTCGCATCAGAATTTTTCATAAGAGCCGTGCGCACCTCATCGTCTACCTCGAGCACTTCATGAATGCCGACGCGTCCTTTATAACCACTATGGTCGCACTTTGCACAGCCCTTGCCGTAATAGAATGTTTTTGTGCTATCCAGAATTTTTATGGGTAAAACCGTCGCCAAACTTTTAATCTCTTCCGCGTTAATCTGCTTTTTCGTCTTACACTCTTCACAGATACGACGAACCAGACGTTGACCAATCGCGATATTCACCGTGGACGCAATCAGGAAAGGCTCGATGCCCATGTCTAGTAAGCGGGGCAAAGTAGTCGCCGCGTCGTTGGTGTGCAACGTGGAAAGAACCAGATGGCCGGTCAAGGCGGCATTAATCGCGATACCCGCGGCCTCCTCGTCGCGAATCTCCCCAACCATAACGATATTCGGGTCTTGACGTAGAATTGATCGTAAGCCGTTCGCAAAGGTTAACCCCGTCCGCGTGTTTACCTGAATCTGCTCTAGGCCCTCAATCGAATACTCCACCGGATCTTCAATGGTAATAATGGAAACGTCTTTGGTATTTAACATTTTTAAAATCGTGTACAGCGTGGTGGTCTTGCCGGAGCCGGTTGGACCAGTCGCCAAAAGCATACCGTAAGGTTTTTTAATATTTCTTTTCACAACGTCCAAATCTCTTCCAACAAAGCCCAATGCCTCAAGACTAAAGGAGGCCGCCTGGTCCGAGAGTAACCGCATAACACAATTTTCTCCGTAGTAGGTTGGCGCGATGGAAACGCGCACATCCACATTAACCGTATCGAAAGTTAGACGGAAACGGCCGTCTTGGGCGGCTTGATGCTCGTCAGTACGCAGACCGGATAATACTTTGATGCGACTGATAACTTCCTGCTGAATAATTTTGGGGAGCATATAAAAGTCGTGCAGGACGCCGTCAATTCTAAAACGCACAGAAACCTGTTTCTCGCCCGGATCCACGTGGATATCAGAAGCGCCGGCTAAAAAAGCGGCCTGCACTAAGCTATCAACCAGCTTAATTATAGAAAGCTCCGTAGGAGCTTTGGACAACTCCCCTTGGACGGCGTCAGAACTACCCGAAGCCTTTGGAGCTTTCGTAACAACATTCTCTTCCTCTTTTTTAACGGCTTTTGCAGGCATAGGTTGAGCAATGTTTAATACTCTAATTTTAACATAATTCCCGCTCAAACTAATCCACACTACGCAAAGATACTGAAAAAATAAAAAACTCCTCATAATGAGGAGTTTTAGAAGAGACCGGAACCGCCGCTTCGGATAATGGCAATCGCTCGAGTGGCCATCACCCGATAGATCTCGTCTGGAATCTTCACGTTGGAAACTTCCAGGATTCCCTGTTCGTTGAATCTTTCTTTGTTCGAGATCCTTGGCCACTGACTGTTCTTGGGATTGGGTGTGAACCAAGCTCGATAACGACGCGGCGCGTCATTCCAGGTAGCCGAGATAAGCACCTTACTAACAACCTTGGATTCCGTGGCACATGCGCAAGGCTCGTGATCGCGCAGGAGTCGGCAACTCGGCGGGCAACGCCGGCGCACTTCTTCCACCTTAAGAACCAGCTCGTCTCCCATTCATCCCTCTTAAATTTACTATTGAAGATTATAGCATATAAATAGCTATTTTGTCAATCAAAAGACCCCCATAATTTGGGGGTCTTTTGATGGCCGGCGATCGATAAGCGGGATTCTGTCATTCCGTAAATCACAGAATGTGACAACCATTTATCTGGGCCGGAAATTACTTTCCGGCTCGAGCGGCACCCTCCAATGGCGGGTAAATTCCCGCCTACTGAAGTACGGCCTTGCACTCAAGTAAGGATTTTGCCGTTTCATTTCCGCTTTTTTATCCCTATCGCGGAACAAGACCATCGAGCTTGGGGTTGGGTCTCCGTTGGCTTTCGCCTTAGGCGTTTCTGTTCGCACCTCTCTATCACTAGTGACGGGCGTTACCCGCTACTCTTTCCACCTTCGTCCAGAGTGCTGTGCACTCCGAAGCCTCGGCGAAGGAGTGTCCCGACTTTCCTCTCCGAAGAGCGGCTGTCTGGATCACCGGCCACCCCCAATATAGCATATTCCACCTATCTTGACAATAGACCTTATTTATGCTATATTTACTCATTAGTGAATGACGGTATTGTGCCGTTGTTTTTAACAAGAGAATAGGGGGGAAGAGATGTCTCGTTACACGTCTTGGATTCTAATTGTGATGTTAATCCCGTCGTCGCTTCTTTATTGGAACTCAAGAAAGGAGATCGTGCATGGACAAGCAACAGCCCGTAGTGCGGCGGTTCAGCCCGATGTACGTCTGGCGGAGCTACGGCCGGCGGTCCTGGTCTGCGATCCTGTTTCAGCGACTCCGCTACCTCGCGAATCTCGCGCGGTGAAGATGAACCCCGTAAAGAGCGTGAAGACGCTTCACAGGGTAAAGGTCACCGCGTACTGCATCTGCGAAATCTGCTGCGAAGGCTGGAGTAAGTACGCGCGTACCGCGACCGGTGATGACGCCAAAGTTTACGACGGCGTCGCCGCCGACCCGAAGCTGCTCCCGTATCGCACCAAGCTGGACATCCCGGGAATCGGCGTCCGCGAAGTAGATGATACGGGCGGCGGAATGCGGAAGTCCGCACGAGAAGGCGTCACCCACATTGATGTGCGAATGGCCAGTCACAATCAGGCGCGCCAGTGGGGCATCCGGTGGCTAACCGTGCGCGTGTTATAGAGGAGGCAACATGAACAACGTGTTCAAATTATCCTGGCACTGGAGCGACGGAATGACGCTTACCGACGAGAACGGCGTGCTTATCGAATTCGGCAAGAGGAAGGGCCAGACACAAGCGCACGAGATGGCACTTGCTTTGCATGCGCTCAGACAGCGCGGCAACAAAGTAGTAAGCGTGGTACCAATCGCTGATCGAGGCAGTGAGTTTTGGATCATCACCGAAAAGACGTAGCCCCAAAGACCCCGAGAAATCGGGGGCTTTTTTATTTGTGGAATCCTAGATCAGCGGGATTCACGTCGCCAGATACCCTTCCTAAGATTCCGCCCCGAGCCTCGAATTCAGTACGGATCGCCACGACTTCCCCCGCGAGCTTCACCGTTGCCGGAGGTAGTGCTTTTTTCTTGATAAATCCCTTAGACCAGTAATCAATCACCAACTTACTGTCACCGAATACTTTTTTCACGTCCTCGTCCATCGCGATCAGCATCGCGTAGCGGCACGCGAGTAGCTCACCGAAATTATTAGTGGTCTCTTCACTTTCCAATAAATGCTTTCCATATTTATTCAACTGCTCGGGTAGCAAAATTTTATCGAGAAGGTTCTTTCCCTTCTCATCAGTCACGCTTATTTCTACGCCATCTCCCCTGCCAGTCCCCGCGTCAAAATAAATCCCACACTCCA
>CAYSNI010000003.1:0-6667 GCA_964432465.1 uncultured Candidatus Saccharibacteria bacterium
TCGGCGGAATTGGAGGGAATTGAGGCGAAACTCATCGAAGTTGAGACCGATATTAACGTCGGCCTTCATTCCTTCAATATAGTAGGCCTCGCCGATAAGGCTTTGAATGAGGCGAAGGAACGGGTCAATTCGGCTTTGAAAAATATCGGAGTAAAAGCGCCGAATAAAGAGAACCGGAAGATCGTGGTCAATCTCGCGCCGGCGGATATTAAAAAGAACGGCTCTCATTATGATTTAGCAATCGCGCTTGGCTACTTGATGGCGAGTAAGCAGATTAAAGAATTTGATAGTGAGAAGAAGATTTTTGTCGGGGAGCTTTCGCTAGGCGGTCAGCTCCGTCCGATTCATGGCGCGTTAAGTATCGCGAGGATGGCGGCGAAGAAGGGCTTTGAAGAATTGTATGTACCGATGATCAACGCCGTGGAGGCGGCGATTATTCATGGGGTGAGGGTTATTCCGGTAAGTCATTTGCATGACTTGATTGCGCATCTTGAAAATAAAAAATTACTCGGCCATCAACCGGAAACTCGGATTGAAGCGGTTCGGAGCGAGTCGTATGAGGCGCGGGTGGATTTTTCTGAGATTAAAGGACAGGAGCACGCCAAGCGCGCGCTGATGATTGCCGCGGCTGGAGGACACAATCTCCTGATGGTTGGTCCGCCGGGCACCGGCAAGACGATGCTCGCGCAGGCAATCGGTTCTATTTTGCCAGAGCTCGTACTGGAAGAGGTGATTGAAGCTACGCAAATTTATAGCGCCGCGGGAGCATTGGAATCCAGACCGCTCATCAATATTCGACCTTTTCGCGCCCCGCATCACAGCGCCTCACCGGTGGCAGTGGTCGGCGGCGGACAGAATCCTAAACCGGGAGAGATCAGCCTCGCGCACCGAGGGATATTGTTTCTGGACGAGCTACCGGAATTTCGCCGTGATCTTTTAGAATCGCTTCGTCAACCGCTGGAGAGCGGTAAGGTGGTGGTGTCGCGCGCCAAGCAGACGCTCACCTTTCCGGCTAAGTTCATTCTGGTGGCCGCGATGAATCCGTGTCCGTGCGGATACTATGGCGATGACGAAAAGGCGTGCCGCTGTGGGGCGCATGAAGTGTTGCGGTATCAGAAAAAAGTTTCCGGACCGCTATTAGATAGAATAGATATCCAGATTGAAGTGCCGCGCACGAAGATTAGCGCGCTGAGAACGGCGAGTAGCAGTAAGGAGTCATTAAGTGCCGGAATCCGACAAAAAGTTTCTGAGGCGCGTGAGGTTCAGTCGGTCAGACTCGCCAAGCACAAGATATTTACTAACTCCGAGATGAGTTCCAAGCTTACGGAGAAGATGATTAACTTAGACGATTCGGCGGAGAAGTTTACCGAGCAGATTTTGGAGAAGGCTCTGCTATCTGCTCGCGGTTATTATCGTATCTTGAAGGTGGCCCGCACCATCGCTGACCTTGAGAGTTCAGCAACGGTAACCGCCGACCACCTTGCCGAAGCTTTTAGCTACCGGTTGAAAACTTCAGCGGCATAGTTTAGAATAATTCAGGTTGTTTGAAAGGAAGAGTGTTATGCGACAGGTTGCGATCGCGTTCATGGCTCTGGTCCTCGTTGTCAATTTTGCGGTTTCTCCGGCTCTTGGCGAATCGAAGCAGGAAGTCCCTAAGCCGGATCCTGTGGTGATTCAGAAAGTTAACGATCCGGAAAGCTCGAAGATCTTCAATTTTTATAAGAACGTGGTGGTTCAGGTAGAAACTGTACTTCAATTGGAAGACGGTCAGATGGTCGGTGGTGGCGGCGGCAGTGGATTCTTCGTGGATAACGAAGGGCACCTCTTGACCAATAATCACGTCGTAAAGTTTGACGGCGATTCCATCGGTGGCGGCTTCTTCGGTCCTCCGATGAAGATTGTCGGCTACGAATACTGGGTGACTCTGAAGAACAAGAACAAAAAGTGGAAGGCTGAGTTGATCGGCACGAACAAGTACAATGATACCGCGCTTCTCAAAGCTGTTGACGCCGATCCGACCGACTACGCGATTGCGGAGTTTGGTGATCCCGATCAGTTGACGGAAGGCGACAAGGTGTACGCGCTCGGCGCTCCGTATGGATATGCCGGCACGTTTACTTCCGGTCAGGTCAGCGTGATGCATCAGGTAGTGGACTTCCACTATATTGAGGATTTCATTCAGACTGATTGCCCGATTAATCCGGGCAATTCCGGAAGCCCACTCATCAGTTTAGCCGGTAAGGTCATCGGGATTAATAATCTCACGATTCCCGGAGCTGACGGGATGCACTGGGCGCTCTCTATCAAGCTCGTGAATCTTCCACAGCTGAAGAAGGGTGAGATGGAGATGCCGTGGTTCGGCGCTGAAGCGATGGTCTTGAATTTCCCTCGCACCGGTACCGAAGCCAAGCCCGGCTTCCAGGATCTGCGTTTTCTCAACGAGAAGACCGGGATCGAGGATCCCGAGATCCTGCTCATGCTTTCTAAGCTGAGCTATCACGAGCGGCATGCCGTCGTGACGATGGTTGACCTTTCCAAGTCTCCCGATGGAAGACTTTCTCCCGCGAAACGCGCTGGATTGATGAAGGGTGATCTGGTACTGACCTTTAACGGCAAGGCGGTAAACAATGGTATGGATTTGCGCCGTTTGGTGGTGGATCTCCATCCTGGCTCGGAAGTGGAAATGACGGTGACGCGCGTGGAAAAGAACGGCGTGCCGAAGACGCTCACTTTGAAGTGCAAGTTGGAAGCCAAGCCAGCTCCAAAAATGACCGGTGGTCATAATCACTAAAGACAAACCCCCTGAGAGATCAGGGGGTTTTTATGTTGTGTTATCATCAGTTATGGCTGTCATCGCTTTAGTGGGAGTTTTTCTGTTAAGCACTTTGGTTAGCTGGAAAATGAAATACAAGGATAGCTATTGGCTTTTTGAGGCTTTTCATTTGTTTGCGGGATTCTTCATAGCGATGTTCTTTTCAGGCCTCTTAGATTCTGAGGTTTTCATTGTATTAACCACACTTGCCATCGGAATAATTTGGGAAATTTTAGAATTTATAAGAAGCCATAGTCGAAAATTAGATGCATTTTTACTGAAATTCAAAATCAAACAAGGCAAAATAACGTTAGCGGACACGTTGCTTGATTTATTTTTAGATTTGGCTGGAGCGATACTATTCCTATTCGTGTATAGTTTGCAATAAAATAACCGAAGCAATGCTTCGGTTATGTTTTGAGATAGCCCCATTTTAAGAATAGGATGCGACAGAGAACTTCTCGAATGAATAAGCGAATCGGACCACGCAAGGTAAAGGTTTGATTGTCTGGATGATAATATCCGCCAGAAGGCATCAGCGCAACGATGGGCTCCAGTCCCAACTTCTTGTAGCACCAAATGGCCCTACCTGTGCCAATCGGCACCACCACGACAATCACCTTTTTCCACCCATTGGCTTTACAGACATTAGCCTGAAACTTGGCTACTTCATAGGTGTTCCAATTCACTGTCGATTTTCCGTCTTTTGAGCCGCCCGCCACATCAAAGTAGGGAAGTGTTGGATCTGCCATCACCAGCTCTTCTTGTGGAATGACTGGCAGATTGTAACGCTCGTGCAATTTCTTCGCGACAGATGCCATGATGACATTGCCAGGTCCCATAGTGCCGTCCTTATGACGGTTGTAGGATTGGGTAACGATAGCATCTGCCGAAGCCAGTTCGGAATCATTTGCTGGCTTGAAAGACCAAGAAAAAAGACACTTCAGCGCGCTGCGGATGAACTCCAATCAGCACCCCTTTCAATTTACTTTGAATACTATATATTTAAGCGTCGATTTTGTCAAATAAAAAATTATAGTGTTTTCTAGTGTGGGGGTTGACCCCCGCCCTCTTACCCGTGATACTTTGCTCAATATTATGCACTACGTTTATATTTTAAAAAGTAAGAAGGATAGAAAATTATACATCGGCCAAACGCTTGATTTAGAGAATAGATTTAAAGAGCATAGCAATGGCGATGTACGCTCAACTAAATATAGGAGACCATTGGAGTTAATTTATTATGAATCGTATATTAAATCTGAAGACGCCATTGCGCGCGAAAAGAAGCTTAAGGAGTTTAAAAGTGCCTATCGAGAGCTAAAGAAGCGTTTGGACAGTAGCCTTATATAGGCAGGAGGGCGGGGGTTGACTCTTTTTTTTGAGGCGTATATACTAGTTCTACGAATGTTAAATACCCGACACAGCAACAGCGGCTAACCTCAGACCGTTTACTCTGCTTGAGACTGCCCGCCGCTTCTGTGAAGCGGTTTTTCATTCTACTGGTAGTTTTTTGAAAATTGTAAAAGTTAATCGAGCGTTTCATGCGAGCATGGCATGAAACACAAACAAGTAAATATCATACCAACAAAAACGACTGTGCCCAGTTTTGAGGGCGCAAAATTAAGGGCGTACGATGGATGCCTTGGCATAAATTGACGATGAAGGACGCGGCGTAACTGCGATAAGCTTCGGGGAGGTGTGTAGCAACCTTTGATCCGGAGATTTCCGAATGGGGAAACCCCTTTGCGTAAACCGCATTGACTTGGTCCTTTATGGATCAAGAGTAGACCCACTGAAGTAAAACTTTTCATTAAGTGGAGGAAAATAGAACAATCACGTCCTTTATTTCACATATAACACCAATTTGACGGAGCGAATTTTGAGATGAATCCGCGACGCGCGAGCTGGCAATAGAAAATATCTATTAACAGCGAGCGCAACAAAGGAGTCACTCAAAATCCGCCCGCCCGAAAGGGTAGCCAGAAAATGGCCGAATTCCGAGTTACGTCGTCTCGCGATGCACCTGCATCGCTTCACCGACAAGCCGAGAATTCGTCTAATTTTTTCGCTATCAAATCTGGCGGAATATGTGAAATAAAGGACTTATTACCCAAGTAGCGGCGAGCGAAAAGGTAAGAGCCCAAACCCATAGCAATATGGGGGTTGCAAGGTAAGAACATTTTAGGGATATAAAACAGGGCGGCGTCGGAATTTTTCCGGAGCTATAGTGTCCTGTTTTATGTTCCTGATGAAGAGTCAAAAATTGATTTGCTAGTCGAATCAGCTGGAACGCTGACCCAAAGACGGTGATAGGCCGGTAGACGAAAGCATGTCAACTCTCGTTTTTATTCTTAAGTACTTCGAGGCCAATAAACCTTGAAGGAATCCGCCAGTACTATCTGGCAAGGCTAAATACAATTTATGACCGATAGTGAACTAGTACCGCGAGGGAAAGGTGAAAAGCAGGCCGGAAGGCCGTTGAAATAATACCTGAAATCGTATGCCTACAAGGACTTGAAGGCCGAAGTTCGTCGCAAGACGGAGTGGCTAACAAGGTGCCTATTGAAGAATGAACCAACGAGTTTACGTCACTTACAAGTCTAAGTCCGAATAAGCGGACGGAGGCGCAGCGAAAGCGAGTCTTAATAGGGCGACAATAAGTATGTGGCGTAAGACCCGAAGCCAAAGTGAGCTTACCCTGTCCAGGTTGAACCCCGGGTAAAACCGGGGGGAGGACCGAACCGGTGGGTTGTGCAAAACCTTCGGATGAGGTGGGGTAAGAAGTGAAAAGCTAATCGAACTTGGTAATTGCTGGTTCTCTCCGAAATAGTTTTAGGACTAGCGTTCGGAGATATGCGTACAGGGGTAGAGCTACTGGTTCGGGGTTACAGGGCGAAAGCTCGAACCTCGAGTCAAACTCCGAATACTGTACGTAACGTCCGGATAGTCAGACTACGGGGGCAAAGCTCCGTGGTCGCGAGGGAAAAAGCCCAGATCGCCGTCTAAGGCCCCTAAATCTTTGCTAAGTGTTAAAGGTAGTTATCAACCATAGACAGATAGGAGGTTGGCTTAGAGGTAGCCATCCTTTAAAGAGTGTGTAACAACTCACTATTCGACGGTTGGTGGCGCCGAAAATGTACCGGGGCTAAGCAAAGTGCCGAAGACGCGGATTTGTCCGCCTTAGGGTGGGCAAGTGGTAGGAGAGCATTCGCAACGCAGTGAAGGAGGACCCGTGAGGGCCTCTGGAGTGTTGTGAAGAGAGAATGTTGGTATGAGTAATCGTATAATCTAATGAGAAATTAGATCCCCGAAAATCCTAGGTTTCCGTGGCAATGTCAATCAACCACGGGTTAGGCGATCCTAAGGCAATGGCGAGAGCCGTAGCTGATGGGAAGCCGGTTAATATTCCGGCCCGTCCTGTATATTCGATGGAGTGACGGAGGAGATAAGGTTGAGCGCCTTAATGGTTTGGCGTCTCTGACGATAAGTTTGGCTATTCAGGAAAATCCGGATAGCTGTCTTTAATGACGACAGGCGCGCGTCGGAGTAAGGTCAGGTTTTACCTGATTAATTCAACTGAAGTGACTCCCGAGAAAAACTTCTAAGAAGCATCCTGCACAAAATGCCGCATTAATTTGACGGAGCGAATTTTGAGATGAATCCGCGACGCGCGAGCTGGCAATAGAAAATATCTATTAACAGCGAGCGCAACAAAGGAGACGCTCAAAATCCGCCCGCCCGAAAGGGTAGCCAGAAAATGGCCGAATTCCGAGTTACGTCGTCTCGCGATGCACCTGCATCGCTTCACCGACAAGCCGAGAATTCGTCTAATTTTTTCGCTATCAAATCTGA
>CAYSNI010000004.1:0-5599 GCA_964432465.1 uncultured Candidatus Saccharibacteria bacterium
TCAGAGCCTTCCGTTTCCGCGCGAAGCATTTTTCCGGGAAGAGTCAGGTTACACTCGGCGTGATACACATCCCCTTTCTGATGATGATTGGTCGTACGCGCAAGCTCTACATTCGCGCTCACTGCGCCACGCCCATTGGCGGGCAAGCCTTTTTCCGAAAGCCGGCCTAAATATTTCTCAATTTTACCGACAGTGGCATTAATGTATTCGTTTATCGCCGGCGTGCTATCCAGTCCCGTGAACTTAATTTGTATGGTCATACTATATATAACTATTGTACACGTTGAATTTCTTCTTCCAAAACGACGCCGAACTTTTCTTTCACGGTCTTTTTCGCGAGCAAGATTAATTTTTCCACATCCGCCGAAGTCGCGCCGTCCACATTGACGATGAAATTCGGATGCTTTTCCGAGAACATCGCTCCGCCTTCCCGTACTCCCTTCAATCCCGCCTCGGAAAGAAGGATTGCCGTCGGCAACACCGGAAACGGATCTTTCTTTATCTTTTCCGCGAACCGCTCGGCCACTTCTTTCGGAAGATTTTTTACATCCACGTTTTTAAAAGTGCTACCCAGACTCGGAAAATCCATCGGATGGCGCGTATTTCTATAATCAATTTTTTCCTGAATCGCTTTCTTAATCATCTCCTTATCCCCTTCGCGCAACTCAAGAACGGCCTCTAAAATCATCTCGCCGCCGTCTTTTTCCTTAAAAATACTAGAGCGATATTGAAAATTAGATTCTTGGTTGCTGTATTTTTTCGTCGCGTGAGTGGAAGTGTCCAGACTGACTACTTCCTGGATGCTGTCTTTAATCTCACCACCGAAAGCGCCCGCGTTGCCTCGAATCGCTCCGCCTACCGTACCGGGCAGACCGCCCGCCCACTCCAAACCGGAAAGACCTTCGTTAATCAGAAAATTCAAAAGATCCCCCACCGATACGCCGGCGCCCACCCGCACCAGATTGCCTTCGCGCTTCAAAACTTTAATTTCCGGCTTAATCACCAAGCCCTGATAACCCTGATCATGAATCAGAAGATTCGTGCCACCACCGAGAATGAGGATGGGTAATTTTTCTTTTTGAGCTTTCTCAAGCCCCCTCAACACTTCCTCCGCTGTTTCCGGCACAAAAAAATACCGGGCCGGCCCGCCGATTTTATAGTTGCTGAACTCCTTCAAGCTGACGTTTTGCTGAAACATTATTGTTTTTACTTTACTCCCGCGTTGCGCATTTGTATACTAATTGAGTAGCGACCGATAATTGGCCCTTTGTCAGACCGCGCAACTAAACTTTGATAGATAGTGTGCAATTGCCTTGGACTCTCGCGAGGGTCACATGGACGCGCACTCACTTAACACAAATTGTATTGGAGGTCACCACATGTGACCCTCACGGCAGTTCAGGGTTTTGCGCGGTCTGACAAGTGGCTATTTTTTTATTAAAAAAGCCCCGCTCGTTTTCACGAGCGGGGCGGAATACTAGACCTTCTCGATGCTGATACGACCCGTCCGGTTATCGGTCCGGTAATACAGGTCCACCGGAATCCAGTGACGGGAACGGTCGTCAACTATGCCACCCTTGATGATCCAACTTTCGCAGGATCCGTCCTCGGCCGCGACGCTGTTTACCACCAGATCGCACAAACAAAATGATTGGAGCTCCATAGACGTCGGTGGCGGATTCACTTTCAAATATTGAAATTTGACGATCCGCCTTACGCCTTCGACCTTGTCAAACAACGCCAACATCAGATCCAACTTCGACGGACCGGAGGTGACGCGATGCGACTCCTTGGGCTTCTCCACGGACGCCTTCGGCTCCATACGGAGCTCCTTTCTAAAAAAGAACCTATCTGCCACGCCAATCCATACGGATCAGCATCAAACGAATATAGCATAGTGTTATAATTTTGTCAAGCAAAAGGCGCGAAGCGCCTGCCTACCTACTTATCCAATCTTAATAAGACAATTTGTGGCCTTAACCCATCTCTTTTTATAAAAATATGGCGCCAGGCCAGCTTGCTTTTCGAGAGAGTAAAAGCGAAGTGCAGCCCTCGTTATCTTATTCGAGGACGTAACGCTCTCGAGAAAAGCAGGCTGGCCTGAAGCCGAAGCTACCTATAAAGCTAAAAACCTCGCTTGCGCGAGGTTTTTAGCCACAAATTGAGCGGGGCATTTCTCGGTCCGGCTTGCGCTGGACTGAGCAATACTCATACTCACTCTAAAGAGAAGTATACACGAATTGACTTCCAAAGTCAACAGAGCTACTCTGTGGATATTGAAGTCGAACATCAATGCTTATAAATTTTGAAATTAATTTAATACAAAAATATGACCACCGTAATTGTCGGGGGGCTTTTGTTAATCGTTGGAACCGCTCTTGGCTACTTTATTCGCCAGACTATCTCAGCGAAGCACGCTAGCTCTGTAGAAGAAAAATCTAAAAAAGTTATTCTGGAGGCGCAGGAAAAAGCCGTCGCCCTTCTAGAGGAGGTAAAAAAGGACGAACGCGAGAGAAAAGCCCGCATGGACGCGGCCGAAGAGCGTATCGCTAAAAAAGATGAGGGTTTGGAACTCCGCTCGCGGGACCTTTCAAAGACGGAAACTTCGCTTAAGACTGAATTAAGTAACGTTGAGCGTATCAAGCTGGAGGCGGCTGAAATGCAGAAAAAAGCCGTCGCTCACCTGGAGAAGATATCCGGCCTATCCGCTGATGAAGCGAAGGGACGCCTTTTGACTGAGTTAAAAGACCAGTACCAGCATGAACTCATAAAAACTATTCAGGATTTGGAGCATAAGAAGCGTGAAGAAGTGGAAAAAAAGAGCCTAGAGATTATTACGACCGCTATTCAGCGCTACGCCCGCTCTCACGTTGCCGATCTCACTACGACCGCCTTCCACCTTCCGAACGAAGAGATGAAGGGTAAGATTATCGGCCGCGAAGGACGCAACATCCGCACGCTTGAGCGCTTGACCGGCGTGGAATTCATTTTGGACGAATCTCCGGAAAGCATCCTAATCTCTTCCTTTGATCCCCTTCGTCGCGAGACCGCCCGCATGGCATTGGAAAAATTAGTCAAAGACGGTCGTATTCAGCCAGCAAAAATTGAAGAAAAAGTTGAGGAAGCGAAGCGGGAGCTAGACAAGCGGATGATGGAAGTCGGCGAACAGGCCGCGCTGGAAATCGGCGCGATTGACTTCCCGAAAGAAATTCTTCAACTCCTCGGACGTCTCTACTTCCGCACTAGCTACGGACAAAACGTACTCGTCCACTCTCTGGAAATGGCCCACATCTCCGGCATCATGGCCGCCGAACTCGGCGTTAATGTGGACATCGCAAAGAAATCAGCACTGCTCCACGATATCGGCAAAGCTATCAGCCACGAAGTAGAAGGTACGCACGTAAACCTCGGCCGAAAGATTCTTCAAAAATATGGCATTGATGATCGTATAATCAAGGGCATGGAGTCCCATCATGAGGAATACCCATTCTCCACTCCGGAGTCATTCATCGTCGCTACCGCCGATATTCTCTCGGCCGCCCGTCCCGGCGCCCGCCGTGATACCGCTGAAATCTATCTTAAGCGTCTTGAGGATTTGGAAAAAATTGCTACCGGCTTTGACGGCGTGAAGTCCGCCTACGCGCTTTCCGCCGGAAGAGAAGTCCGCATCTTTGTTGTACCGGAGAAGATTGACGACTTCGGAGCACTTCAACTAGCAAAAAATGTAGCCTCAAAAGTACAGACGGAAATGAAATATCCTGGAGAAATTAAAGTGAACGTCATTCGAGAGACCAGGGCGGTAGAATTTGCCAAGTAGTTGCAACTAAAAACGCGGGTCGTGTATAATGACCTAACAAGGTCGTACACTTAAAAAATTTGAATAAACAAAATGAAAAAAGAAGGATTAATTGAAGCAGTAATGAAAGCGGCAGGCATTGAGACTAAAAAGATGGCTGGCGAAGTGGTCAACGCGGTATTTGATACTATCACCAAGAGCCTCTCGCGTGGTGAAGAAGTTGGGATTACCGGCTTTGGCACGTTTCGCACCGCTAAATCTAAGGCGCGCATGGGTCGCAACCCGATGACCGGCGCAAAGATTCAAATTGCCGCTTCTACCAAGCCTAAATTCCGGGCTGGTAAGGAGTTGAAAGATGCAGTTAAGTAAGCAATAAAATAACTAGCAATAAAAAATCACCTCTGAAAGGAGGTGATTTTTTACAATGAAAGATTCTTCAAAATTTCTTCCACGTTAGCGCTAACTTCTATGTCCTCACCAAGGTTGTATTCTGCCTGACCAATCTGAATTTCGAAATCTCCATTTACTGATCCTTCTTTATTCACCATCAACGCCGCGCCGGAACTTCCACCTAGATACGCGAGACCACCAAGAGCCACAAATAATAATAACGTCGCTAACGCTAGAGCCGCTCCAAGTTTCAAATTTTCAAATAAAGAAAGGCCGAAACGCATTGGTTTCTGCTCGGACGCCATGATCATCTGCCGAGAACGCTGAAGAAAGCCTTCTTCCGGCTTAATTGATTTAAATGCTTTTAAGATTTTGTTTAACTGATCTTCCATAAAATGTCTTTCAAATTAGCAACCGCTCTATGTTGTAACAAGCGGACGGCACCTTCGGATTTATTCATCGCTTTCGCAATCTCCTCATTGGATAGATCCTCGATGAATTTCATCATGATTACCTCCTGCTGTTCATCGCTTAATTGATTTAAAGCTCCCTTGATCTGATCCATCGCCAGCCTAATATCAAGATTTGACTCAACGACTCCGACAACCTTTACAAGATCTTCATCAATCTCATAAATATCCGAGTGATTTTTTTTAGTCCGATAGTGATCGATGACCTTGTTCCTCGCAATCTGGTAGAGCCAGCTCGAGAAAGGGAAACCCTGATGTTTATAGTTTTTCAGGTTTTGCCAAGCACTCAGGAAGACCTCGTGGGTCAGATCCTCAGCTTCGTCCTTATCAGTCACTTTCACCAGAACAAAACGGTAAATAGGCGCAACGTAATGGTCATATAATTGACCGTACGCCCCCTTATCTCCCTTCTGGGACTGCTTTATTAAGCTTAATTCGCCGTCTAGCATATATAACGATTGATTTGATTAGTAGTTTCTATTATTTTAACACACCTTAGCATCGTGGCTGAACAATAAAAAAGCCTCCGCCTTAACGCCGGAGACCGATTATTACCCCTATAGCTTATAACATTTCCCTTAAAAAGTAAATCCCCATAAAATTATGGGGATTGGGTTTGCTCACGACTCTCCTTATAATGTTTTACGCAATGAGGATGAGTTCTGAAAAACTCACGCACCAAGCGCTCGCGAGCCCTGAAGCTAGAAAGGAGCAAAATCCCATAAGAAATCCAGGCAAAGATTAGAAATTGCATCATCCGCACAAATACGTACTCGAATTTGGGCTTTCCTTCTCGAAACATCCTGCAGGTTTCGCAATTACCCAACGCTTACCCCTTTTCAAAGTTTAGCGAAATTATATACCGTAATCTTTAAAAGTCAAATTTCTGACTCGCCACGCCTTCGAGGTATACTGAGAATATGCACAAAATAATCTCCTTCGT
>CAYSNI010000005.1:0-2931 GCA_964432465.1 uncultured Candidatus Saccharibacteria bacterium
TACTTACCTGGTTTACCAGCGCGTTCTTGGAACCAAGCGATAGTGCGCTTCAGACCTTCTTCAAAGTTTATTGTCGGCGCATAGCCGAGAACGGTTTTTGCTTTCGTGATGTCGGCATGAGAGTGTTTTACATCGCCGGCACGCACCGGGCGCTTTTCTAGATCAAGTTTTTTATTACTGAGCTTTTCCATTAATTCCCGCGCTTTATTCACGCTTGTTCTTTCCCCGTAAGCAATATTAAATACTTCTCCGAGTAGCGGCTGAGGGTGACGCATGGCGAGAATATTCGCTTCCACGACATTATCGACATAAGAAAAATCTCTGGATTGCTCACCGTCGCCTTCCATAATCGGCTTCGGAGTTTTATTTGGGAAAAAAAGATTTTCCAGCCAGCCGGCAATGACGCTCGCATAGGCCGAGTCACCGTATTGTCCCGGCCCGAAGACGTTAAAATATCGGAGCGATACCGAGTCCATTCCGTATAGTTCGCTGAAAACTCGGCAATATTCTTCGCCGACATATTTTTGAATCGCGTAAGGAGATTTCGGATTCGGCGCGTTTTCCGATTCTTTGGTCGGTAGCTGAGCCGCGCCTCCGTACACGGAGGAAGAGGCGGAGTAGATGAATCTTTTCACGCCATTATTTTTTGCCGCTTCAAGCAGTGTGACGGTGCCGACAATGTTACTTTCAGTTGTTTCTCTTGGGTGTTCTACCGAATAGGATACTCGAGGCACGGCGGCAAAGTGAAACACATATTCCGGCTTATGGGTTGAGAATATTTTTTCCAGTAACCGGTGATCGGTAACTGATCCCTCATAAAAAGTGATGGCTGGATGGACTTCGGAGCGTCGGCCAGTGGAGAAGTTATCAATACCGACAATAGTGGTTGTCGGAAATTCTTTTTTGAACTGGCGAACGAAATTACTACCGATGAATCCGGCGCAACCGGTCACCAAAATTGTCTTAGGATTCATTTAAGATTAAAACCAACCGTGACCTTATTATAGTTTCAGAATAGAGGGAAATAGGCTAGAATCAAAGAATTAGACATGAATAATCAGAGCATTTCCGTATTTTTTCCTTCCTACAACGAGGAAGATAACGTTCGTGAGAGCGTTCTTTCGGCTCACGAGTATCTCAAATCCAGATTTAAGGATTATGAAATTTTAGTGGTCAGCTGTGCCAGTAAAGATCGGACTAACGAAATAACCGAAGAGCTGATGAAAACAGTGCCGAATTTGCGCCTGATTACCGGACCGGTGAATCCTGGCTATGCCTTCTCGGTTCGGACCGGATTTTTAAACTCTAAAAAAGATTTAATTTTTTATACCGATGGGGATCGGCAATATCGGATTAAAGAATTGGACAACCTTCTTCCGCTTCTTTCTGACTACCAAGTTGTTACCGGGTATAAAATTCAGCGTAATGATCCTTTAATGCGGACCTGGATGTCTTGGATTTATAACACAACCATGCGCCTGTTATTCGGACTAAAATTAGTAGACGTGAACTGCGCTTTCAAACTTTATAAGAGGGAGGTAATAGACAAGGTTAATTTTTTGCCATCGATAACGCAGGGAGTGATTAACGCTGAAATTTATGTAAGCGCTCTGGAAAATGGTTATCGTATTGGCGAAGTCGCAGTCAATCATTATCCTCGTGCCAAAGGAAGTGGTGGTGACGCGCGTATCGGACCGGAAGGCGGTAAGTTCTTCGCTTTCGTTCGGCCAGTAATTATCTGGCGCTTTCTCAAGGATACGATTAATTTGTGGCGAAAGATTCATGGCAAAGCGAAATAATTTTTCCTTAGATACGGCAGTGATCGCGGCGGCCGGTTATGGCGCGCGTCTTTTGCCGCTAACTTTGCACCAACCAAAGGCGATGATCGCGATCGCGGATCGTCCGCTGATTCATTATATTATTGACCAGATAGCCAGGGGCGGTATCCGGAATTTTTTAATTGTTATTAACCCAAAATTTCAGGCAATCAGAAAATATCTTGATTATCAAAAACAAAAAAATGAATGGCGAGATTTGCGATTTAAAATAATCGAGAAAAAATCCGCTAGTTTTGCTGACTCAGTTTTAGCGGCAAAGAGATATATTAAAAACGGATATTTTATTGCCGCCGCCTGCGATGACTTGATTGATGATAAAGTACCACCATTTCTTTCACTCAAAAAGACTTTTCAGCGACACAAAAAGCCGGTGGTGGTAATCCGAAAAATTTCCCGCAGTCAGGTTTCTAATTATGGCGTGATATCTGGAAGGTCCATAAATAAAGATCTTTGGGCGATTAAGAATGTAGTGGAAAAGCCATCTCCCCAAAAAGCGCCATCGCTATTCGGGGCAATTGGTGATTATGTTTTACCGGCCGATATTTTTCGTTTTATTCAGTTAGCGAAAAAAAATCAAAATGAAGGGCGGGAGGTTTCTGTTATTGACGCCCTGAAGTTATATTTGGCCGACGGAGGATCTCTTTTGGGTTGGGTGTACAAGGGCCGCCATTTTGACGGAGGGTCAAAGTTAGGTTTGCTTAAGGCCTTGATCTATTTTGGTACTAAGCACGCAGAGATGGGAAGGCCTTTTAAAAAATATCTTCAGTCGCTATAATGATGACTATGAATACCTTATCTTGTTCAATTGAAGCAACCGACCTTGTGTCTGATTTATAGTCATAATGAAAGCACTTGTAACCGGAGGAGCCGGATTTATCGGAGATACCCTGGTAAGACATTTATGCGATGCCGGCTATGTGGTAACCGTCATTGATGATTTATCGTCCAGTGGACGAACTAAAATTGATTCTCGGGCAAAATTAGTTAAGGGCGATATCGGCAACGTGAAGTTGCTTGAACGGTTAATGACAGGACAAGGTGTAGTTTTTCATCTGGCGGCTTTGGGAGTTATATCCCTGTCTTTAAAGGATCC
>CAYSNI010000006.1:0-5286 GCA_964432465.1 uncultured Candidatus Saccharibacteria bacterium
TTATCTAAGCGCAAAATCTTTACGAACAGCATCGCCTTCGGCTTTGATTGTGCCAATGCTCAATATTTACGGCGAAAGGTGCGGGATGCTCGATTTTGTAATTGCTCGAAACCTGCCTGCCTGCCTGCCGGCAGGCCTGCCTGCCGGCAGGCAGGCAGGCTTGCAAAAAAAATCGGCAAATAAAAAAGGCACTATCCCTAGGGATAGTGCCTGAAATTCTACTCGAGGAGTTTCTTCAAGACAACGCCCGTCCGCGCCTGTTCGGCGAGGACGGACATCTTTCCGCCGGCCGCATCGATCCTGTTCAAGACGGCCTCGGCGCGGCGCGCCGTGGCGTACTCGAGAGCCGCCATCGGCCCGCTGGACTTGAGAATCCGCCGGAGCTTTCGCTCCACGACCCTCGTCTGGCTCTCATAACTCTGGTACTTCTCGGCCTTCAGCCGGTTCCGCCCCGCCTTTGATCCTTTGGCCCCCTTCTTCTTTTTCTGATTCGCCATGCGGGCAACCCTCCTACTTTTCAAAAAACCCATCAAACTTCACAGAAAGCATTATATATCATATTGATTAAAGTGTCAATAGGGTGTAATCTTAGGAAATGTTTACCGGTACAGCCTCTAAAAAAGACTTTTTCTTAGTCTCCGTGATTGGCGCCATTTTCGGTCTATTTTCTATTCCGATTTTAGAAAATATCCAACCCCCTCAGTGGAAGTTAACTCTGTTAAGCGGTGCCGGCCTGATTGCCGGCTTTGCTTTTTTCGCCATTTTTGCTCTGTGGATTGCCGGCTTAATCGGAAAAAAATATCCGGCTATTTTCCAATTCGCTAAATACGCGGCCACCGGCGCGATGAATTCCTTTACTGACATCGGTATCCTTAATCTTCTCAGCCTGATCTTCCAGGTATTTTCCGGCCCACTGATTATTCTTTTTAATACGATCGGCTTCTCCGTCGCCATTACCAACTCTTACTTTTGGAACAACCTCTGGGTATTCAAAAAAGAAAATTCAGTTTTAAGTCTAACGGAATTTTTTAAATTTCTTTCTGTGACCGTGATTGGTTTGGCCATCAATACAGCGATAGTTTATGTCGTGACCACCATCGTTGGCGCGCCAGATTATACCTCTCCAGCTCTTTGGGAAAATATCGCTAAATTAATAGCCGTGCCCGCGTCAGTCATGTGTAACTTCTTCGGTTATAAATTTATCGTGTTCCGCAATAAGCCTATTGACCAAAGCCTTTAAATCCTATATTCTAGTCCCTATATAACTTATGCCGATAACCGCTTCAGCTAAAAAGGCTCTTCGCCAAAGCATTGCCCGACGCTCCCGCAATGTTTCTAAAAAGAAAACTCTTAAAGAGGTTATAAAAGCATTTAAGAAAACTCCTTCTGCCGAAACCCTCTCTCAAGCATTCCAGACCTTGGACAAGTCAGCTAAGGCCGGGATTATTAAGAAGAACACCGCTTCTCGCTTGAAGGGACGCTTAAGCGCTTCCTTCGCCAAGAGCCAGAGCAAATAAGGCTTCCGGATACTCGGTCTTTCCGGACTTAATGGCCACATCATAGTCGGCCATTTTTGTTTTTAGCTCCGCTCCCGCTCGACTAGCTACGAAATTAAAAATCGCAGCCGGGTCGTTATCTAAAAGTAGCCTTTCCAGCGCCGGTAGTTTAGCTGAGGCCGGTCCAAAGCCTTGAAGAATAGTCGCCAACAGAAAGAAATCCTGCTCC
Source organism: uncultured Candidatus Saccharibacteria bacterium (assembly GCA_964432465.1). Lineage (GTDB taxonomy): Bacteria > Patescibacteriota > Minisyncoccia > UBA6257 > WO2-44-18 > JAHFLQ01. Next base: position 1,726 of record CAYSNI010000006.1, read on the forward strand.
CCCGCATACGCCTCCGGAGAACCGCCTAGCTCAATCCTATCTAGCTCGGTAAGAAATCCCCAGCGATCACCGTTAAAATTTTTAATTAAAGTAGCTAAAACGGATTCGGTAATTTTTAATTCTCTTTTTTGAACTTCCTCGCGGACAAATTTTGAAAAATCGGCGGGAGTGGATTCTTCAAATTTATGCTCCTTATTATCCCCTCCTGTTGGTACTTTGTAATCTTTGGACAATGGCTTATCTACGGAAATCACTAGCGTCAGAGTTTTAGATTCGCTGGAAAGTTTAAAAATGCCTTGAAGCGCTTTCGCATCCGCCTCACCGACGTTCTCCAAAACACCGAATTTAAAATTATCAAAAAGTGATTGAGCGGTGGCGAAGCTCCTCAGTTTTTCCAACTCTTCCTGGTTCGCCAAATTAAAATTCTCTACCGTAAGCGCGGAGTGCTTCTCTCGAAACTTAGTTAAATACCAATTAAGCTTCTCCAGCCTTTGATACGAATCCAGCCCATGTAAATAGATAATCATCGGCGATGTCTAATATTATTTTAACACTTGGCAGGCGGGGCAGAAATGAGCTGATCGGCCGCCGATTTTTTTACGCTCAATTTTAGTACCACAACGGGAGCAAGGCTCATTTTCCCGTCCGTAGACCGCCCTATAATCCGTATAGCCCCCTTCCAGTCCGGCGGTATCCCGAAAGTCACTGGTGGATGTGCCTCGCAATTTCACGGCTTTCGCCAAAACTTTTCTCATCGCTTGATATAAAGCTTTTAATTGCGGCTCATTTAATTTATTCGCCGGTTGGAACGGATGAATCCTCGCTGTCCATAAAATATCGTCCGAATAAATATTGCCGATGCCGGCCACCACGTTCGGGTCCAAAAGCACCTGTTTTATTTTTCGCTTCTCTTTGTGAATAATTTCCGCAAACTCGCTATAAGAGAATTTCGGATCCAGCGGTTCCGGCCCAAGCTTGGTAAGCTCGGGAAGGTTCTCTATCTCTTCCTTCCGGCCCAGCACCATCTTTCCGAACTTCCGAAGATCGGAAAAGGCCAGCATCCGGCCGTCATCCAGATAAAAAATTAAATGAATAAATCGGTTATAAGAATCCTCTACGATTGCCTTCGGCTCTATCGGAACTACCCGCTTCCCATGCACTTCCCATTTTCCCACCAAAAGATGACCCGTCATTTTCAAATGTATAAGCAACAAATAGTCACCGGACAAATAGATTAAAATATTTTTCGCGCGACGCTTTACTTTCAAAATTTTCTGACCGGAAAGAGTTTTCGGAAAATTGGTGACGTGTTTATGGGCAATCTTCGTCCGGCTCTGGTCAAAAGGGTCTTTAATCATCTTCGGCCAATCTGTCCAAACGCCGACAATTTTCCGCCCGACAACTTTGCGGTTGAGGTCGTCAACGACGGTTTGTACTTCTGGTAATTCCGGCATCTTATTAGTTATAAGGTATTAGTTTTAAGTTATAAGTTTTGTTCTGAGGAATTTCACATATCCGCTAATGGCTTTTATCAGTTCGGTGTAGTCGTCCACGATAATCTGGTTATTATGGAAGTCTTTGCGAATACATACCATTAAATTCCGCTTTGTTTCTTCAGCCTCTGCTTTTACGATGTCATTAAAAATATGAATTTTTTCTTTACGAGACTGCTTATTATACGCCTCAGCTATATTATTAGTTACGGAGGAAGAAGATCTTCTTAGTTGATCTATGCTTCTATACTTTTCATCAACCGGAAACGTTTTGGTTAATGTGTGAACCTCGACCTCTAAGTCCTCGGCCATTTTATAGATTTTAAGATTTTCTAATCCAGTTGCCATGTGCCTAATAACTTACAGCAAAACAAGGTTTTGTGAAACTTAAAACTAGCTCGGTAGTCGATAAGTGCATTATTAAAAATAAATACATTTAAACTTAGGAGCGAGTTTACGAGCGGAACTTAAAACTAATAACTTAAAACTTAAGCGATTGGCAGCGTAAAATAGAAAGTCGTACCCGATCCGAGGGTAGACTCAACCCAAATCCTTCCGCCGAGCTTCTCTATAATCTCTTTTACGATATAAAGTCCAAACCCTGTTCCTTTCTTGCCGGACTGCTTGGCATTCTCGGCGCGAAAGAATTTTTTAAAAAGATGGCCCACAGCGTCCGGTGGAATGCCCATGCCCGTATCTTTAATTGAAACCTGCGCCTCGTTTTTTCCACTTATTTTTTCTACCTTAATAGTCACACTCCCGCCCGCGCGATTATATTTAATCGCGTTATCAATCAGATTCGTGACCACGAGCCCAATCTTAATCGGATCAACCTTCGCCTTGATTTCTATCTCTTCCGGGTGATCAAATAAAATATCCACATTATAAGCCTTACCAATCGGCAAGCTGTTATTAATCGCGATTTCTAAATAAGTTACGAGATCAATCGTTTCCAGCTCGTAGTCAAAACCACCGGATTCCAATTTCGCGAGATTGAGAACGTCATCCACCATTTGCGACATGTGCTCGGCGGTCTGAAGTCCAGTTTTCACAAGATCCAAATCATTCTTGGTAATTTTGGAATTCTGCAGTGATTCAAATGCCCACTTAACCGCGGTCAGTGGCGCGCGAAACTGGTGCACGAAAGTCGCCACCTCTTGGACATCAAATCCGTGCGCCTCATCTTTTTTACCGAATAGTTTTTTTAGAAATTTAAGCATTTAGATTAAAATAGCTCCTCGACTCGCCCGCCTAAGGCGGACAAGCTCGGAGAATAACTCACAAGCTTACCAATTAATAATGTAGTTCCTGAGCGTAGTCGAAGGACTACCTACGCTTCTCCCCAATCATTCCCGACGGCGCTTTCCACTTTCAGTGGCACCGCGAGCTTATAAGCCCCTTCCATTTCTTTATGAATCAGCGGAACTGCTTCCTTAAGAATATCATCAGCCACTTCTAACAACAATTCGTCATGAATAGATAGGAGCAGGCGCGCCTTGTCGCCCCACTTCATTTTTTTAATTAACTCCGCGACTTTAATCATCGCTAGCTTGATAATATCAGCGGCTAAGCCCTGAATCGGCATGTTAATCGCAATCCGTTCTGACTCCGCGGCGAAACGCCGGTTCGGCCAGTTGATGCCGGGAAGCCAACGGCGGCGTCCGCTAAGGCTCGTCACATACTTATTTTCTTTGGCGACAAAAATAGTCTCCTCCTGCCATTTTTTCACATTGGAAAACTTAGTGAAGTAATCATCAATGAATTTTTTTGCTTCCGCGAACGGTAGTCCGCTCTGCTTGGCGAAGGCCATCGCTCCCATACCGTAACTCACGCCGAAATTAAGAGTTTTCGCCGCTGAGCGCATTTCGGAAGTTACTTTTTCCAGAGGCACGCCATAAATCTGCGCGGCAGTCAACTTATGAATATCCAGATCTTTTTTAAACGCGTCAATCATTTTCGGATCCTTGGATACGGTCGCCAGTACGCGGAGCTCCACCTGGGAATAATCAAAGGTGACAATTTTATAACCTTTTTCCGCGATGAAAACTTTCCGCAGCTCCTTACCCCA
>CAYSNI010000007.1:0-8291 GCA_964432465.1 uncultured Candidatus Saccharibacteria bacterium
TTACGTTGAAAGGGACAAGCTTTTCCATTAAGATGATGAGGATGTTAAAGGGTCTAAAGCAATTTAATCTTCCCGAGATAGAGGAGAAAGTGCTGAAGTTCTGGAAGGAAGCCCAGATTTTCCAAAAAACGCTGGACGCGCGAAAGAAGGATAAGCCCTTCAGGTTTTTTGAGGGACCGCCAACGGCGAACGGCCGACCGGGTTTGCACCACGTTCTTGCCCGGGCGTTTAAAGATATCGTTTGTCGCTACAAAACAATGCGTGGATATTTTGTTTCTCGTCGCGCGGGGTGGGATACTCACGGATTGCCGGTAGAGATAGAGGTGGAGAAAAAACTTGGCCTGAAAAATAAGCAAGAGATAGAAAAATTTGGAATTGCCGAATTTAATCAGCAGGCGAAAAATTCCGTCTGGACTTATAAAAGTGACTGGGAAAAACTCACTGAACGTATCGGCTTCTGGTTGGATTTCGATCAGCCATACGTCACCTACGACAATAAATACATTGAATCGCTTTGGTGGGTCTTCAGCGAAATAGAGAAGCGCGGGCTTCTAAATAAATTGCATAAGATCGTACCCTGGTGTCCACGTTGTCAGACGCCGCTTTCTAATCATGAACTGGGTCAGCCGGGAGCTTACCGATCCGTTAAAGACCCGTCCGTTTATGTGAAATTTAAGTTGAAAAAAGGAGAATCGCTTCTAGTCTGGACCACCACGCCGTGGACCTTACCAGCCAACGTCGCGGTAGCGGTGAATCCCAAGCTTACTTATACGAAATTTAAAATCGGGGATGAGTATGTCTGGTCATACAGCACGCCGCCAAAAGTTGAGGGCGTAGAAATGGAAGTAGTGGAGAAAATTTCCGGGAAAAAACTGGTAGGGAAGAAGTATGAGCCGTTGTTCAAATTACCAATTACCAATTACCAATTACCCAATTACGAAGTAATTGCTGCCGACTTCGTCTCCACGGAAGAAGGTACGGGCCTTGTACATATCGCGCCGGCATATGGCGAGGACGACCTTAGGGTAGCTGGCAACGGACCCATCCCGATCACTATTGATGACGCGGGAATAATGGCGAAAGGGTTCCCGGGTGCCGGACGGTTTATTAAGCAGGCGGATGATGACATCATTGCCGATCTTGAGAAAAGGAATTTTATTTATGTAAGCGGCGTAATTGAGCATGAGTATCCATTCTGCTGGCGGTGTAGTACGCCGCTGATTTATTTTGCTCGCAAGTCCTGGTTTATTGAGATTAGTAAGTTGAACAAAGAGATGCTCGCCGCGAACCAGAAGATTAATTGGATTCCGGAGCATATTAAAGAAGGCCGATTTGGCGAGTGGTTGAAAGATCCAAAGGACTGGTCCATCGCCCGCAATCGATACTGGGGAACCCCTTTGCCTATCTGGGAGTGCGAAAAAAATGATGGGCATCGAAGATTTGTCGGTTCTTTGGCTGAACTTAATAAGTACGCCTTTAACCAGAATCGATATTTTATAGCCAGACATTGCGAAGGTGAGCATAATGTCGACGGTATCATCTCCGGCTCGGAGGGGAGTGGCAACGCCCCCAAGCTCACAAAGAAGGGCTTGGTCCAGGCTGAGAAACTTGCGGCGGATCTGAAAAAGAAAAAAATTGATGTGATTTATGCTTCGCCGCTAAAGCGCACAATGGAAACCGCGAAAATCATTTCTAAAGCCACGGGCGTTGAAGTAATAACAGATAAGCGTCTTGTAGAAATAGATTTTGGCTCATTGAACGGAGTATCTGTTAAAAAATATCTCGGTTTTTTTGCCAACCAATTGGAAAGATTCGTGAAGGCACCGCCCGGCGGCGAGACGCTTATGGCCGTGAAGGAGCGCATGATGAATTTTTGGCAGGAAGTTAACGCAAAACATCACGGAAAAAATATTTTAATTGTAAGCCATGGCGATCCGATCTGGTTAATGGCGGCCTCGGCGCATGGATTATCGAATGAGGAAGTAGATCAGGAGCCGTACCAGGATACGGGAGAGTATCGGGAGGTGGCGTATAATAATTGGCCTTTCAATAAAGAGGGTGAGTTGGATATCCACAGACCTTTTATTGATGAGGTGTTATTGAAATGCGCGACCCGCCTATCGGACGGGCAAGAATGCGGCGGAAAGATGAAGCGAATAAAGGAGGTGGCGGATGTGTGGTTTGATTCCGGCGCGATGCCATACGCGCAGTGGCACTATCCGTTTGAGAATAAAAAACTAATAGACAGCGGCGCGCAGTTCCCGGCAGACTATATTGCTGAAGGCATGGATCAGACGCGTGGCTGGTTCTACACTCTTTTAGCAGTCTCCACTCTTCTTAACCGTGGACTGGCTTACCGGAACGTAATTTCCTTTGGCCTCCTTTTGGACAAGAACGGCCAGAAGATGTCCAAGTCCAAGGGTAACGTGGTGGATCCTTGGGAGATGACTAAGAAATACGGCGCTGATGTGGTTCGTTGGTATTTCTATACAGTAAATCCGCCTGGCGAGTATAAAAAATTTGATGAGCTGGATCTTGGCAAGACTCTTCGGAAGATTTTTATGTTGGCCTATAATTCCTTCGCGTTTTATCAACTAAACAGCGATTCAAAAGGTAAAAGCATTAAGATTTTGGATAAGTGGATTGTCGCGCGCCTGAATCAGGTAATGGTAGAGGCGACGGCTAACTTGGAGAAATATGAAATCGGCGGAGCGGCAAAATTGATTGAAGATTTAGTAGATGACCTCTCCCGATGGTACATCCGACGCTCTAGAAAGAACGTCTCGCCGAAAACTTTGGCATTTGTTTTGGAAGAGATTGCGAAATTAATGGCGCCGTTTGCCCCATTCTTCTCCGAAGCGCTTTATAAATCCTTAGTTGCCGGTAATAAGTTATCAGTTCATCTTACTGACTGGCCTAAAGCTGACAAAAAAGCGATTGATAAAAAATTACTGGAAGCCATGGTGGAAGTTCGCCGCCTAGCCAGTCTCGGCCTTGCCGAGCGTGAGAAAGCGGGAATAAAAGTACGGCAGCCGTTAGCGGTGCTAAAAATAAAAACTAAAAATGAAAAACTAAAAATGGAGAAAGAACTTTTAGAAATTCTTAAAGATGAGGTCAACGTAAAAGAGATAGTCTTTGATCCGAAAATTGCGGGAGAATTAGAGTTAGATATAAAGATTACGCCAGAGCTCAAGAATGAGGGGATTCTTCGTGATCTTTCCCGAGCCGTTCAAGGGTTGCGGCATGACGCTAAGTATCAGCCGAAAGATACAATTGTTCTTATGCTGGAACTGCCCGGGAATCTTTTGGGTGCTATTCAGTCTAATGAGGAAGCGCTGAAGAATATGGTTAAGGCGAAGCAGATAGTTTATAAACGGGAGAAGTTTGATGTGGAATTAGAAACAAAGCTGGACGAACAGGTAGTATGGCTTGCGGTAAGAAAATCAAAGGTATAGGATAGGGTCAGCAATTTGAAGGAGGCGTTGTGTCTAAAGAGATGGTCTCCGAAAAGATTGATCATCGGATCCGAAAGGGTCTCGTGATCGCCCTTTTCATCGGTGTTTTTTATGCGGTGCTAGCGGATTTGTATTGCTCGTATTTTGACGACAGTTTTCGAGCCTACTATGCCATTTTCGGATTTGCCGTCGGGATGTTTACCGGCGCGCTGGTCAAGGCGCGTTATCTTCTGCCGGCTTGGATGGGTAGCTGTGTCGCAATTATCTTGGCTGGTAACTGGTACTTGAATGATACTGGTAATCCGTGGCCGTTGGCAATTGTTATGTGTATGGTTTTCGGATCGAATTTACCGCTCTTCTGGAAGTTGAACAAGATCAAGACCATGCGCAGAGTTGTCGCCAATAGTAAAACGGCTATCCGAAACAAAACTGCTCCCTAGGGAGCAGTTTTTATATTGTGACGCCGATCCTTTTCCTTATTTCCAGGATTTTTTTCTTCGCGATTTCGTGAGACTTCTTGGATCCGGCGACGAGTATTTTTTTAATAGCGGCGGGCTTTAACTTCGCGCGCTTTATGCGGAAAGGTTCAAAATATTCATTAATGACTTCGGCGAGGCGCTTTTTGAAATCGGCATAGCCTTTACCTGTGAATTCAGCTTCAATTTGGGAAAGCGTTATTCCAGAGAGCGCGGAGTAAATCATCATCAGATTTGATACGGCCATCTTATTTTGCGGATCGTATTTGATGCCACTTCCAGAATCGGTGACAGCGGTACGGATTTTTTTCTCAACTGCTTCCGGTGAATCACTCAAGAAAAGGCAGCCGCCTGGGCGCGACTTAGACATTTTTTTCGTCGGATCGTCTAGAGACATCACGCGGGGGAGATTAGTGAGGAGTTCTTTCGGTTCGGTGAAGGTTGGGCCAAACTTACTGTTGAATTTTCTGGCAAGCGTGCGAGTAAGCTCTAAATGCTGAAGTTGATCATCACCAACTGGCACGAAATTTGCATCGTACAATAGGATATCGGCGGCCATCAGCACCGGGTAGTCAAAAAGCCCCACGTTGTTGTTCTCTTTTTGGTCGGTAGATTTTTCTTTGAACTGAGTCATTCTGCTCAGCTCGCCGAACGGAGTAATTGTGTTTAAAATCCAGGCTAATTCCGGCGCATGATGGACGCTGGATTGTTGGAAGACGAGAGATTTTTTTGGATCAAGGCCGGCGGCGATATAAGAAGCGGCAAGGTCAAGAATCTGCCCGGGTTTCTCCTTAGGATTATAGTCTTCGGTGAGAGAGTGGTAGTCAGCGATGAAGAAGTAGCACTGGTATTTACCGGAGTTTTGGAGCGTGACAAAATTTTTCAGCGCGCCCAAATAGTTACCGAGATGCAGCGGGCCGGTGGGTTGAATTCCGGAAACGAGAATGTCTTTTTTCGCCATATGCTTATTTTAGTATAAACGGCGCAATAAACCAAAAAGCCCGTGTGGGCTTTTTGGTTGTAGCTGTCGGGATCAGTTACTAAATTCTATTTACTACTTACTAGTGATTAGATCTCAATAATCACCGGTAAGATCATCGGACGCCGTTTAGTCTTGGTAAACAAGAATTGACCGATCTGATCTCGAATTAAAGTTTTAAGATAATCGGTTGCCATACCGCTTTTGTCGGTTGGGACGCGGCCAGTAACGCCGCGAATTTTCCGGCGGATCTCGTCCAGCAGCTCCTGATGCTCTTTCAAATAAATGAAGCCACGAGAAATAATATCAGGATTTTTAAGAATGCGGCCGGTGGTACGGTCGACCGTCAAAATAATCACAATCATGCCTTCTTGAGACAGGGTACGCCTGTCTCTTAATACCACTTCCTCTACATCGCCGACGCCAAGACCGTCAACCATTACATAGAAGGAAGGAATCTCTTCTTTAGTAATTTCAAAACCATCTTTAGTTAGTAGGGCGACTTGGCCATTGTCCATCATCTTGGTGCTTTCTTTGGACATGCCAATTTCCTGGGCTAGATTGCAGGCAATCTTGCGGAAGAAATAATAGCCGTGTACCGGAACAATGTATCTGGCCTTGATTTTCTGGAACACCAACTTCAAATCTTCGGCCTGGCAGTGACCGGAACTATGGATATCCAGGAATTTAGAATTATACAGCTGGCCAACCTGACGGGCGATATTATCCTGCAGAGATTGAACGCTACGCTCGTTACCCGGAACAACGGACGAGGAAAAGATAACCATATCGGTTTCTTTTAAAGTAACTTGGCGGTGTTCGCCGTTGACGATACGCATTAGTCCCGCATTTGGTTCTCCCTGGGAGCCAGTAGTCAGAATCATCACCTTATCGTCCTTGTGGCTGTTAATTTCCTCAATCGGAATGATGGTTCCTTTCTTAGGTTTTATGTAGCCAAGATTTTGCGCGATCTGAATATTATCCTTCATTGATCGTCCATTAAGTGCTACTTTGCGGCCGATTTTTTCCGCGATAGTAATGATTTCTCCTAGGCGAGAGAGAAGGGAAGCGAAAGTGGCCACAATGATGCGACCTTCGGCGCCCTTAAAAAGTTTTTCCAAATTTTCTTCCACGACTTTCTCCGAAATACCATGTCCTTCACGGATTGAGTTGGTGCTGTCTACAAACGCGGTGTGGATATCCATTCGGCCGAGTTTATCAAAGATTTCTAGGCCTTTTTCTGTCGGTTTGCCGCTACTGTCAATGTCTAATCGGAAATCACCGAAGTGCACCATGTTTCCTGCCGGAGTATTCAGCACGAAACCGAGGCCGTCGGGAATGGTGTGGGCGATATCAAAAAATTCCGCGTTGAAATTTTCGGAGATGCGAACTTTATCGCCGTTTTTGACGACTTGGAACTTCAACTTCGGTAAGTTCGGAAATTCGGCAAAGCGACGCTCAATAATTGCCTTTGTCAGAGCGGCGGTGTAGATAGTTGGGTTGCCAAGCTTTTCAATGATATAAGGAAGCGCATGAATATGGTCATAATGACCGTGCGTGAATATGATGCCGACGACATTCTTCTTACGCTGCTCCAGATATTCTACGTTTGGAATGATGTAGTCCACGCCAGGGGTTTCTTCCTCGGGGAATTGAATGCCAACGTCGACAACCAAAATCTCGTTCTTATATTCAAAGAAAGAGCAGTTGCGGCCGATTTCTTCCAATCCGCCGAGCGGAACAAAACGAACCGTATCTTGGGTATAGGTTTTAGGCGCTACGGCTGTCGCCGGTGCGGAGATTGTTTTGACCTTTGAGTGGGTTGAATGACCGGAGGCGGGCCGACTTCTTGAGTGGGCAGGCCGCGGTCTAAAAGATTTTTCCATTATTTATAATTATTATTTTTGTAATGTAAGTAAGTTTAAAAGTTATACGACTGTAAACTTTACTAGTGCCGAGAAAGGGATTCCTCCTCCGTCGGCGCTTGCCACGCAGCTTCGCTGCAAGTTCGCGCCTCAACCGGAGCCGGGGTTTTTTAAAAAGCAAAGCAGTTTGCTTTTTAAAAATACCCTTCGAATCCCTTTAAAGGATGCGATTTTAGAAAGCTAATCGCTTTCTCAAATCTTGTGCCGAGGAAGGGATTCGAACCCTTATGCCCTTACGGGCGTACGCACCTGAAGCGTATGCGTCTGCCATTTCGCCACCTCGGCGAGGTGTGCTTTTTAAATTAAGATGCAGTTATAGCAACACTTGAATAGGCTCGGGAGCGGTTCTAACTGCTCACCACGGGCGCATTCAGCTGGCGCGATAAATAAGGAGAAGCTAACGTTCTAACTATTATACACCCACTGACTATTAAAAGTCAATAGCGGATTTTTTTTATTGATTTATCTAGTTTTTCGTTGTATAAACTTAATATCACGCCGACGTAGCTCAGTGGTAGAGCAGGGCTTTCATAAGGCCAAGGTCGGAGGTTCGATCCCTCCCGTCGGCACAAATTGACGAAATTTTGTAATTGTTGTACTTTTAGGCTAGCTTTTTGATTGAGGATAATGAATGGGAAAGGCAAGTTTTACTGCGATCGGCTTCGTTGCTAGTTCGGCTGCCGAAGAAAAAATGTGCTTTGATATAGCAAATAAGTTTTTTGGCGACAGGGATTTTCTAGTGGTTCGTTGTGACGTCCTTTATCCGTTTCGAAAGATTCAGGAGTATGCGTACCAAATTTTGAACTTGCCCGATTCTAGCGATCCTAATGAGGCGGTGAGTTTCAAAACGGACGATCTTTTTATGGATTTGTTGTTTGAACTTTTCAAATCGGAACTGGGACCGACTCTGAAGAAGCGGATAGAAAAAGAAAAAAGACAAGCTAAGCTCTATCCAATGGTGGTAATCACTACTGATTGTCAAAACAAAGCCTATAATTCTATGCGAGATATCGGCTACACGATAATACGAATTGAGTCAGCAACTAGAGAATCAACGAAACCGAAGAGCCACAATCATTGCGTGGAAGAGGATCACCTAGTGACTCGGGATGACTTTAAGAAAAGTCCGGAACTCGCTCTTGCTAAGATTTTCACGAGAATCATCAGGAAAAATTATAAAAGCAAAGCCACTTATTAAAAAGTGGCTTTTTTATTTTTGAACTTAATCAGTTCTTCTTTTTTCTTACGACTCCAGCCTTTTATTTGATACTCCCGTTTCATCGCCGCACTTTTAGTTTTAAATTTTTCTTTATAGACGATTTTTTCTGCGCCCCGGCTTTTTGTATATTTGGCGCCCCTGCCGTTTTTATGAGCCTGAAGCCGTTTTTTCAGATTGTTAGTAATGCCGGCATAGAGCGTCCGGTCTTTGCAAAGTAGTATATAGGCGAACCACATT
>CAYSNI010000008.1:0-19359 GCA_964432465.1 uncultured Candidatus Saccharibacteria bacterium
CGTCCACTTCAACAAAGTGATGACGAGCGACGAGGTCCTAGCCGAGCTGAAGAAGCGAGGCCTGAGACCGGCTACGCTCTGGGAGCTCCTCGCCTTCGGTGAGAAATTCCCGGAGACACAGAGAGAGTTCCCGATAGTGGCGCTCGGTTCTGGCTGGCGGGATCCGTACGGCTCTCGGAGTGTCGCCTATCTCGGCGGGTGGGGCGGCGAGCGCGGGCTCAATCTGGACTGGCGCGGCCGCGGTTGGTTCGGCGGCGACCGGTGTCTGGCTTTCCGCAAGGTCAGCTAGACCACTGGAAATCTGGTTTTACCCCCACCAAGTCTAACTTGGTGGGGGTTTTAATTTCTGCTGTTATGAGATGTGAGTAAGATTATTGCTATAATCTAAAAGATGCGCATACTCGCGGATGTACGACTTTTAAGCCGGGGAGGGGCTTCGGGAATTGAAGAATACACCCGGAATTTACTTCAGGCGCTTTTTGCGGCTGACCAGGAGAACGAATACTCTTTGTTTTACAACGGATTTCGCAAAGAGCCGCTTAACCTAAATGTAGCCCCTCGACCAGGCTCAGGGACTAATATTATTGATTGGCGGATACCGAATAAAATACTGGACGCCGGAACCAGGTTTTTCGGTTGGCCGACAATTGACCGCCTAATCAAAACCGATCTTGTTTTTAGTCCGCACTTTAATATTCTTAAGACCGCTAACGCTCCGCGCGTGGTCACATTTCATGATCTTTCGTTTTTGCATCACCCGTATTTTTTTTCAGCGAAGCAAAAATTCTGGCATTGGCTACAGAATATTCAGAAGCAGGCAAGTGAGGCGGCAAAGATCATTGCCGTTTCCGAGTTTACGAAAAGTGATTTAGTGAATCTCTTAAATATTCCCGCGGAAAAAGTTGAAGTGATCTATTCGGGCGTGGCGGAAGATTTTCGAGTTATTGAAAAGAAGGAACTCACCGGAGCTCGTCCATTTTTTCTTTCTCTTGGTACTCTTGAGCCGAGAAAGAACGTTCCGGCCATAATTCGCGCCTTCAATCTTCTTAAGCAAGACGCGCTTTTTGCCGATTGGCAGTTGGTAATTGCCGGTAAGCAGGGCTGGATTCATCGGAGTATTGATCGAGAGGCGGAAGAATCGCCCTTCCGGAGCGATATTGTCTTTACGGGAATGGTAAAGCCTAAAGAGCGGGTTTTGTTATATAATTTAGCTAAGGTCTTTGTCTACCCTTCTTTCTTCGAAGGCTTTGGTTTTCCGCCTTTAGAGGCTCAGGCGAGCGGCTGTCCGGTAGTGGCTTCTGACCGCACTTCCTTGCCTGAAGTGCTGGGCAAAAGCGCTCTCCTAATTGATCCATGGAGGACGGAAGAGTTAGCGGAAGCAATGCGAGAGGCGGCTCTTAATCATACTACTCGAGAGAGATTAATTAAGACCGGCTTCGAAAACGCAAGTAAATTTACTTGGAAAAAAACCGCGGAAGAAACTTTAAAAATTTTCAGAGATGCGCAACAAAAAATTTTTTGATATCAAGCAACCCGGGCATAAGACAGCGACGCCTCGGGTAGTCCATTTCCCTCAACACCTACCGGCGCTCCCTATTTTTAAAAATATTGGTAAGCTGCGTCGACGGATTGGCGGAGCGGTAATTACGCTAGTTTCTTTAGTGCTGATTTTCTCATTTTTTGGTGGAGAGGTCTTTGAATTTAAAAATGACGCTGTCTCTTCGGCGCCGAAGATCTACGCCGATTTTAAAGATGGGGCGAGCGCTCTCTTTGGTTTTGACCTTGAAAAGGCCAAGTCGTCATTTGAATCAGCGAATCAGAGAGTTGCTGATTTGCACAGTCAGGCGCCGCTAAGTCTAGTACCGGCAATCATCAGCAACCTTTTTAACGTAAGCCAGGGAGCGGTGCGAGTGAGCGCTATTCTTTCTGATCTGCAGGTGAACGGCCTTTCTCTTCTCTTGGGAAAACAGGGAGAAAAATTGTTGTCTTTATTACAAAATTTGAGCAATGAAATTGTCGGACTTGATAGCACTAGTCGAGAATTAGAGGCGCAAGCGGTTGATGTGGGCTATCCGTTGGGAGCAGATTTTAAAAATATGAGCGCCAATCTAGGAGAGGCCGGAAACTTTCTTTCGGTTTTTACGGAATGGCTTTCTTCTAAAAATAAACAGCGCTTACTGCTCTTCTTCCAGAATCCATCAGAGATGCGTCCGGGCGGGGGATTTATCGGTAGCTATGGTATTGCCACGATTTTTCAGGGCAATTTACTCGATCTTTCGGTGAGGGATATTTATGATCCAGATGGCCAGTTAGATTTGAAGGTTGTGCCACCGAAGCCTTTACAGGGAATTACTGACACTTGGGAAGCGCGCGACGCCAACTGGTTCCTGGATTTTCCGACTTCTGCTAGGAAGGTCACTCAATTTTTAGAAGCTTCAAAAATATATAGTGAACAGGGAGTAACATTCAGCGGGGCAGTAGCATTGAATATTGCAGTTTTAGAAGATATTTTGCGGGTGGTTGGGCCAATTGTTCTTAATGAATACAAAATTACGGTTACTTCCGAGAACGTACTTAGAGAATTACAGGCGGAGGTGGAGGCAGGAGAAGATAAAGCGCGAGGAGAGCCTAAGAAGATATTGCAAATTTTAACCCCAGCCATTTTTGAAAAATTATCCAAGCTGGATTCGACTCAGAAGCAAGAATTGTTCCAAAAACTTGCTAAGCGATTCACCGCAAAGGACGTAATGATTTATTTCAAAGATCCGATAATCCAAAATTATCTGCAGAGAATAGGCGTGGCTGGAGAATTAGCAGAACTACCAAATAATTTTTTCGGCGATTATCTGGGCATCGTGAATGCTAGCGTGGGCGGGGGTAAAAGTGATGAGATGATCGAGCAGACAACTAAATTTACGAGCGTTTTCGAAATTGATGGCCGGATTAAGAATCAGGTGACGATTAGCAGAAGCCACCAAGGCAATAACGAAAATGAGTGGTGGTATAAAGCGACTAACCGAGCTTATATTCAGCTTTACACTCCAAACGGAGCAAAGCTAGTCAGAACTATCGGAGCGACCGAGAAGGTGATTAAACCACTTGTTACTTATACCGGTAAGAATTTTCAGATTGATCCGGATCTTTTCGCTCTTGAGCAGGAGTCTTCATTTTTGGGTAAAGATATTTTTTCCACTTGGCTAGATGTTAAGGCTGGAGTTAGTAAAAAAATAGTCTTCGAATACTATAATCCCTATCGCTTTAATTTTCAGCCGGGACCTTATCAATTTATTTTTGATAAACAGTCCGGCTATCGAGGCGGATTGGAGCTAACCTTTCAAGCGCCAGTAGGTTTTAAATGGCAGGAGAGTAACTCGAGTACATTCAGCGCTTCTTTCGAAGATCTGCCGCGCCGAATTGTGCTAGATCTAAATCTTTTGGCAATGCAGTAGTAAATTTCTTTCGTGCCCCATTTGGTAGGGTTATTTCTAACTCCAGAGCATGAAGGAATAGTCGGCGTAAACCTTTCGGCCGTTCTCGCTGACTATAAAGTTTATCGCCAACCACCGGGTGATGAAGGGCCGCGAGATGAACACGGATCTGGTGGGTACGACCGGTCAGCGGTTCAACTTCCATCAGGCTATAAGGGCCAATTTCTTTTTTAACCCGATAGATGGTTTTTGCCGCCTTCACCATCTTAGTGCTTTCATCTATTTTTACCGTGCGTTTTAGTGTGCCGGATTTGATACCAATCGGCTTTTCAATGATGCCGGAGCGCATTTCGAACTGACCCCAAACCAAAGCTAAGTAGGTTTTGCGCACTTTGTGGGCTCGAAACTGTCCTTTTAAAAACTCAAAGGATTTTTGGTTTTTAGCGACAATCATTACGCCGGAAGTTTCTTTGTCCAGTCGGTGTACGATGCCGGGACGCAAGGTTGGCTCATCGCCAACTTTTTTAATTGATGGGTATTTTTTTACTAGCCAGGCGACTAGAGTCTTGTTGTCAGGATGAGCCTTAATTGTGTGCGTCAAAAGACCGGCGGGTTTGTTGATAACTAGAGCATCTTTGTCTTCGTAAATAATTTTTGGAGTAAGTGTAGCCATAAATATAATTAATGAATCGTGCGCCCTGCTGGGGAATCTCACTCGGCCTTCGGCCTCTTTGAAACCCATCGGTTTCAAGGCTTCCGTCACGGGAAAACTCCCGTTTTCCCGACCCCTTTCCCGTGCGATCTAGTTCGAGAAAATAATATTAGCTTGATTTGGTGATTGATTTTACATGAATGATTTCATGTGTGCGCCCTGCTGGGATCGAACCAGCGACCTTTTCAATGTCAATGAAACGCTCTACCACTGAGCTAAGGGCGCTAACTGTTCAAATTATACATAATTTAGCCTTATCGGCAAATAAAAACCATCGCTTTGCGATTGCGAGCATATAAGGATAAGAATTCATTATAAAAAACCACCAATCATTAATTGGTGGCGGGCTTTTTTCTGGGGAGCCACACGAGAGTGGCCACGGTGCAATCAATGGCAATAGCAGCGCTTGGGAAAAGCAGAAAGGTGAGCTCCCATCTTTCGGATCCGATAAGGCTTACTAGCGCACCGGAAGCGAAAAGTGTCCATGCCCACTTGTTCTCGCCGGAAGGATTCAGCCAAGCCTTGGCGATGGTTGGAATGGCTCCAAACAGTAAAACTCCAACATTCAGAAGAAGGGCGGGTAATGAAGAGGCGACAGACACCCATAGAACGATGCTTATCGCCGCTAGAACCGAACAGATTGTTTCCGTTCGGCCCCAATTTTTTTCGCCATACTTTAGTGAAAGAACGGCTACTGCTAGGGCGCCAATTGTAAAGCCGAGTGGAAGCCACAAGGCGCTCCAAGCTCTTTCGTTGACCATACTTGCAACAACTACTATGTCGCTGGTAAGCCAGATGAACCAGGATGCCCGGTTTGGACGAGTTTCCTTTTTCATAATCGCAACAATATAAGGAATGTAAGCGACTGTTACCAGAAGACCAGCGATAATCCCAGCAATCTTCGTAAGCATGGAACCCCTTTCAAATTTCTAGCTAGTATTATAACAAATTTATATAAAAAGTCAATCAAATTTAAAATACCCGTTAAGGGTATTTTAAAAAGTGCAGTATTCTTGAATTAGTCCGAACGCATTTTACCGAAAAAATCCCCCCGCCTGCGTGGCCGAAGCCACTTCGGCGAGGCGAAGGCCCGCGAAGATTCGGAAAGGCGGCGCCTGTCCGCCGAAGCCTCGGCGCAGGCGGGGAGCCGCACCACTGACGATTTTCCGCCTTCACTAAAGTTTCGGCGGACAGGCAAGTTTTTCTTTGGTGGCATTCAATCCAAGTATTCGCAAAGCGGAAGCGAATATCCAAAAAATTATGAACCTAATCAAAATACAATCTCAGCAAGAAAAAATTAGCTCACTTAAGAGATTACTATTTTTTAGAGCTGATGTCTTCCCAAGTTGCGTCTGCGGGCAAACCTTTTTTAGCAGCAAACTTCTTGCGAGATTCTTCGGAATCATGTTTGCTGATGTCTTCCCAAGTTGCGCCTGCGGGCAAACCTTTTTCAGCAGCAAACATCTTGCGAGATTCTTCGGAATTATGTTTGCTGATGTCTTCCCAAGTTGCGCCTGCGGGCAAACCTTTTTCAGCAGCAGACTTCTTGCGAGATTCTTCGGAACCGGTATCAATGTTTCCCATTTTTTCTGGCATATTTTTGTCCTTAAAAGATTAATTAATTATTTGAGAAGTTCGACAATCTTCTCAATCGGATTATATCATAATTGGGATTGGATTAAAAAATTTTCTTCCCCCAAAACTCTTTGACTTTTCCTTTCTGGTGCCCGGGGCGAGAGTCGAACTCGCATGACCTTGCGGCCAATGGATTTTGAGTCCATCGCGTCTGCCATTCCGCCACCCGGGCATATTTTAATTATCTCGGCAAAGCCTCAGTCAAAAAGTTGTGCCGGGTGTCGGCCCTGGGAGCTTTTTGCTCCCGTCGATCGGAATCGACCCACCCGGGCAATGGCACTCTCCAAACACCAGCCCTTTCAATTGACCGCTTCACTTAAGACTATTTTATTCAATTGCTTCGTTAGCGCTCCTCGCAGTATGTCTATACAGCTCGGAGCGAAGCCTCGCACTTGAAGCAAAATAGTTCTTATCAATTAGGAAAAGCAGATGTTTGGAGAGTGCGGTTAGCAAACTATTAATAATTTAAGCGATTTTGTAGTAAAATGGAAGAGCAATGCCAGAACAAGATCCGCCAATTCAAGGGCCAGTGTTTCTTATTGAAGTTGATAAAATTGTACCGAATCCGCAACAACCTCGGCGGGATTTTGATGAAGTCGCACTTAATGAGCTTGCTAGCTCGATTCGGGAGTTCGGCATACTTCAGCCGATCGTGGTGACAAAAATTGAGGAGATGCAGGAGTCCGGGACGCACGTGAGCTACATGTTAATCGCAGGAGAGCGCCGCCTGCGAGCTTCTAGACTGGCTGGAATGGAGCGAATTCCGGCAATAATTAAGAGTGTTAATTTGGCTAAAGATCGATTGGAATTGGCGATCATTGAAAATGTTCAGCGCGAGAATTTGAATCCGATCGAGACGGCGCGTGCCTACGCGAAATTAGCGGATGAATTCGGTCTTACTCAAAGGGAGGTGGCCGCGCGTCTTGGTAAAAGTCGTGAAGTGGTCGCAAATACCATTCGTCTTTTAAGTTTGCCAACTGCGATCCAGGACGCGATTGGAAGGAGTCAGATTAGCGAAAGTCAGGGGCGTCTACTGCTGATGGTAACCGATCAGGCACAACAACAGACTCTATTTGAAGACTTACTTAAAAATGCGATGAGCGTTCGTGAACTAAGAAGCCGTATTCAGGCGGTGCAGAAGCCAATATTGAAAGAAGAGCTGGTGCCAACAATCCGTATTATTGATCCGGAAACCGCGTCTTTGCAACGTGAGCTTGAAGGGGCGCTTGGCGCGCCAGTGAAAGTTGAGCGCGCCGGTGATAGTGGCAAGCTGATAATTAGTTTTTATTCCCCGGAAGAACTAAGAGGGATTATAGAGCGCTTGAAAGGATTTACACCAAACGAAAGCCAGCCTCCCGAACCTCCTTTAACTTTTTAATCTTTAGCAAAATTTTTTCTGCCTTTTCCTTCGACAGTGCGCCGCAATTTATTTTTACAACTGGAAGCTTTGTGTTGATAGACTGAATATTTATGTGAGATCGACTGATAATACTGGTAATCTCGCTTAAAATTCCTACGCGATCAGCAACAACAAATTTAAACTCTGTCGCTTTTGGCTCTTGTAGAGTAAGTGATGGCCCCGAGTGGCGCAGTGCCGCGCGAATATGATTGCGGGCATTGCCGGTGTGGACGAATTCTAGCCAGGCGTCCGAAGGCCCCTTATTTTTTTGAGTTAGAATCTCGACCATATCGCCAGATTTCAGTGGGTGATCCAGTTGGGTGATTTTCCCATTTACGGTGGCGCCGGAACAGTGGTTGCCGACGTCGGTGTGGATCTGATAGGCAAAATCAACCGGCGTAGCGCCGACTGGCAGATCGATTACCTCACCCTGGGGGGTCAGTGTTAGGATGCGGTCTTGGAAGAAGTCGATTTTGAGCGATCGCATGAACTCTTCCGGATTAGTGAAATTTTTTTGCCAGTTTCGAAGTTGGCCGATCCAGGAAAGCTCTTTTTTATCGGCGAAGGTGGCGTTGCGCTCGAGATAATCCTTCGTGTCTTTATTCTGTTGATAAGCAAAATGGGCGGCAATACCATTTTCCGCTTCGTCGTGCATTTGCTGAGTTTTGATCTGGATCTCGGTGATCTTATCTTCCGGACCGAATACGGTAGTGTGCAAGCTGCGATAGCCGTTAGGTTTTGGAAGGGCGATATAATCTTTAAATCGGTGCGGTACAGGCGGCCAAATTTTATGGATCGTGCCTAGCGCGGCATAGCAATCTTCTAAAGATCCCACGATGACCCGCATCGCCACGAGATCATAAATGCTTTCAACGTTCATATCGTATCGGAGGAGTTTCTTGTAAAGACTGGTGTATCGCTTGGCACGAGAGTCCATACGGATTATTTTTACGCCGTCATCCCGCATTTCTTTTTCCAAAACAGGTTGGATACGTTTGGAATAACGCTCGCGCTCCTCAAAGCGTTCTTTTACGTTCTCAATCATCCAGGTGTGTTCTTGGGGGTAGAGATAGGGGAAGGCTAGATCTTCCAGCTCGCCACTCAAATTTTGCATACCAAGACGGTAGGCGAGTGGCGCATAGATCTCCATAGTTTCGAGAGCGATCCTTTTTTGCTTGGAAAGCGGTAGGGCGTACAAAGTCCTCATGTTATTCAAACGGTCGGCAAGTTTTACTAAAATAACTCGGATATCTTGGCTTAAATATAAAATAAACTTACGAAGATTTTCCACCTTCGCTTCTACGCCTCGATAGCGAACTTTACCGATCTTGGTGACGCCATCCACTAGGAACGCGACCTCCTCACCGAATTCTTTCCGGACATCGCTAATATTTTTCCCTGTGTCTTCAACTGTGTCATGGAGAAGCGCGGCGGCGATCGTCGCTTCGTCTAGCCCCCAGCTGATAATCGATTCCGCGGCCGCCATCGGGTGACTGATGTAAGGCTCGCCGTTTTTGCGCTTTTGGCTACTGTGGGCCTTTTTTGCAAAATCATAAGCCTGTTTTACGAGGCCAGCTTTTCTGATTAACGCATTCAAATTTGCCATTTCTTCCATTCTACCCTAATCTAACCCACAGTACTTTGTAAACGGAGGCTTGGTGAATTACTTGGTAGAGCGAATCGAGGATTATGCGGTTGAGCATATGGGTGATTTCAAAGGTTTTTTTGCTCAAGATACTCATGAGGAGATGGATGAGCGGCTTTCCCAATATATTGACAAGCTTGCTAAGCAGGATCCGATAGCGCCGACCTGGCACGAACCGGATGGCATCTTTCCCAAGAATGATCAGGCGTTCGCTTGTCATGAGTTTTATCGGAATGCGATCAACTATTGCTACATGGATCCAAGAACTGGAGAAAAGTTCCGAATTGGGAAACTTACCGGCTCGATGGCGATGGGACACTGTTTCTACCGGAAGTTTGGAGAGAATTTTATTCATACGGATGAGATTCTGGAGCTTACGGATACGCCCGGAGCTCTGGAGGCATTTTTTGCTGGCGACGCGCCGATGCCGCTATTGGAACAGCGCCGGGTTTGCTTGCGTGAAGCGGCGAACGTTCTTTCCGCTCGATTTCAGGGACGGCCAGTAAATATTTTTGTAGAGGCTGGTTTCCGGGTAATCAGCGAAGATGAGAATGACCGACCCAGAATCGTTGAATTGTTAATGTCACATTTTCCTCTGGCATTCGGTCAGGATAAGGTTGTCCTAAATGGCCAAACGCTCGTTTTCGCAAAGCGTCCGTATCTTTGGCCTTTGATGTATCAGGGACGGGCAATGGAATCGGAATCGCTTCTGACGAAGCTGGAAGATCCGGAGCGGATCGGGCCGGTCGTAGACTATCAGATTCCCAACGCCCTTCGTCACCTCGGTATTTTAAAGTATTCCGATGAGTTGGCGAGGAAGATTGACAACAAAGTTCCAATTGAGAAGGGTAGCCAAGAGGAGCTAGCGATTCGGATTAGCACTACTCTTATCCTCTCGTCTATTATCGAACTTTTGAAGATGGAGCGTGACGAACACGTCCGCCCGTGGACCATGGTCGAGCTGGATTACGAACTCTGGTCGATGGGTCGCGCGGCCGCGAAAGCCGGCCTTCAGCATCACCTCACCGAAACCACTGATTACTAAAACTTAACCCCGTGATGGCACTCCGCCATTTACGGGGTTTTTTCTTGTCCTAAGTCCGTCGAAGGATTTTCTTCGTCGTGAGTGAGTTCTTCCGGCTCATCCTCTGGCACGTCATCCTCTTCTTGCTCTTTAGCTTCAGTAGCAATTTTGGTATTCGGATCGGTGGCCGTAGCTTCTCCTTCTTTCGGAGGATTTAACGGGTCGGTCCAAGAAGCGTAGTCGCATTTCGGATATTTATTACAACCCCAGAATATTTTTCCCCGAGCTCTACCTCGGGTTACTTTTCGCTCAATAACTTGTCCGTTTTCGGCTTCCCCGCATTTTGGGCATTTCATCCCGATCTCTTTCGGCGCATCTTTTGGCAAAGCCTTAGTCGTCTTGCAGTCGGGAAAGCCGGAGCAGGCCATAAATTTTCCAAATCGGCCGTATTTAATCAGCATCGGTTTGCCGCATTTCTCGCATTTTTCATCGGTCGTCTCATCCTTCATCTCCTTCTTAACTTCTATATATTTTTCCTCAAGATTTTTCGCGAACGGAACATAAAAATCGTTGATGACCTCTTGCCATTTTTCCTTGCCGTGCGCGACATTATCCAGCTGGTCCTCCATTTTAGCGGTAAAATCTATGTCTACGATTTTAGGGAAGTGTTCAGTCATAACTTTGTTGACTAATTCACCGATCTCGGTCGGCCGAAACTTGCCTTGTTCTTTTTGAACATAGTTACGGGTTTGGATTACTGAAAGTGTTGGCGCGTAGGTGGAAGGGCGTCCAATACCATGTTCTTCAAGCGCTTTGATTAACGTGGCTTCGGAAAAACGCGGTGCCGGTTCGGTAAAATGTTGGGATGGGTTTATGGCTTTTGCTTCAAGATGTTCGGATTTTTCGAGATCCGGCAATGTTTTTTCTGAAAACTTTTGCGGCCACACTTTAAGGAAGCCGTCAAAAATAATTTGTTGGCCGTTAGCGCGGAGAGTGTACTTTCTCGCCTCGCTGGAGTCTTGGCGAAGCGGGCCGGCAGATACGTCGGCAGCGGTTAGCGCGATCTTTGCGGCCGGCATTTGTGAGCCTACGGAACGTTGCCAGATCAGTTTGTAAAGTTTCTTTTCTCCTGGATCCGTCAATTCGATTGTGTCCGGCTGGTTAGCAATATGAGTCGGTCGAATGGCTTCGTGTGCTTCCTGAACGAGTTTTGATTTGGCTTTAAATAATCTCGGAGTGGTTAGCGCGTATTCTTTACCAAGCTCTTTCTCCAGCCATGCTTTTGCGGCGATAGTAAATTCTTTGGAAAGGTTGACCGAGTCGGTACGCATATAGGTGATGTGTCCATTTTCATAAAGATGCTGAGCAATGACCATGGTTTTTTTCGCGGAGTAACCAAGACGCCGCGCCGCTTCTTGTTGCATGGTGCTGGTCGTGAAAGGGGACGGCGGATTTTTAGTCGCTTCTTTGCGGTGAATATCGGAAATAACAAAATCCGACTTCTGGAGGTCGGCGACGATCTTTTCCGCCTGCTCCTTAGTTTTAATTTCGAACTTATCAATTGTCTCACCATCTATTTTCGTGAGATTGAACTCGATTGGCACTACCGATTTTCCGCTCAAAGCGGATCCGCCTTGAGCGGAGAGCAGTTCGGCGATGATCGTCCAGTATTCTTCTGGTTTGAAGGCGCGGATCTCATTTTCTCGTTCCACAACCAGACGAACGGCAACCGATTGCACGCGACCAGCGGAAAGACCCCGGACCACCTTTTTCCAAAGAAAAGGTGATAGCTTATAGCCCACTAATCGGTCCAGGATGCGACGGGCTTGCTGGGCATCAATTAAATTCATATCCAATGGGCGTGGTTGTTTAAGCGCGTTCTCAATCGCACTTTTAGTGATTTCATGAAACACGATACGCTGCGGATTTTTAATGCCGAGGGTTTCTGCCAAGTGCCAGGCGATCGCCTCTCCTTCGCGGTCTTCGTCAGTCGCGAGGATTACATCATCACTTTTTTTGGCGTCCTCTTTTAACTGCTTGACCACTTTCTTGGCTTTGACTGGGATGAGGTACTTTGGCTCATAGTTGTGTTCGAGATCGATGCCTAACGTGCTTTTCGGCAGGTCGCGAATATGACCATAAGAAGACTCGACTTTGTAGTCGGGTCCTAGGAATTTGGAAATGGTTTTGGCTTTGGTCGGGCTCTCGACGATTACTAGATGCATTGAATAGTTAATTATGACTTAAATAATATCTTCCCGCCTCCTCTTTGATTAAGCCTTGAATGAGAAGAAGAGTTAAGTTGCGGTTGAGAACGGAAATGTCCATTTTCGTTAAATCAAGAATTTTGTCAACCGAAGTGGCGGAGCCGGTGGAGCGAATAGTCTCAAATATCAGCCGTTGATTTTCTGGTAAATTTATTGCTGGAAACAGAGTAGGGGTCACGGGCGCCAGATTCAGGTCGTCTAGAATTTCTTTAGCGTTTGTTACGAGACGCGCTCCTGCCCGAATGAGTGAATGTGAGCCACGATAGTTATCATGACCTATTGGGCCAGGTACCACAAATACCTCACGATTCTGTTCGAGGGCGTGACTGGCAGTTGAAAGAGCCCCGGATCTTTCCGGAGCTTCAATCACGACGATGGCGATAGAAAGTCCGCTGACGATTCGGTTCCGTTCTAAAAAGTGCTGCTTGTAACTCGGAGTGCCCGGATCGTATTCGCTAATAATTGCCCCGCCATTTTCTATAATTCTATTTGCTAAATCAGCGTGTTGATCCGGATAAATTCGATCGAGCCCGGTAGGGAGAACCGCGATTGTCGTACCTTTGGCTTCAAGTGCCCCTTCGTGAGCCGCGCCATCAATTCCTAATGCTAAGCCGCTAACGATCACCGCGCCGACGGAAGCGAGCTCTTTGGCAATCGACTTGGCAATGGCGGAGCCGTTAGTCGTCGCTCGACGAGTGCCGACAATGGCGATATGGGGTCGGGTTTGGTCCGGCAGATTTCCCAGATAATAAAATTTCCCCGGCGCTTTCGGAATTTCTTTCAAAGGTTTTGGGTATTCAGCATTGCTAACGCGGACGATTTTAGCCTCCTGCATTATGATATAATTATAGTAATAATAATGATGAACTCGTTTCAAAAGCAAATGGGCATGGCAATTTTGATCGCTTTCAGCGCTATCGCGCTGGTGATCGTTCTTACCCAATTTGTCGGCAGTCATCTGAAAGGCAGTGCTGATAAGATCCTTCAGCAAAAGATTGACCTCGCTTTTCGCATCCAAGCTACCGACCAACTTACTTCATTAAAAGCGGATTCTGATAAAGCGCGGCCGTTTTTCGCGACCTTGAATGGCATCCTGCCTCTTAAGGACGATCTAATTAATTTCGGACAGTCGTTGATTCAGCTTGGCAAGAACAATAAGATTGATCTTGGTTTTACTTTTGGTGGCGAGATCCTCCCGAAAGGGGGATTACCAGGATCAATTTCTTTTTCGATTAATGGTAATGGATCCTATGAAAATTTCCAAAAGTTTTTGAAAGATATAGAGAGTAGCAGTTATTTTGTGAAATTGAACTCTACTGATCTTGTCCGGCAAGCCGGAGCCAATACTTTTAGCATCATTGCCGAAGGTCAAGTTTTCTATCAATAGCACACTGCGCAATTATGAAAAAATCATTACTATTTTATATCTCCGGTAGTCTGCTAGCTGTTCTGCTATTAGTTTACGTGATTTATTTAGCCAATCTCTTGGTAAGTCAGATGTCGGCGGTTTCCGGGACGAATTTGTTGAACCCACCGAAAATTGCCACCTATAATTTTGAGAAGTTTGAGCAGTTGCGATAATTTCTGTTAGTGCCGTGGAAGGAATCGGCTACAACTCGCTCCTCTTCTGAGGAGCGGTCGCAGCCCGCCGCTCGCATCCTCGCCACCAGTGGCTCGGATATGCTCCGCGCTCCGATTCCAAACGCGAGCCAAGCAGTTTGCTCGCTCCCACAGCATGAGATTAAAATAACCGCGGGTAACACGGTTATTTTAGTTGTGCGTGTGGAAGGAATCGGACCTTCGACCTCTGTCTTATCAGGACAGCGTTCTACCACTGAACTACACACGCATATTTTAGTGCGGGGTCAGGACAGGATCTCCCTGGGCGACCATTATAGCATACATTGACCGCCCGTCTCGGCAACCCTCGACCCACTGAACTACACACGCATATGTTAGCTAATATTAAGATTATACTGATTTTCGCCTTATCTGCAACTCAAAAAGCCTCTATTGACAAGCGTAAATTAGTGTGCTAGAATAGCCCTATATAAAAGATCCCTCAAGTGGGGGTTTTTTATTACAAAAATATGAATATCTTAATTCAAGCATTGATCAATGGCGTGCTATCCATGTCCATTATTGCCAATATCGCAGCCCTTAGCCCTATCTATGTGGCAGATGCCGAGGCGCTTTTACCGGTCATTGAGGAGCAGGAAGAGGCCAATTTGACCGCTACCGCCCCGATGCAGGAAGAGGTTAAGCGTATGACCGTGGATATGACGGCCTACTCTTCTACGGAAGACCAGACCGATGATTCGCCGTTCATTACGGCGTCCGGCGCTCATGTGGCGGATGGTATTGTAGCGGCTAATTTCTTGCCCCTCCATACTCGCGTGAAGATCCCGTCGCTCTATGGCGAAAAGGTCTTCGTCGTTGAGGATAGGATGAATCGTCGCTATACCCAGCGTATGGATATCTGGATGGAAACTCGTGAAGAGGCGATGAAATTCGGCTTAAAGAAAGCGGAGATCGTAGTCCTTAAGTAAAAGCAAAAACTCCCCGAAAGGGGAGTTTTTGTATTATTTGGTATAATTGAAGCAATGGTAGGCCACATAGTTAAAGTTCGTATTGCGATCCTACTTTTAAGCATCGGCCTTGCCGGTACTTATTTTTATGCCGGCATTTCCGCTTTGCAACATCCGGATGACTGGATAGGATTTTTGCCGGAATTGGTACGCGCTAATCCACTTGCCGGTACCATGCTTATGGGTTTTTCTATTTTCCAGATAGGCCTTGCGGCTTGGTTAATTTCTGGTATCAGGACCAGTTTTGCCGCGTCTATTTCTGTGTTGCTATTGGTTGCAATTATGGTGACTAATCCTGACGCGCTGACCATCACATTTCGAGATGGCGGCCTTGTTTTCGCCTCGATCGCGTTGGCTGTACTTGCTAAGCATTAGCTGTTAGAATTGTCCTAGATTTTTAATAAGGAAGAAGATTATGGATGATCCGCTAGTTAAGGCGGCGCCTTGGATCTTTATCTTTGTGGCAGTGGCCCTACTTTTTTTGCGCGTACGCCTGGGCGTTCTACGGAGCAAGCGCGAGGAGAGATTAGGGAACGAAAGAGTACCACTCGGTGTGTATGAGCATTACAAGGGGAAAAAGTACGAAGTGTTGTGCATCGCTTACGATACTGAAACTAAGAATGAGCTTGTAATCTATCAAACGATGTATGAACCATTCGGAGTGTGGGCGAGATCTTCAAAAATGTTTTTAGAAGAAGTGGAACGTGACGGTGTTAAAATGGCAAGATTCAGATATCTCGGTGCGCAAAAAAATCCTCTCACTTAGAGGATTTTTTTATTTGTACCCGGGGTGGGAGTCCTCCTCCCTCGGCGCTCGCTCCATAAATATGGCTTGCGCCTCATCCGGAGCCTGGGTTTTTCCAAAAGCAAAGAAGTTTGCTTTTGGAAAAAACCCTTCGACTCCAGTCATAAAAAAACAAGAGCACCATGAATGGTGCTCTTACAATTGGTACCCGGGGTGGGAGTCGAACCCACATACTCTTGCGAGTAACGGCTCTTAAGGCCGTCGTGTCTGCCATTCCACCACCCGGGCAAGGTAAGCCTCACAAAAGAGAGGTTTGAGGCGCCGGGGAGAATCGAACTCCCGAATAGAAGTTTTGCAGACTCCTGCCTTACCACTTGGCTACGGCGCCATAATTGGCATTATGATATTTTCCAATTGATTTTTCAACTTTATAAAAACCGCTATGATCGCGGTTTCTATTCGTCTAAGTCTTCTCCTAGTAAAGCCCTTTCAACTCCGGCGGCTTTTTCTGGGCCGAGATCAAGACGAAAGTTTATGTGGGGAGTCGGTTTGATATTCATCATTCGAACAAGTTTATATTGAAGTCCGCGTTTGGATTTTTGAAGAATTTCCAGTACCTCTTCCCCTTTTTCTGAAGGAATTACGCTAACCTTAATCATTGCCTCGGTCACGTCCTTGCTGACGTTGACTTCAGTGATCGTAATCAGAACATCAGGAATATCAATTTCTCGAAGAAGGAGTTGATTTAGCTGATCTTGAAGTAAGGAGCTTACTCGATCTGGCCGGTGAAATTTCATTTTGTATTAAGCGGTACTGCGCTGAATTAAAATATCTCCTACCTGGACTTCGGTATGAGAATCGAAGATTAAGCCGCACTGCTTGCCTGCGGGTACGGATTTGGCATCGGCTTTATTGTGCTGAAGGTTGATGATTTTTCCAGCGCCCTCGGTTTTTCCCTTGCGTTCAACTTCGAGAGCGGCATTGTTAGAAATAGCGCCTTCTTTAACCTCACCGCCGATAACCTGCTTTGTGCCTTTTTTGCTGAATAAAGCGAGTATCTCCAAGCGTCCAATGGCTATTGGCTTACCAAGTAAGGCTAGGGTTTCTTCAACCGCCTTCACCAGATCGTAAATAATTTCTGATTGCACGATTTTTATATTCTGCGCGCGCGCTACGGTTTCTGCGGCTTTAATAGTCTCAGTTCGGAATCCGATAATGATCGCTTTTGTGGAAGCTGCCAATTGCACATCACCATCGGTAATGTCACCCACGCCTTCAGAAATAATTTCAATAGATTGTTCCACTTTCAGCGGCAAAGCCTTAATCACTTGCGTGAGCGCTTCGAGTGATCCAGAGACATCTGCTTTCAGTACTAAATTCACTACGCCTTCTTTGGCTTCCTTTGTCGGTAGACGTTTAGTCTGTGATTTTATAGCGATAATTTCGGATGCTGGACCAACGTGGAACTGTTCACCGGCTTTTGGCACAGAATCAAAACCCATCACAATTGCCGGAGAAGAAGGGAGGATCTGGTCGGTTTTCTTACCAAGGAAATTTTCTAGGATTTTTACTTTGCCGGAAACATTGCCTGCAACAATCTCGTCGCCTTGCCGTAAAGTACCGTCAGTGACAATCAGCGTCGCCATCACTCCGCGGCGTCGATCCATTCTGGATTCCAAAACGATACCACTGGCATGGTGCGTCGGATCGTAGTCTAAATGCTCCATTGAAGCGGTTAAGAGAACAAGCTCTAAAAGATCATCTATGCCTTCGCCGGTAAGGGCTGAGATCGGCTGGTTGCTTACATTACCGCCGTAGCCTTCAAGAAAAATTCCAGCTTGCATCAGTTCGTTTTTAACTTTGGCAGTATCCGGAATCTTGTCGATCTTATTAATCGCGACAACGAACGGAGTGCTAGTTTCTTGAATTATTCGAATGGCTTCCTTGGTCTGCGGTTGGACGCCGTCGTCCGCGGCGACAATTAGAATAGCGACATCGGCGATGCCGGCGCCGCGTTCTTTGATTTTAGAGAATGCTTCGTGGCCCGGAGTATCAATAAAGGTGATCTGCTGTCCTTTATGTTCAATCTCGTAAGCGCCAACGGATTGCGTAATACCGCCGGCTTCTTTAGCGGCGACATTGGTCTTGCGGACGTAGTCGAGCAGGGTTGTTTTACCGTGATCGACACTTCCCATAATTACTACGATAGGTGAGCGTTTCATTGCTGGTATATAATAGTATTATGGCTGACATTAAGCAACTTCTCAAAGACTATCTCGATTATCTTGAAATCGAGAAAAACCGCTCACCGAAGACGCGGGAGAATTATGAGCGGTATTTAAACCGTTTTATTACCCACCAGAAGATTAAAGACCTAAAAGATTTAACGCTGGGGAGCGTTAAAGATTTCCGGCTCGCCCTCGCGCGCCCCGTAAAGCGAAGCCGTCACGGGGCAGGTGAGATGGGTCTAAAAAAAGTGACGCAGTCCTATTACGTCATCGCGATCCGCAACTTTCTTAAGTATCTGATCAAAAAAGATTATGACGTAGTGGCGCCGGATAAAATAGAATTGCCGAAGATTGCCCAGCGTCAGATTGATTTGGTGGAGTTTAGCGACTTGGACCGGCTTCTTGCCGCGCCCCTTCGGCAAGCTCAGGGCGGGCCGATTACGTTACGAGGACTTCGGGATAAGGCAATTCTAGAGTTATTTTTTTCCACCGGACTCCGTCTTTCCGAGCTCTGCTCGCTGAATCGTTATTTAAATTTTGATCGCGGTGAGCTGACGATTCGCGGTAAAGGAGAAAAGCTACGCTTGGTATTCGTTTCCGACGGCGCGCGAAAATCTTTAAAAACATATTTAGACAAAAGAGGTGATACGCTAGAGCATCTTTTCGTGAGTTTGGATAAAAGCGACAAGGTGATCGGCAAAATCACGTCGCGCGCGGTTCAGCGTCTGGTCGCTACTTACGCGCAGAAAGCGGGGATTACCCGGCGCTTAACTCCGCACGGCCTCCGTCATCTTTTTGCTACCGACCTACTGATGAATGGAGCCGATCTCCGCTCGGTGCAGGAATTGCTCGGCCACGCTAACGTTTCCACTACGCAGGTTTACACGCACTTAACCAACAAGCATCTCAAAGAGATTCACGAAGCCTTTCACGGTAAGCGAAGATAGACAGACCGGTTATTTTAACGTACAGTATTAAAAGTTTTCTTTAGGAGCATTATGGCTAAACTAACATCCTCTCTTTTCGTGCCATATAGAAAAGTTAACGGGAATTTCGAGTTTTATCTTCAGCAACGTGGGCCGAAAGCCCCGACTTACCCTAATTTGTTCGGAATGTTCGGCGGGTCAGTTGAAAAAGGCGAAACTCCTCTCGAAGGTTTCTTGCGGGAGACAAAGGAAGAATTGAATTATGTCCCTGAAAATTATCGATTCTTCGGAAGCTACGAGTTTCCGGATGTTACCCGTCATATTTTTGTCCAAGAAGTAAGGCAAGATTTTGCGAACAAGGTAACCGTACTTGAGGGAGATTACGGAAAGTTCATCTCATCATTGGAAATCACTGGCAATGAGAAAATCGTGGATGTGGCCAGAGAAATACTGAACGACCTGACAAAGAAGCTTACAGAAAGTCCCAATCAATAGATTGGGACTTTGTTATTGCTAGAGAATATCAATTCTACCGATGGAGTGGAGCAGACTCTGGCCAGTCATTTCTTTTGGTTTCTGGATGTTCATAATTTCGAGGATCGTAGGGGCCACATCGGCAAGAAGGCCGCTAGCTTCAACGGAGATCGCCGGAATCTGCGGTGCGAAGTAGGACTTACCGATTAATAGAAGCATTACCGGATTCGTTGAGTGCTCGGTGTCTACTTCTCCTTTAGAATTAACCATTTCTTCGCAGTTGCCGTG
>CAYSNI010000009.1:0-2745 GCA_964432465.1 uncultured Candidatus Saccharibacteria bacterium
AGAGATAATGCCGGCCTGATTCGTTTGCAATCAATTGAACAAGAAACAGCCGGGGTAGCCGATATCGCCGGTGCCGAAAACTTCTTTAAAGGAATTCAGGATCAGAGCGTAGCGAATGATCAGAGCGTCGCCTCTCAACTCGCTAATTTCAACCAAAAATTACAGCAATGTCGCGTAAATTAATCGTCCAAAAAATAGCCTTAGTCGTTTTGCTAGGAGTTTTGATACTTGCTCCGACTGAAATATTAGGCGCGCCCAATCCTGACCTTAAGGTTCCGGAAGGCTCGTGCGGAGTCGATTTATTCTGCCATGGTATAAGGCTTATTAACTGGGCGACGGTTACGCTAGCTTATGTGATCAGTTACATTGGCGGTGTTCTGATCTCCCTAGCCGTCACAATTATCCAAGTCGTCATCAGCGCCGGCACCAACGTACTGACTAGTAATATGGTTCAGGTTGGATTCAAGATTGCCTTAGATATCACCAATCTTGGCTTTGTACTGGCAATCATTATGATTGCTTTTACAACAATGCTTCGCCTGCAAAGCTACGACACCAAGCAGTTTCTGAAAAATTTAATTATTGCGGCCGTATTAGTAAATTTCAGCTTATCAATTGCCGGAGTGGTAATTGACGCCTCAAATGTATTTGGTAATTTCTTCATCAACGCCGCGAGCCCAGGCGGACTAGAGGACAAGAAGCTGGAGAGATTTGCCGAAAACTTGGCCGGCGCCTTAAATGTTCAGAAAATTTTAGGGATTACTCCTAATGCCGCGGATAGCGGAACGGGTTCATTTATCAAATTTGGCACTGCTTATCTTACCACCATCGCTTCAATATCGGTTGCTCTCATTTTCAACGCTTTTCTTGTCATCACCTTTTACGCCGTCACCTTCATGCTCCTTCTTCGTTACTTATGGCTGGTATTTTTGATTATTATTATGCCCCTCGCCTGGCTGGCCTACACCTTTCCTAAATTGTCTAAATATTTTTCCGAATGGTGGGAAAATTTTCTCCATTGGAATATTTTTTATCCCGTAGTTGCTTTCTTCCTTTACCTTGGAATCCAAAGTTCCCAAAGTATTGGAGCGCTCGTTACCGGATCCGGCCAGGGGGCGGCGATCAACTACAACACCCTTTCCAGCGCGTCTAAATTAACCGGCCTCCCGGCAGATACACTCGCGGGCTTCCTTCAGATATTCGTACAAGTAGGTATTATGCTGGGAGGACTTTACGCGGCCAGCCGACTCAAAGTTGCCGGCGCGGATGCGGCAATGAAAATGGCGACCGGAGTAAAAGATCGCGTTCTTGGAATAGCCGGCCGGGCCACCCTCAGGGCTACCGGAAGCCCGGCCGCCGCAACCGCGCTTCTCAAAAAAGGCGGGTTGGCCGATAAATTTGCTGATTCAATTACTGGCAATAGAATCTTTGGCAGATTTGCGCCAGGAATTAAAAACGCGGTTGCTAACAGGGGTAAATTTGCGGCCGAAGAACTGGAGAAAAAATATAAAAATTACAGCAAAGACGCCGTCCTCGCCGAAGCTCAGGTACCTACGTCCGATACTGCAAAGATGGCATATCTCGCAAACCGCGTAGCCAAAGATCAGAAAATAGATAAGTTGCCGGAAGCGATTCGACAGCGTCTTTTTGCGGCAGCGCAAGACAAAGGAATTACAGGTGACCTTGAGGCTAACGCGCCTCAATTCGCTCACGAATATTCCAGTTATGAAAAAGTATTTGATGAGGCAAAA
Source organism: uncultured Candidatus Saccharibacteria bacterium (assembly GCA_964432465.1). Classification (GTDB taxonomy): domain Bacteria; phylum Patescibacteriota; class Minisyncoccia; order UBA6257; family WO2-44-18; genus JAHFLQ01. The sequence continues at coordinate 1,752 of CAYSNI010000009.1, forward strand.
AAGAGAAATCCTTCTATAAATTCAAATAATTTTAAAAAGGATTCCGATGAATTCAAACAGGCTGCGATTCAAATGGCCATGGAAAACTTTAAACCAGGCAAGACTGATGCTCTCGACGCTAAGGCAATCGAAGCAGTGGCACCATACTTCCGTAAAGAACATTTAGAAAGAGTCAGTAAAGAAGGGGATGTTTCACAGCTGTTCGCGATCGCGAAATCCGCCGCCAAACTCTCTTCCACAAAACCAGAGCATCTGTTGGTAGAATTTGCCCGCAATAATCCTTCAATGAAACAGCTTAAATTAGATCCGCGCTATAGTACGGAATTAAAAGCTCTCAAAGAAATGGACGCAGCAGAAGAAATCTCTAAAAAGAAAAAAGAGGGGGAATTCAAAGTTGAAATCAAAAAAGGTCCGGAAAGACCAACTGCCCCAGGGCTTTAAATAAATGACAGAATTACAAACTAAAACTCCGAATACTAGCTTTCGAGAACTTCCGGAACCGGTAAGGGGCTGGTTGGCTTCCACCCAAATCACTTACCTAATTTCCGACCTAAATCGTCGCTTAGGATTCAGCGAGGAGGAGAAGACGGATGTGATTCCAACGCTCATCCTAAGATTGGCAGTTTCAAGCGTTACTCCGGAAGATTTTATTTCTGAATTAAGTAAATTACTTGAGATCAGTCCATCTGGCGCAAAAACTTTGGCGCAAGAGATTGAGGAAAAAATGCTTAGACCGATAGAGTTGGTCCTAAGAAACGAACTCGGCATTGATATTAAGCTTATACATCTCGGGAAAGAGCTCGCGCCAATGCGGCAAACCTCAAGCGCTCCTTCGCCAGTGTTAATTCCTTCGCCGGAGATTGCTCATCCTGATGAAAAAGTTGTGCCGCAAACTTCACAACTGAAGCCGTTCCAGTCTCCGGTGTACGCGCCATCTTCTCAGGCTCCTGTAGCCAGGCCTCTGCCTAAAATTGAGCCTTTACAAACGGCTCAG
>CAYSNI010000010.1:0-8672 GCA_964432465.1 uncultured Candidatus Saccharibacteria bacterium
GGCGTCAATCGAGGCCGCGGTGGAAAAGCACGCTCTTAAGGCTGACGAGAATTTAATAAAAGTGGAAATTAGGCAGAAGTCAGAATTAGATTTAGAGAAGGAAGATTTTGGAGATATGAAAATGGAAATGACTTTTATGGCCGAGGAAGCTCCGACGGCTTCCGAGAATAAAACGACGGACCTAAAGTCGGAAGAGATTTCTAAGGTCCGGACTAAATCTGAGGCTATGAGGGTCGGCGCAGGGAATGCTCAGGACGATAAGAGTGAAAGCCAGAAGGCGCACGGAAAAAGAAAGCAGGTTCAGGAGAAGATTGCGAAAACTAGAAAGGCACTTTCCGATCTTGCAATCTCTGCGAGAATAAAAAAAGCCGAGCGCGCTTTGGAGGTTAAGGAAAATAACCGGAAGGATAATGATGACTAACTAAAAACCACCCATTTGGGTGGTTTTTAGTTAGCTTTACTTGCAGCAATCGCGATTGCACACGCCACCGGTATTGCAGCACTTACACATCCCCTTCGACATTTTTTTAAGAGCGATCAATCCAAGCAGTATCGGCCAAGCCATATCAACAAAATCTGAACTCAGCACCCCCAGCGCTTTTAGCAGGAAGGCCAGTGCGATTAAAAGTAGTAAAGAAGCAGTCGCTTTATGATGAGGGCACTTGCAACCCATCATTTCCATTTTGTTTTCTCCGTCCATGATTATTAGTTAGAAAAATTATTCGACCTTGTAGATGCCTATTCAGTATAGCAAAAATACTTCTCCGGTTTGCTATAATTCATAGTAATGTTCTGGAAGAAAGCATTCGCGTTCGCCCTGGTAGTAACTCTGGCTGGTATGGCATTGGATATCATGATCCATCTTCTTACCGGCGTTGTGGTCCACTTTAATTACGTAATTGAAAAGACTTTTGTTGTCGGACTTGCTCTTTTCTTGTTTAGTTGGTGGATCGGAGCGGATTGGAAGCACGGAATAGGTTTTGTTTTTATCGCGAGTTCTCTTTTTTACGTCTACTATCTTTTAGCAGTGCCGACTCTGGATCGGGCGGTATTTACTTTGGATGAGCAGATAAAGTGGGTATTTGTTCACTTCGTCGTCATTTATCTTCCGTATCTAACGGGTCTGAGTATTTTGGATAAGAGTTTGTCAGCCCGGCCGGTAATTTCAAATAGAAATCTTCTGCTCGTCACTATCTTAGGGTCGTCCCTATTTGCCTTAATGTCGTTTCCCGGGGTGAGTTTTATTGTTGATAACAATTTAGTAATCGGTCGGACTTACAATGATCACATTGCTATCAGCATCGTTCTGCTCACTTTAGGAATTGTTGCTTGTTATCGGCTGTTAAAAAGCAAAACCCCTCAGTAAAGAGGGGTGGTGGACCCGGGAGGACTTCAACCTCCAACCAACGGATTATGAGTCCGCTGCTCTGGCATTGAGCTACAGGTCCGAGAGGGGCTGACAATCAAGCGATAAGCTAAGATTACCTCATTTTTACGTACTTGTCAATAGTAGAAAAATATGCTATAATTTCCGTAATGAAACTAGTGTTAATCCGCCATTGTGAAACTGATTGGAATGCGGCCGGCCGGATGCAAGGCCAGACCAATACTTTTTTGAATGAAAATGGCCGCCAACAGGCATTGGATCTGTGTGAGCAATTAAAATCTCTAGGAATTAGGAAAATTTATAGCTCCGATCTTCAACGCGCAATCCAGACCGGTGAGATTATTTCTATGAGCCTGGGGGTGCCGATGAAGACCGATCAGCGGATTCGAGAGTGTCGGTTTGGCAGTTTGGAAGGGAAAACTTTTCCGGAGGCGGCCGCTATCTATACGCAACCGCATTTTTATCCGGTTAGCATCGCGTTCTATACCAGTGAAAAACAGCCGTATGATTTTACCAGCTATGGAGGTGAGAGCAAGCGCGCGGTCATTGATCGCCATCTTGAGTTTATTTCCGATCTTAAAAAGCAACATGCCAATGAAGTGGTTTTGGCGATCGGTCATGGTACGGGTCTGAATACGCTGTTGTCAGTGCTTGGCCAAGAGCCGAATCTCAAGCGCGGTGAAATCCGATTTCTGGAGGTTTAACGTGTAAATGGTTTATCAAAAATGATTACCCAGATAAAGTTGATGAAATATCGGAAGGTGGTTAGAAAATAGCCGCGTTTTCGAAATCGTCGCGAAGAAGAATAGACCAGTAATTTTGGCGTGAAAATTACCTTGCCGATCAGGCGCAGTTGTTTGCCAAGTTTTACGTCATCACCAAAAAACTTGTAGCTGGTATCTAGGCCACCGATTCTTTTTAAAGCCTCGCTTTTTACCGCTACGTTTCCTCCTAAGACCACGCTACCCATACCTAGCAAATAGTGAACCAAAAGATAGCCTGGGTAGGCATAAAGCAAAAAGCCGTAAAAGGTGATAAGTCTACCGAGCCGGCTCTGATCACGATAGGCATATGGTCCGCTCACGCCAACCACGCCGGGTCGGGAAAGATAGGTGATAGCTTTTTCACTCCAGTCCGGAGCGAGCCAGTTATCGGCGTCAATAAAGGCGATAATGTCGCCACTAGCAATTTGTCTTCCGGCTTCGCGAGCGATATTGGTGCCGGGCTCTTTCTCAATGACTACCTTCGTTTTTGGATAGGATAAGGCGATCTCGCGGGTCCGGTCAGCGCTACCGTTATCGGCCACGATGATTTCTTTGACCAGATGCTCTGGTTGCTTTAAAATATACTCTATTGTCCTCCCGATGTTTTCTTCTTCATTCCGGGCGGGTATGATAAATGAAATGCTCATAAAATCTGTGTTTGCTGTTAGTATCGCGATTTTGGCACTCGCGTATATCTTATTTTATATTTACTTGGCCCCGATTAGCAATCTGATCGTTGTTGGATTCGATGGCATCCGGGAGCTGAATTTACTTGGGACTACCGAGGACGTCTTCTTCATTTTGACCTCGGGAGGCGTACTGGTTCTGATTAATTTATTTCTTGCCGGCGTTTTGATTAAAAGAGATACTTTTTTAGCCGGCCTTTTGCCATTCGCATCTCTGGTCGTATCGATATTGATTTTAATTTCAGTGGGTGTTATCATAGCTAACAATTAGTATTATGGCATTCGCGATCATCGAAACCGGCGGCAAGCAGTACAAAGTAGCTCCGGGACAAAAACTAAAAATTGAGAAGTTGGCCGACAAAGTCGGTGAGCCTGTTAAAGTCGGCGAAGCGGTTACTTTTGACCAGGTGCTTTTGATTGCCGACGGTGAGGATGTCAAAATCGGCGCGCCGACCGTCTCTGGCGCGAAAGTATCCGCAAAAGTAGTGAAGCAAGGACACGCCAAGACGGTGATTGTCTTTAAGTATCACTCCAAGACCCGATATCGAAAGAAGAAGGGCCATCGTCAGCTTTTCACCGAGGTAGAGATCATCGGAATAAAATAAAACACCCCAATGGCGGGGTGTTTGTTTTAATTTCTAGTCCTTCTCTGGGAAATTCCAGATGGTTAGCACGATAATCGCGATGCTTACCATTAACATTCCTGATCCCTTTTGGTACTCCGTTTGGATCAATGTCCAGAGAGCACTGCCCATTAAGATGAGTCCGCTGACGCCGATCGCGCTGGCGAAGAACCGTTTCATGGCCACCTCCATAAAAAGAACTCTCAGAGCATACAAACTATCTGATAGTCTGTCAAGACTTTTCTCTTAAGCTATTCGGGATCATACGGAGCGCTTTTGGCTGGTTTGGCGCCTTCCTTTATTCTTTTCATGCCACTTTGATATAGCCAGTCAGCGATTATCCAGGAAATTGCCGAAACGACTATGCCTAGAAGACAGTAGGCTAGATAAAATCTGCTCATTTCTTCGTTTAGTATAAGTGCTACTAACGCGAATACCGCGCTAGTAAAATTTAACGTCATGAACACCACGAACAGCAAAAGCTTAAAAAAAGCTTTAATCAAGTCAGCTTACCTCCTAAAAGTTCCTAGTAAGATTATAGAGAAATTAGCCTCGGTTATCTAGCCTGCCTGCCGGCAGGCAGGCCTATGATCTATTGTCTAGGGCCCCTCCTAATGTTTCTTCATCGGCAAATTCAATTTCGCCGCCGGTGGGGATGCCGCGGCCAAGGCGGGTAATCTTTTTCGCTGAATCTTTTAGCTCTTGAGTAATAATCGTGGAGTTCAGATCGCCGTAGGTAGTCGGACTGATCGCGAGGATTACTTCACTAGCATTTTGAATGGTCTTTAGTCGAAGTTTTTGCAGTGCGTTCAATATGCCGTCTTTTTTTAAATCACCCAGTACCAGGTAGCGGCCGTTGAATTTTTTGGTCTTCTCAAGCGAGATAAGATCAGTTTCCTTTTCCACAATCGCAATCAGGCTTTGATCGCGGCTGGGATCGGAGCAGATCGAGCAAATGTCCTGATTGGGCGTAGTTAAGAAGCAAAGCCGACAGCCGCTTAACTCGCCGAGACTGCTGACGGATTTTGAGATCTCGAATACTTCATTCTTGCCGAGGTTAGCAATATAGTAGGCGAGGCGGGTTGCCTGGCGTGGTCCAATTCCCGGAAGTTTCGCGAAGGAGTCGACAAATTTTTTAATTGGTTCTGGCAACATATTTCAGTTTTAAGTTATTAGTTTTAAGTTCCGCTCGTAAACTCGCTCCTAAGTTTAAATGTATTTATTTTAAATAATGCACTTATCGACTACTGAGCTAGTTTTAAGTTATTAGTCATTAGTTATCAGTCATAGGTCATCAGTCATCAGTCATAGGTCGTTAGTCATCAGTCATAGGTCATAAGTTAGGCCTGGCGAGTGTCCAAGTCTTTGAAGCTGGCTTTTTCAGCGTCAAAAAACATTTCAAATTCGCCAAGCGGTCCGTTGCGATGCTTGGCAACATTAAAGATGGCGATGTTGCGGTTAGGATCATCCTGGCTGTTGGTGCCTTTTCTGGACATGAGCACAACAACGTCGGCATCTTGTTCAATAGAGCCGGATTCCCGAAGATCGGAAAGTCTTGGAGCTCGGCTGTCACGTTGCTCAACGGCGCGGGAAAGCTGGGAAAGCGCGATCACCGGCACATTCAGCTCGCGGCCGAGTGCCTTCAGGTTTCGGGAAATTTCAGTAATCTGTTGGACGATGTTGTCGTTGTTTAATCTAGGTTGAATTAGCTGTAGGTAGTCCACCACGATAGCGCTCAATCCGTGCTCAGCTTGTAGGCGACGAGCCATGGATCGCATCTGGAGGATGTTCGGGGACGGCGTATCGTCGATGAAGATCGGGGCTTGAGAAAGACGGTCATAGGCAACTTGAAGAAGCGGCATGTGTTCCTCCTCATTTAAACGGCCACTGCGGAGTTGCCAGAGGGGCACGCCGGCCTCCGCGGACACTAAGCGGTCCAGAATCTGATCCTTGCTCATTTCCAGCGAAAACACGCCGACCGGTTGTTTTTCTCGAACGCCAATATGGCGGGCGATGTCGAGGGCGAAAGAAGTCTTACCGACGGAAGGCCGGGCACCGATGACGATGAAGTCCGAGGCGCGGAGGCCGGATAGAATGTTGTCCAATTTTTGAAATCCGGTTGTCAGACCGCCCGGTCCGAGCTCGCCGCGTTGCAGTTTATCAATACGATCAATTGTTTTTGGCAGTTCATCACGAACGTGAGTAAATTTTTGAGAAACAGAACGCTGGGAGATAGAAAAAATTCTCTGCTCAATGTCGTCCAATGCTCCTTCCAGATCGTCGCCGATGTTGAAGGCTTTTTCGGTAATATCGGCTGACGCGGTAATTAGGTCCCGGAGGACCTTTTTCTCTTTGACGATCTTCGCGTAGTTTGTGACGTGCGAAGCGGTCGGGACCGAGTCCATTAATTTACTTAAATAGGTCGAGCCGCCGATATCTTTCAGGAGGCCGCGTTCTTTTAGCGCGCTGGAGATGGTGATGATATCAATCGGCTGGTGTTTCTCGTAGGTTTGCAGAATGGCACTGTAAATTTCTCCGTTTTGCGGATGATAAAAATCATGCGACTGCAAAATATCCGCGACTTGGATGATGGCGTTCTTATCAATTAATAGAGCGCCAAGAACGGAGTTCTCGGCCTCGATGTTTTGCGGGGGCAGTTTTAAGTTATTTTTCTGTGTGGCCATCGCTGATTGTCGTTACTTCTTCATAGTACTCGTATTAGAAGAGGTTAAACAATAGCGAAAGGGGATAAGGTGTGTGGAACTGACCGCCGCCTATCTAACCAAGAGTGCGCTCCGGGCCGCTAGGCCAAGTGACACCCTCTTGGGTAAGATAGGCGGCGGTTTTTTGGGTATTATTTTTTGTTTGGCCAGAGAAACGGGCCGGCTGGCGTGTCTTCTATTATGTAACCCGCCTCCTCTATCTGCTTGCGCAAAACGTCAGAGTCCTCAAACTGCTTAGAAGTCCTAAACTGCTCCCGTTTCTTAGCCAGCGAGTATATTTTTGAAGGGATAGAGGCGGTTTCTATTTTTACCCCGAACATTCCTAGTTTACCCAGGAGCCATTTTTGAATAAGTGCGGCGTTTTTCGAGCCCAGCATCCAAAAATTTTTATTAACTGAGTTTATGTAAGTAAATAAAACTGCCAGCGCGCCAGGCGTGTTAAAGTCGTCATCAAGTAAGCCTCTAAACATCTGGTCGTAACTCGTGAGATCAAGGCGGGGGACGCGGTTGTCACCATTAACCATTCCGAGTTTCGCGATAAACTGACCGATGCCGTCCAGCGCTGTGCTGGCCTGAAGCGCGATCTCCTCGCTGTAATCGATTGGCGATCGGTAGTGGTGCTGGAAAGTGAGGAAGCGGAGCGTATCCACGGAATAACTTTTCAGAAAATCTTCCACGGTGATGAAGTTTTTAAGACTCTTTGACATCTTCTCTCCGTCGACCATCACGAAGCCGACGTGCATCCAGGTTTTAACGAACGGGGCCAGGCCGGAGGAGGCTTCTTGTTGAGCAATCTCTGATTCATGGTGAGGGAATTTTAAATCCATACCGCCTCCGTGGAGATCATATTGCGGACCGAAGTATGTCTCGGTAATTGCCGTATCTTCAATGTGCCAGCCGGGACGGCCTTCACCCCAAGGCGATTTCCAGCTCGGTTCGTAGTCGTGTTGTTTGAATTTCCAGAGCGCGAAATCCATCGGATCTTTTTTTTCCGCGTCGGGTTCAATCCGCCAGCCCGGGCGCAGTTCGTCGAGGTTCTGCTTAGAAAGCTTTCCGTAGGCGGGGAATTTTTTAATTTCAAAATACACGCCGTGCGGAGTTTTGTAGGCAACTCCCTTATTGATTAATCGCTGAATTTGTTGGATAATTTCTTTAATGTGGTCGCTGGCGCGCGCGTAATTGTCCACGCCGCTCACTCTGATCGTCTTCATAGTGGTCAGGTAAATTTTTTCATTCTTTTTTGCCACCTCTCTCGGTGTAAGATTTTTTTCGCGCGCCCTCTCAATAATTTTGTCGTCAACGTCAGTGATATTCTGGAGGTATTTTACACGCCAGCCACTGGATTTTAGGTATTTTTTTACGAAATCAAAAACAATTGCTACGCGAGCGTGTCCGAGATGGGGCAGGTCGTAAACGGTTGGGCCGCAAACGAAGAGCTTTAACGGGCCGCGTTTCGGCGGTTCGAGAACTTCCTTTTTACCGGATAGAGTATTATAGATTTGCATGTTAGTAATTAGCGATTAGCGACTAGCGACTAGTATTCCCACCTATTCGCTAACTACTAGTTGCTAGTGGCTAAATCATAACCATTTCTTTTTCTTAAAGAAGATTACCATGCCGACGACGATTACCCCCAAAATAAGGAAGATTGTCCAGAATCGAGCCGGGGTGGCGGTCACGAAATTGCCGATGAAGTCGACCGAGATGAGGGACACAAAAATACCGAGCGGAATGGCAAGGAAGGCGAGAATCGTAAAGCGTTGCATCACCTTGTTAGTCTTAGCACTTAAGAGCTGTCCGTTAGTTTCTTCCAGGGCCTCGATTGTCGCTTGATAGTTTTCCACGTGCTGGGTGACTTTAGAATAGTCTCCGGCCAGATCGGAAAGATAGATACCAATTTCTTCCCCCCAAAATTTTCTTCCGGTTTCAATCAGAGAGCCGAGCAGGATCTCTTGTGGCGCGCTAATTACGCTATAATCGAGAATGTCCCGTTTAGCATAGGAAATTTTTTCTAGCATCGCGTCCTCATTTCCTTTGAAAATTTCTTCAGAAATAGTTCGAATGTTGTCTTCAACGTGGCGGAGTTGTCGTAGTGCGAACTGAATGATCTCTTGGATGATAAAGTATACACACAGCGCGCTACTTGCTAGCGCCTTTGTTTTGAAGTGGGGATTGTTGTTGAGCGAGCGCATAAACGCGTCCATCGGTTCAAGGTCTTCATAGTGTACAGTGATCACGCTGTTCTTGGTTATTAAAAAATCTACTTCCGCGCGGCGGGAAGTTCTCAAGCTTTTGTCATAAATTGGAAGATGGTAGGTAAGAAAAAGATAACTGGGATTAAATTCTACCCGCGAGCGATTGGATAAATGCAGGAGCTCATCCAGAATGATCGGGTGGAAATTGTGTCGTTTCTTTAAAAAATCGATATCCGCCTTAGTCGGTTTAAGAATATCGATCCAGGTTACTTTAGGAGATTTTGTTATCCACAT
>CAYSNI010000011.1:0-7907 GCA_964432465.1 uncultured Candidatus Saccharibacteria bacterium
ATGCGCCTCGGATCAAGGTCACTAGAAAGATCCACTGGATAGAAATAGGAAATAAAACGACTGAGGTCGTCATATTTCTTTTTGAAATAGTGATCCTTTTTAACTTGAAGATTCATCCCGTTAGAACCAGTCCCGTTAGAAACAGGTCGCCGGAGGCGACCGCAACTCGGCCGTCCGACAACGGCTTTCAGATAATATCGTGATTCTATTGATTAGATTAGTATTCATAAATTTGGTTGTTTCTAACGGGACGTAGATCGGCCGTATACCCAGTATACAAATTGCCACTCTTTTTACTACGCATAACGTATGTATATTGCATAGATGGTTCTAACGGGACAGGTTTATTAAGTTTACTAAATTATCGACGGTTCGGCTTATCGAGAACTGCCGAGCTTTTTCTTTCGCATTCTTTGAAAGAACTTCTCTGAAATTTTTATCACTGTCTATCTTTTTAATTGCGTCTAAAATCTGAATCTTGTTATTCGGCTCAACCAAAATTCCCTGCTGGCCGTCATCAACTAGCTCCGGAAGACTCCCGACGTTAGTCACAATTACCGGCAAACCCACGCTCATCGCCTCCACAACCTGAAAAGAGAAGCTCTCGAACGAAGTATTAAGAATAAATAATTCGGCTTGCTGATAAATCTTAAATACTTCTTCCCTTGAAACACTGCCGACCAAATGAATCCTCTCTTCTAGCTTATGCCTTTTCACTAATAAATTTAAACTTCCCATATCGGGGCCATCGCCGATAATTGTCAGCTCCCAATCAGGCAAGTCGTTCATCAGATTTATAAGTACATCAAAACCCTTCCACGGGACCAATCGTCCCGCCGTGACAATAGACTTGCCCGTGCCGATTTTTTTCAACTCTAAACCTTCTTCAAACTTAAGGCCGTTATAAATAGTCTTCACCCTCTCCGGATTTTTAATCCAGCCGCCAACCAGCTTCTGAAAATATTTACTCGGCGTAATCACCAAATCCGCACGTCCGACAACGAACTTCTGCGCCTTACGAAGTAACTCGACTTTCCAGCCGTATTTTTTCTTCTGAAAATCATCGATCGTCTCCTTAACTCCAAAACGCTGAGCAGACTGTTCCCAGGCATAATCTCCGGCTACACGAATAAAGAATTTTTTGCCCCTCAGCCTTGCCGCTATAAGCGCCGGTAAACCCACGCTGACCGGATCTTGCGCGTAAACAAAATCAAACGATCCCGCTTTCCAAAAACAGCTCCAAAAATACCCAATGTGCCTGATTAATTTAGGTAGCTTACGAAAGTTCGTAAAAGCAAGATGGTCAACAAAGAATCCTCTAGAAGGAAGCTCTTCCTCAAGGAGAACCGTATAAGTGGCGGGCCCGCCGATATCGGGTGGATAAATTCCTGTCGCCACCAATAAGTTAACAGGTTTTAGTTGAGAATTATTAGTTAAGTTCGAGAAGATTGAATTCATCCGGCCGGCGATTTTATCCCAAGTGTAATTTTCTTCAACAAGACGTTTTCCGTTCTCGCTAATCATTCGGGCTAAATCTATATCCGTGAGTAGAAGCGTTATTTTTTCGGCAAGATCTTTCGGATCATCTACCTTAACGAAAAGTCCCGTCTCCCGATCCTTTAAAAAATCCGGGATACCACCGACATTAGTGCCGATCACGGGAATACCCGCCGCCATGGCCTCCAAAAATGAATTGCCCAATCCTTCCGAGCGGGAAGCCCGGACAAAAATATCCGCTTCCGCCAAATAACCGGAGATCTTCTCCGGGTCAACATGCCCAAGGAACTGCACCCGCTCCGCTACGCCAAGATCCTGAGCCAAATTCTTCAGCATCGCCTCATCCGGCCCACTTCCGAGGATCATTAACCGCCAATCGGCTAACGAAAGCTTAGCGACAGCGCGAATCAAAGTATCTACGCCATTTTTGTGAACTAATCTGGAAGTGGTAATGATTATTTTTTTATCATCATTTTTACTTTTTGATTTTATATTTATGATTTTATCTAGACTCACTCCATTGGGAACCACCTCAATAGGACACCGCGCTCCGTGGCGACGTCCGAAATCGGCAAGGTAAGAACTGATTGCCTGAATGAAATCCGACCTCTTGAATATCAACTTCCATAAAGGATAAAAAACTCCTACACGACCTAAAATATGCGTTTCAGAATCTCCTTCCTGCAGAGTAAGAAGCATCGGCACCTTAGGATGCCTTAACTTAAAAAGCAACGCCGCGAAACCAGCGTACGATGCCATCACAACCCAAATAGCCCGAAAAGGCTTTTCCTTGTGAGACCGTTCAGCGGCCCGCCAAGCACGAAATACATAAGCTATTTTTTCCGAAAAACGACCATAGTAACTAGAGCCGGCGCTTCCTTTGCCGAGCCTAATGATTGCCACATTGCCATCACGCTCCGCTTGCGGCCAACGCGAATCAAACCGATTGGTAAACACAAAAAAATCCCTATCCGAAAGACGCTTTGTAATTTCCTGAACCGCAATCTCGGCACCGCCGACAAATGGAGAATAGGCCAAGCTAAAAATACCGACACGGTTTTTCATATTTTAAGAAAGATAGATCTTCTGAGTGGCCTCGACCATCTTTTCAAGCGTAAGATTACTTTCAAGGAATTTTTTTGCTTCTTGAGAGAATTTGGCCGCCGCTTCCGGATGCCCAATATAATAAGAAATAGCGCGAGCTATTTCTTCCGGTTCCCTGCCAGGCATCACCAACCCCCGCTGATCCGCAATTTCTGTCATACCTCCGATACGTGTCACTACCAATGGGACACCGGCGGCCATCGCTTCCAACATAGTATACGGAAGACCTTCTTTTATAGATGTCAGGGCAAAAATATCAAACGCTTTAAGATAAGGGGCCGCAGGACCCAAAACATCCAAAATGGAAAAACGGTTCTCTAAATTAAGCTTTTTTATTTTTTTCTTTAAAGAGGAAAGCTCATAACCCGTACCGATTATAAAAAAATGCGCCTCGGGAACTTTTGCCGCCGCCTCAACAAGCGTATCGTAATTTTTTTCCGCTACAAGCCGGCCTACCGATCCAACCCACACGCTCTCATCATTAACCGGCGCTCCGGTTAATTTTTTTATAATCCGCCGCGCGTCTCCCTTAGCTATAAATGGAACTTCACTAATACCGTTATAGACAGTAAAAAGCTTCGACGGCAACGCGATTTTATGCTTGATAGCTAGCTGATTATCATATTGAGAAACCGAAATTATCCTATCCTGAAAACGAGCGGCGAGCTTATGCATGGCGATATAAAAATTACGCCGCAACCAGCTTAAGCGATTATCCGGATTAAAAACCCAGCCGTGGGCGGTAAAGATAACCTTCGGCACGCCGGCAAGTTTAGCGGAAATAGCGCCAACGACGCCGGCTTTCGAACTATTCAAATGAACAATATCCGGCCGCTCCCGTCGGAAAATAAAAAATAACTCTCCTAAGGCGAGGAGATCGTTAATAAAGAGGAGGTGCGGTTGGGTAGAGTTAGAAAGAAATCGGACGCCATTTACTCCGCCCGAAATTATTTTTACGATAAATCTCTTTGTATCAAGCTTGGATGCTAACTCCTTAACATACTTTTGCGCTCCGCCAACATCATCCTTCGTAACCACAAAAAGGACCTTTTTCATCTACAATATACAACTTGACTGCCTAAACTGGGGTCACCCGGCTATTTAGCGACGCTTAGAGCGGCTATTTCTTCCTTAAAAGACTCTTGTTGGGAACCGCTAATATCGGGAGAATTTAAGAGCAGGGAAAAATATTTTATTCCGTTTGATTTATCTCCAACCGACTTGTAATAATAGGCTAAATTCATAATGAGATTTGCATCTTTATTTATTTTCTTCAGGCCATCCAATAAAATATTATCAATCAGATCATATTTTTCCTTATTCACATCTCGATAAAAGTTCGCAAGGCCGATGTAAAAATCAGGAGAAGCCGGGCTTAACTGAATCGCCTTTTGATAGTTTTTTTCCGCCTTTGCGAGATCATTCAAATAAAATCCATAAAGATTTGCCAAGTTGTAATAATTTAAAGAATCGGTAGGGGTGATTAGTGCTAAATATTCCCAAGCATCTCTAGCGCCGACGTAATTATCAACACTCTTTTTTATTAGGCCTAGATCTATCCATCGCCCGGTCTGATTAGGATTTTTTTTGATTCCTTCTATCAGATCCTGAAGAGATGCCTGCCGCTGCGCAAGATAAGCCTTAGGATATTTTGCTAAAATCTCCGGCTTACCAAGGTAACTTAATTCTTGGCCTCGATATTCTGGGTCTTGATTCAAAGTAGTCGTGGCCATGCCGGCAACGCTATCAACTACCGGTTCCAAAAGAGGCGCCCCGTATTCGGAAGATCGGGATAAAATAAAAACGCCAGCGATCACCACTAAAACAATCACTAGTAAAATTAAAATAATTTTCTTAATCATTAATGTCTATTAAAACAAAAACTAACAAAAAAGACAACCCCGGCCTTTCGGTCGGGGTTGTCTTTTCTAGCTGGAAGTCTCAAGTCTTCCGCTAAGATTATTTGATCAAGTTTTCCGCAACAGAAGTATCTGTGTTGCTCAAACCTGGGATCAAGAAACCGTTGAACCAATCATACGAGTAGATGCTCTGACCAGTATTGGTTGAGTTGCCAGACCAGATGAAATCATTATCCACCCAGCTGTCAGTCGCCCAAGCAGTCGTCGCAAACGAGTAGTTCTTGGTTGTCCAGTCATCCTGTTCGCTGATGTGAGTGGCACCAGTTGGTCCCGCGTCGGAGTAAGCTCCGGCAGAGAACGTAGCGTCACCTTGCATCTTAACAGCGATACTTGCAGTTGTAGTGGCATTTGCGATGTCACCAAGCAATTCAAAGTATCGAGTTTCGCCAGCAGGAATCACAACAGCTTCAGAAGTCGCACCGCTAGAAGCGGTTGGGTTGAAGTAAACCGGGAAGTCAACTTCCGGGCTACCATCAACTACCAGACCGTCACCATCAGTAGAACCTTCTCCAGTGCTGATCGGCGCCGTGGTCATATCAGAAGTAGAAGAACCGAAGCCTTGGTCACCACCGTTTCCGGTCGCAACTCCAAAGCCAAACTGGTTCATCGTACCGTTGGTATTACCGCAAGAGGCCGTTGTAAATCCGCTATTGGAGTAGCAACGAACTACAAAGTTAGTGACAGCCATGTCATTAACCCAAGTCGGAGCAGTAGCACCAGCAATACCTGGCAATTCAGTCACATTCGTAGAAGTAGTAGCAATGTTGAATGTGAACTTGTACAAGCTAATACCGTTGCCACCAGCTGGAGCGCTCACGCTAAAGCGATAAAGCGTCTTTCCAGTCTGAGATTGGCTGAAGGAATTGCTCGAAATTGACAGCTTACTGACGGTCGGAATAGCTCTCGCAATTCTGCCACCGTTAGTGCTGGAGTCAGAACCACCCGAGCCAACCGAGACACCGGATGACATACCGACACCGGTAGCGCCACGCTGGCAAGTAGTAGCACCGCCGCTGCAGTTAGAAGAGTTGCTTGCGTCGTAGTTAACCAAAGCTACGTGACCTGGTTTGGCTGGGCCAGCAGTATAAATACCGGCGATATCAGCTTTAACCGTCAAGAGCTTCTGGCCATCCTTCGGAACAACAACTCCAGAAAGAGTAGCGGTAGCATAGTCGTTAGCGGAGAATGTCGCTTCGCCAACTTTTGTTAGACCATCCCAAACAGTTACTTTGACAAAGTCAGAAGGACTATTTGAAGAAAAAGTATCCGCGGAAGCCGTTGAAGTACCCATCTGTAAACCTAGAGTGTCAAGACGGACATCTTCATTGGTAGCATTAAACCGGAACACCGCCAGGGTATTTTCGGTTGATCCAGCCTGGTACCATCGGGCCGCCGGGCTAGAAGAGTCGAGAGCAAAGGATACAGAACCACTAGTAGCGGCTGTGATAGTACGACCATCCTCAGTAGCGGTGATAGAATCTGATCCATCAACACTCTGACCGGAAGTCATACCAGTAGCCGTGATTGAAGCGTCCTGATCTGTAATACCCCACTGCCACTGATGTCCAGATCCAGCACCAGAAACAAGATTGCACTTGATAGACAAGGTCTTAATCGTGCCCTTCGGAATGATTAAGCTTGTATCAAAGCTGAAAGTCTTGTTAGAAACGCTGGTATCGGAGTTAGATGGGTTTACAACGTTACTACCAGTATTAAGGGCAGTAGCGCCATCCCATAGCGTGCAGTTGGTTAAGTCATCAGCAGAGTTGGAAGCACTAAAGGTGTTCCTCAACTGTAAAGCGTTAATTCTGATGTCTTCACCGGAACCGCTAGCATCCAATACGTAATCAGTGAACTTGTAGCCACTGGTACCAGCAACTACTGTCTGCGCGGTTGAGCTAGCATTGCTTGTTTCCTGAGTTGCAGGAGCTAAGCTGAAAGTCAAAGCCGCAGCCTTAACTGTCATAGTGCTCATCGTAACAGCTGAAGTAGGGCTCGGAGTAACAGTCACGCCAGAAGTTACACCACGAACAGTGGTCCAGTCAGAGCTTGGGGTGGTGGACGCAGCGACTGTGTCGTTGCTACCAACATCCGTTCCAACCTTACCTTTCAAGGTGTAGACTACACGGCCTGGCTTGAAGGTTACGGTATCGGTAAAGCGGATCGCGTTGTTCGCGCCAGCTACACCATCAACCGGACCAGCAACCACCACGCCGTCTTCACGTACCAACGTAATGTTGGTGATGTCGTTAGTATCAATGCTATCGGCTTCGCTGAGGTCATTTAAGACACTCAAGTCAAAGTTCATAGCGGCAACAGTCACATCTTCACCCTTAACATCTACGAGCAAGCCACCAAGGACTTGGTTCGGGAGGTTAATGGCGACATTTTGTGATCCAACTGTGGTCGCATTTTGCGCATTGATAGTACCAGCACCGATATGAACCTGGTAAGCATCATAACGAGGCTCAGAAGAATAGAACAAACCGTCGTCAGACGATGATCCAGTTTCTGTAGCGGACGGAAGAATGCCATAACCGTAAGTTAAGCCAGTCGCTCTCAAATCAGAATAGCGGTACAAATCAAAGTCGACTGTGCGAGCAGATCCGCCAGCAACATCGCCTTTAATGTACATTTCTTTGCTAAGACCTTTTTCGATCTTAAGGCCATTTCCGAATTTAGCTACATAGTACTTACCATCAGAGCTAGGCACAGCATCATAGGTCGTACCATCAAGAATAACTTTCACATTAGACAAATCGCTAGTAGCAGCGGATCCGGACTGGTTCCAAGAAACGGATTCAACCAATACGTCTTCGTTAGTACCGGCGGTTAGTCTCAAACCGGAGAAAGTGTAGCCTGTGGTTCCAATTTCTTTAGTCAGGCCAGCACCTGGATCAAAAGCACCTCGGGCAATCGTCATACTGCCAATAGTAAGAGTGCTGTTAACCGTCATAATGCTGCCAGTCAAAGGAAATCCGGCATTTACTGCCGCACCAGAGGTTTCAACACCAACCAAGCTCAAGCTTACTAACTGACCGTTGTAATCGTTCTGATCGGAATCGGAATCACCAGCTAAGGTGATAGTCCTAGTCTGACCAGCTTTAACTACAAAGGATTCAGTAAGACGCAAGCGATGATCGGAGCCGAAAGTCTTGGAAGGACCAAGACGGAGACCGCCCTCATCCAAGGCGATAACGCCTGAGAAAGCAGAATCATTACCCTGACCAGTCCTTTCAACAGTCATAGCTTTTACATTTACATCGCCATCAGCCGATGCGGTAAGGCTTAATTTTGTGAACGGGCGGCCAGCAAACGATTCACCGAACAAACCAGCAGCCGGCTGATCAGCGGTCAATCGAACTGTCAAACCACTACCGGACGGAG
>CAYSNI010000012.1:0-7175 GCA_964432465.1 uncultured Candidatus Saccharibacteria bacterium
TTGCGGTACTCTTTGCATATCGGACATTGGCCGGCGGGTGGTATCTAAATTCATCGGCTTGTTCTGATCGGAGCTAAAGGATCTTCGCGGAGCATCACCATAAGGACGGCGGGGCGGAAATCCACCCTCGCGGGATGTCCCTCGCTCAGCTGATTCCATATCTTCTTTGACCGCCCAATTACCAGCAATCCTTTTTTCAACTACCGCCAGAGGCGTAGAATAAAGTTTGCGGCTGTTTTCAATAATATCGTTAACAAAATTCATCTTCGGAAGCTGTACTGGGGCAATGCCACGCGCGGAGAATGGACGAGACGAGATGCCGTCGATCATCAGCTTCAGGTAAAAGTTTGCTTTCGGAAGATTAACTATGTCAGTCGCCATAAAATCAGGCTCGAATTCCTTTTCTAAAAACTCAGCGTCCTCAGCACCCACGCGGAACACTACCATAGTGCCCACGTTTCCGAAGACGGCATCGCGAACTTTGGTATTCATATCATGCACCAGCTGAGCGGTGTACTGGTGAGCTAGAATCAATGACAGGCGGTATTTACGAGCCTCGGAAAGAATGTTGGCAAAAGAATCCGTCGCAAAATTTTGAAATTCATCGACGTACAGGAAAAAATCTTGACGGTCAGGCTCAGGAATATCCACGCGGGACATGGCTGCCAGCTGAAGCTTAGTAATAATCATAGAGCCGAGCAGCGCAGAATTATCTTCACCAATGCGACCCATGGAAAGATTGAAGATCATGATCTTCTTCTCATCCATACTCTTTCGAAAATCCAGCGCCGAAGTTGGCTGACCAAGAATATGGCGTACTAAGGGATTCGCGACGAACTTACCGATCTTATTCTGAATGGCGGCAGTCGCTTCCGTCTCAAATTTTTGAGCGTATTTAGCGAACTCGTTAACCCAGAAGTTTTTCATAACCGGATCCTGAAGATTGTCCACGATCTTTTTACGGTAGTCCTTATCAGACATCAGACGCATCACATCTAAAAGCGTCGCATCCGGGGATTCTAATAATGACAGGAGCGAGTTGTTAAGAATGTACTCCATGCGCGCCGACCAGACGTCCGGCCAGATCTTCTTAAACACGCCCATCAGGCCGGAAGCAACCAAGTGACGATACCCGGCAGATACTTTTTCAATCGGATTAAAAGCTACCGGATGCTCAATATCCGCCGGGTTAAAATAAATCACATCCTTGATTCGCTCCTTGGGTATGATCTCTAGCATTTTCTCGGCGAAATCACCGTGTGGATCAATAATTCCCACACCATTTCCCGCCAAAATATCATGCACGACCATATTTTCAAGTAAGGTGGTCTTGCCCATGCCAGTTTTACCAATGCAGTACATATGACGGCGTCGGTCATCCACTTTAATGCCAAATTTTTTAGTGGAACCCCGAAAGTTTACCTCGCCGAATAAATTAATTTCCATGTTTGATATTCATAAGAACTACTCAAATGGTAAAGAGGCCGGTGGCTCGCCTTTCTTCGCGCCAAGACGGCGTAATAGCGGCGCTTCGACCACCACGCTCGGGAAGTGGTAGATGGTAGCTAATTCTTCCGTGTTTAATATGCCAACCTTATATGGCCAGATTTTTTTAACATAAGCATCCCAAAGGCGACGCTTTTTATACCAAAGGCGACGGGTTTTGTTTAATTTCAAATTACCGCGCACGACGGTAAGGCTCTCAAGATTGGGTCGAAACGCGTTGAGATGGGGAGCGCTATATTGATGAAATGTAGACATAACCGCGGCAATATGCGAACGCGTGAAGCTATCACGACGATCAATGAATAAGAAGCGCACATTAGTCTCAAACCCAAGCTTACTAATTTTAGTCTCGATTGCTTCAATTATGTCCTTCTCTCCTTGCGTTAACCCCATCAGAAGATTCTTTTCCTCTTTCTTCTCTTGTGAAGCTTCCCAGGTCGGATGCTGAACTGGGGCAAGTGTGAGATTTTTTACAAATTCACCGACATTCGCGATTGCCCCTTTCGGAGGAGCTGGCTTCTTACGGCCGATCAGTTTATCTCGAATCGCCTCGGCTTCCTTTTTCCACTCCATTCCCGTCGGCCTGACCATTACCTGAATCCAAATAGCTTCGTCATTCTTTAATTTAGACATGGCCTCCGTGATCGCAGCGATCGGATCAAGACGGTGCTCTTCGGCGGTTGCTTTTACTTCAAAGAATTCGTAGGTGCGAATTGGATATGCATTCTCGCGCACAAGATGATAATCGGTACCAAAAATATCATAAACTTTGTTAGGCAAGGTTCTCGGGAACAGATCCAAGTAATCTTCGGCGTCATGAACTTCCGCGTCAGGATATTGAGAATAAATCGCTGACTCAATTAGGTTCTTAAAACTTTTGGGGGTTCGGATATAAAAATGAACTCCACCGGCAAAGCCAATAATCTCAAAATGCATCCACATTTCTTTTAGGTAACCTTCAAGATACTTTTGCCGGAAAGTTGTGCCGAACGAATAGATGCCATAGACAGAAGCGAAAATTTGCTCCATCGCTTTCGGAGTTTTTTCGATTACCGCGGGAATTTTAATTTCTAATAAGATCCAATCAAATGTCTGTAGAAAATTGTGATAGATATAGTAAAGCCAGAACTTCCAAAAAATAAAAGCCATCCCAAGCGGGATGATAATCCACCACGACACCGCGAAGACCGACGCGATGCTACTTAAAATACCCTGAATCACTTACTAATTATACCAAATGAGAGTAACGGCCGTCATCCATCCGCTTAAAATTCTTGCGATTTTGGAGATTAATCAGGACCGTGTTCTCCTTGAACAAGCGCTCTTTGAGAACTAACTTCACTACATCATTCGCCTTCATCGGGCCGTGCTTTTTCAAAAAGTGACCGATTAATTCACGGGCGGTACCAGGAATCACACCAAACTCTTTCAGAGTATAAGTACCCTTGCCAACTAAGACGAAATTCTGATCTTTGATCAGTTCATTGTGAATAGTCGGTGAATGGGCATTTTTCTTACGGAGTTTAGTAACTCGTACAGCAATATCGGTGAAGTGCAAAGGACGCCCCTCACGCTTTAAAACTAAATAGGCCCAATCGCGAGCAGTTTTCGGATTAATTTCCGCCCACTCAGAGAGACCAAGCTCTCCGTAAGTATTCATTGCAATCTTTTTGGAAACTGAGGCGTAATTACGAGCGGCGGAATCAGTGATTCCAAAACTCTTCGCGGTAGAGGCGAAGCTAGCGTTAAAATTCTCACGATCAGCGTTTTTTACTAAAGTAGCAACGAAGGTCTCCGCTTTCTTTTTATCCATATCAGAAAGATACCAAAACGGATAAGCGCTTTTATCAGCTTTAGCGTGGCGGAATTTTCCAGAAATTTCTAAAAGAAATTTAGTTCGATTATCTTCCGGGTTTCCGGACAATTCAGTCAATAGGGTATCTTCGCGTTTTAAACCGCCCGAATTACGAAGCACACCGGAAACGGCTTTTATAAATTCATTGAATTCTGAACCATCGGTCTTACCCTGTGCCGCCTTCAGAGCCAAAGCTTCAATTTGTCGAACACGTTCGCGGGTCAAGCTGTACTTACCACCCAACTCTGCCAAGGTTAAACTTTCGGAACTGGTTAAGCCATAGCGTCCTTCGACAACTTCTTTCTGACGCGCGGAAAGACCCGCCAGGCAGAATTTGATTAGATTATTTAATTTAGATGCTTCAATCATGTTTTTCTTAACTTACTAATGGAGAGATATTAACACGGTAGCTTAATTACTGTCAATATCTTTACCTAAGTAATACCACAATGATATCAGACTATGCTTTTATAGTCAACTCTCGCTCTTTCCCCTATTTGCCACCCTTCCAAAGCGTCAATAAAGGGCTGGCCACAAAAATGGACGAATAAGTCCCGGCGACAGTGCCAACTAGGATAGTCAAAATAAAATATTGAAGGGTGGCTGGACCGAAGATAAGCATCGCAACTAAGGTCAGAATAAGCGTAAGTGAAGTGTTGATTGAACGAACAATGGTCTGATTTACGCTCTCATTCACGAGGGAGTCAAAGTTAACTTTATCTAGGCGGGAAAGCCGTAGATTTTCCCGAATCCTATCAAAGACTACAATTTTATCATGTACGGAAAAACCAATTACAACGAGAATCGCGACCACGAAATTAGTATCTACTTCAGCGTTGAGAAGACGCCCCAATACCGCAATCATCCCAGCGGGAATAAGCGCGTCATGGAATAGCGTCACCAACGTGATCACACCATACTTCCAAGAACTCACCGGTCGGGAAACTTTTCGAAACGCAAAAGCTACGTACATGGAAATCGCGAGAAGTACTAATAAAAACGCCCAGACGGCTTTCTGTTTCAACTCCTGGCCTACAACTGGCCCGATATTCTGGAACTGCAACTCCTCTGCCTGACCGAAAGATTTATTTAAATCCTCAAGATATTCATTCAGCTTCGTATCCGAAATATCCTTCAAACGGATCATGAAATTACCGTCGGCTTGAGGAGTAATCACTGCCTCACCCGGAAAACTTGTAGCAAGTTTTTCCAAAGCCGGAGGATTCTGGAAATGAATCTGCCAAGCCACGCCACCAGAAAAATCGATTCCGAGTTTGAATCCAAAGAACACAATCACCATGATGCTTACCGAAACCAGCAACGCGGAAAAAGTCAGGAATACATATTTTCTACCAATTACATTGATCATTATTTTTTAATATTATCTTTTATGAACATTCGCAAAATAACCCGGCTGACGGTGATCGCGCTAAACATACTCACTAAGACCCCGATGAAAAGCGTAAGCGCGAAGCCGCGTACGAAACTCGAGGTCAGGTAATATAGAATCGTGCAGGTAATCATGGTTGCCACGTTGGAATCTCGAATTGAGGGCCAGGCGCGGCGGAAGCCTTCCTCCACAGCGCTGGAATTTGAGACACCCCTAGCTAGCTCCTCTTTCGTACGAGCAAATATAAGAATATTCGCATCAACTGCCATACCGATAGAAAGTATGAAACCAGCAATACCGGCTAAAGTCATCGTAATGCCTAACAACTTAAAGGCGGCAAGTGAAAAGGCTACATAAAAAACTAGGGCAAGCGAAGCCACTAAACCCAGCTTACGATAGTACGCAATCATAAAAAGAATAATCGCGATTGTGCCTACTAGTCCTGCGAATAAGGCTTTATTGAGTGAATCTAAGCCAAGCGTTGCTCCGATCGCCTGTTGACTGATCAAAGAAATCGGAGCTGGTAACGCTCCCGCGTTGAGAAGACTTACCAACTGCCTTGCATCGGTAAAAGTGAAATTTCCGGAAATTTGAGCCTTACCGCCAGAAATTGGCTCGCGTACAAACGGCATCGAGATCAGCTCATCATCAAGAAAAATGGCAAGCGGCTTATTTACTAACTGCTTAGTGAGCTGTTCGAAAATCTTCCCGCCTTCAGAGTTAAATTCAATTAAAATTACTACTTCATTAGTGCTTGGATCATTGCCGATCTCTGACTTGGCTAAGTAACGACCGGTAAGTTTGGTCTTATAAAATATGGTTTTCCCCGTCTCGCCTTCTCCTTGTGTTTCAACTGTCCGGAAATCAAGAAGCGCGGTGCGGCCAATTTGCTTAATGGCTTGAGCGGTATCCTTAATACCAGCCAACTCCACAATAATCTGATGCGAATCACCAACCTTCGCGGTGGTCACGCGCGGTTCACTCACGCCAAAAACATTAACACGGCGCTCCATCACGTCACGAAGACCGTTTAAAACTGAGGTCCGGTCGGCATTGGCCACCTCCTTCATATCTACTTCATATACAAGGTAGCTACCGCCCACCAGATCCAATCCTAGATTCCACTGCCCCAACTTAGCACCAATACCTTTTGGAAATACAAAAAATCCGGACGCCACGGCGAGGATGGTGATCAGAAAAAGTAGAAATATGGTCTTGCTCCGGGATTGCATTAAATTGAATAGAAATAAATATACCGCACCTCTCTTCTGGAAGCAACAATTCTATAGGTCCAGAAATATAAAACAGCGCTAAAGCGTTTTTATTTTGGTGCTGTGTTACTCTGCTTTGCTCGAACCTAGGTCAACTGGTTTCAGTTGGCAGAGAATTTAAAATAAAAGCGGATAATTCCACGCATTGTGTGTCTTTATTGTACCAAGCTCGCACCTACTTTCAAAACAAATGATTCGGAGAAAGCCCCACGCACTGGCGAGTACGCCAGCAACCCCGAAAGAAAAAACACTCCTTGCATTTCTGTTTTGGCGGGGGTGAATTTTTTCTTGAAAAAGGAAAGGGCGTTTTTCTTTCGGGGTTCTGCCCTCCAAGTATTCGGGCAGTCGGCGGAGCGAAATGCAAATGCATTGTGCGCAAAAAATGGAAGGGTTCGAGGGGAGGAAATTTTTTGCGCGCACCTCCATCAAATAAAATACTAAATGGACAAAATTCTTTGATGAGGAAAATTATATCAAAGAATTTTGACGCTACTTACATCAATTCGCGAGAACGCGCATAATCGCTAAAAAGTTTTTGCGTCTGCACTTGGTCGAGACCTTCAAGAATTGCCCTTGCCGCTAAAGCATGACTAACAGCCTTATTTAGTTTATGCGCGGAAATAATTATTTTTCCTGTTCCACCAAGTTCTTGCGGATTGCGATTTGCACTTAACAGCGACGCGGCGTATTCCTCACTGACAGCCCCTATAAGCGTTCTGCTGACATCGATAACAAGTTTTCCGCTTTTTGCCGCATTAACCGCGTCGTGTCGTCTGGCGTTGTCCACATTTCCCAAACTATGTGCCCCAACAACTATCGCTTTATTTTCAGGATCGTAATACGCCTTCATAAACTTTGGGATTGAATTTCCACTTCCTAAATCGTCGGTATAAACACTTTCTGCCGCGTCATACAATGCTTCAGCAGTAAGTTTATGAACGGCGTGATCGGGCTGTGGCGTTTGTCGAGATTCCCACTCCGCTTTTCTGCCGATACTCAAAACACCACCAATAGTTTGTTGTTTTTCGTGCGGCGAATGAAAAGTAGATTGTTTTTCTATTAGTCTCGATTCTTGCGGGTCAATCTTAACGAAGTCGGAAGCTCTATAAATATTTCCTTGAAATACCCAGTACGCGCCAGAATTTAAATCAAT
>CAYSNI010000013.1:0-22622 GCA_964432465.1 uncultured Candidatus Saccharibacteria bacterium
TCGCCATGATTTCCGAAAGTGCTGTCTTCACGAGGCTCGCCATATGGCTCTCCTTTTCTTAGCTGATCGGCTCTCCGGCGACAGGCCGGTTCTCCGAATAGCTGGTTAACGATCTGCCCTATTTATAGCATGAAATAGGCCAATTTGTCAAGGCTTCCCTATTAACCACTCCCCTGAGGATTTTGGCTCGGGCGTGATTCATTTCTCTTACCAACCCCAAGAGCCATTTCCTTTTCAAGCCAGTATCAGCGGAAGTAATAAAAATCCTTTCTTCTCTTACCACTCCCCTGAGGATTTTGGCTCGGGCGTGATTCATTTCTCTTACCAACCCCAAGAGCCATTTCCTTTTCAAGCCAGTATTTAGCGAAGGTAACAGAAACAAATAACCCTCTCGAGCGAGAGGGAAGCCGGAACTGAAGCCCGACGGAATTCCGGAGGGTTCCCCGAAGCGAGAGAGGGATTATTTGTCTGAACCGTAGCGTACTGGCGCGGGAAGGAGATGGCGACCTATCTTTTCGCCCACTGCGGCGCCCTGCGCGCCTTGAGCAGTCCATACTTCTTACGTTCAACAGTACGAGAATCTCGAGTCATATATCCAGCTCGGCGAAGGGTTGGCTTCATCGTCTCATCGGCTTTCGCCAAAGCTCGGGAAATCGCGTTGCGTACGGCGTCAGCCTGGGCATTGATACCGCCACCGGATACGTGGACAGAAGCGCCCATCTTTTCATGAATCTTTAAGACATCGAATGGGGCAAAAGCGGTCAACTGATTGCGGAGAGTTTTAAAATACTGCTTATAATCTTTATCGTTAACCGTAATACCAACCTTGCCGGCAAAAACACGCGCGCTCGCGTTAGCGGTTTTTCGTCCTCCTTTCGCGGAAAAAAATCGGACGGCGGGTACTTTTTCTACTACTATTTTTTTAACTGGCACCATTGGTTTTTTATAAAATTACTTTTCTATAGTTAACCGATTCAAGCGGTTCTGTTTCAAATAATTCTGAGGCAACATTCGCTTTACCGCGAGCTCAAAAACCTGCTCCGGAGATTTCGCGAAATATTCCTTATAGACACGCTCGCGTAGATGACCCATGTAGCCCGTGTGCCGGTAGTAGATTTTCTGATCAGCTTTACGGCCGGTAACTACGATCTGGGAAGCGTTCTTAATTATTACTTTGTCCTTGCCAGGATTGTGCGGCAAATAATCAGCATGCTGTTTGCCCTGGAGAAGCTGGGCGACCTGGGAGGCCAGACGACCTAACTTTTGATTTTTAGCGTCAATTACGTATTCCATTTTATTTAACAAATTCAATGAAGGCTAAAGGGGCGCCATCACGCTTGCGGGACTTCGCTTCTTTAATGATGCGTAAGTAACCGCCGGCACGCTCTTTATAACGCAGGGCAATATCAAAGTAAAGCTTTTCCGCTGATTTTTTCGGCAACTTGGCAAGTAAGGTGCGGAAGGCCGGTAGCTGCTGTTTCTTTGCAACCGTAATCAGCTTCTCCACTATTGGGCGAATTTCTTTAGCTCGAGGCACGGTGGTCTCGATCTTTTCGTGCATTATTAAGTTGTTCGCCAAGCCTTGGATAAAGAGTTTCCTTTGTCCACGCATGCGATGGAATTTACGATGTGCCATAAGTGCTTATGAATGCAATATCTTGTTCAATTGAAGGCGGCGACCTTGCATCTGATTTCTAGGCTTATGAGCGAAAGGATATACCATATCTTGAGTGAATGCAACGACGAAATCAGCCAAGGTCGCGCCTCCCAGACGGGTAAGAAAATTTTGCGCAGCTGCTTTGCCGTTCACTCTAGGAGTAGAGTCTACACCAGCGAGCTCACGGCGTGCATCTGCATCAAAATTTTTCTTATCAATTTGAGAAAATATTGCATTCATAAGCACCTATTCTTCTTTTTTCTTACGGGATTTTTTAACTTTCTTCTCCCCTTCCTCCGCGACTGGAGCGACAACTTCTACCTCTTTTACTTCCACGCCAGAAATCTTCACAAAGTGATCCTGCAAAATATTGCTGGCCTTGCGAATGGCGGCAGAAGGCGTAACGCTGCCATCGGTTTCCACAATCAAGCGAAGTTTGTTGTAATCGGCACGCTCGCCTACCCGCATGTTTTCCACGGTAAAATTGACTTTAGTAACTGGAGAAAACAAGGCGTCGAGAGCAATCACGCCAATTGGAAGTTTGTCGTTCTTTCGGCTCTCCACTGGAGAATAACCTAAGCCTTTTTCTACGGTAATTTCCATTTCCAAATCCGCTCCCTTGCCAGTCAAAGTAGCGATATGGGCACCCGGAGTAATCAAATCCACGTTCGCGTTAACCTCAATATCCGCGGCGGTAATATCACCTTCTTTCTTCATTTTTAGAGTTAAAACCTGGGGCTCGTCGGTGTGAATGCGGAAACGAACTTTTTTCAAATTAAGACCGATCTCAACAACGTCTTCTTTAATACCATCAATAGTAGAAAACTCATGGTTCACGCCTTTGATCTTAAACTGAGTGATCGCGGCGCCTGGTAGCGACGACAAAAGCACGCGGCGCAAAGCATTGCCGATGGTCAAACCGTAACCGGCATAAAGTCCATCAACCTCAAAAACCGCCTCCTTATCTCCTTCTGAGACTTTCTTAACGCTGACTGTTTCGCTTAAATATTGATATTCCATATTTTTATTTTGAGTAGAAATCGACGACCATGCTTACATCAAACGAGCTATCAGAGTCCTTAGGTAGAGCCATTATCTTACCTTCTAATTTATCTGACTCCAGCTTGACCCAGACCGGCGCATCATATTTTTTCAACTTTTCAGCTAGGTCTTTAAACATTATATACTCTTTTGACTGCGGACGGATACCGATCAAGTCATTTACTCGAACCTGGTAGGACGGGATATTGGTCTTGCGGCCATTTACCAGCACATGTCCATGATTCACCATCTGACGGGCCACGGATCGAGATGGAGCCAGACCCATCCGAAAGACTGCGTTGTCGAGTCGGCGCTCGAGCATCTGCATGATCATCTCGCCGGTAACCCCAGGACTTTTGATCGCCTTTTTCACCAAGCTCTTCATCTGCGATTCCCGGATGCCGTAAGTGAAGCGAATCTTCTGTTTCTCTTTCACCTGCTGACCGAATTCCGAAAGAGACTTGTAAGACTTACCGTGCTGTCCCGGTCGTTGGGCGCGACGCATAGTTACGCACTTCGCGGAATTACAACGATGCGCCTTTAAGAAAAGCTTAGTGCCAACTGATCGTTCTTTTTTTTCTCTTGTATCAAACATGTTGTTTAGTAATTAGTAGCTAGTAATTAGACACGGCGCACTTTCGCCCGTCTTGGGCCGTTATGCGGAATCGGGGTTACGTCTTTAATGGAAAGAATATTAAAGCCGTGATTAGGAAGGGAACGGATTGCGGAATCACGCCCGCCACCAACACCGCTCACGATTACTGCTACATTGGTCGGACCATTCTTTTTCAACTTCTCAGCAAGCGCGGCTATCACTTTGGAAGCGGCAAAGGCGGTCGCTTTTTTCGGACCAGAGAAGCCCATCGCGCCCGCAGAACCCCAGGCCAACAGATTTCCTTTATCATCCGTCACCGAAACAAGAGTATTGTTGTAGGAAGCATTAACGTAAACCCGGCCATTTTCCACCTTTTTAGAAGGCGTTTTCGCTTCCGGCTTACCCACCTCGGCAGAAACTTTAGCCGCTACAGCAACAGCCGCTTCCGTTTTCGAAGCTGTTTTAACTGTTTTTTCACTCTTGATTACTGGTTTTTTAGTTGGCATGTTCGTTATTGCTAGAATTTAGTTTTTTTAACTTTACTTCAGCTCTGTCTTACGTTTACCGCTACCCGCAGTCTTACGGACGTTGCCACGCACCGTGCGAGAATTAGTTTTTGTCCTTTGTCCGCGAACTGGTAACCGGCGGGAATGACGCATACCGCGATAAGTTTGCAAATCTTTCAATAGATTAATATTTTGTTTCAAAACCTGACGCAACTCACCTTCCACTTTATATCTCTTTTCAATCAAATTTTGAATCTTGTTTACTTCATCGGAGGTCAGTTCTTTCGCTCGCTTGTTGGCATCAATGCCGGTGTCCTTCAGAATCTTTTTAGAAAGAGCGGCGCCGATTCCGTAAAGATAACAAAGCGAAGCTTCGATTCGCTTATTGTCAGGAATATTTATGCCAAAGATACGCATGAGATTAGTAGTGAGTAAATAATTTTATCCTTGTCGCTGTTTGTGTTTTGGATTTTTGCAGATAACCCGAACCCGCCCGGCACGGCGGACGATTTTACAGCTAATACAAATTGCTTTTACTGAGGATCGTACTTTCATTTTTATTGGTAGTAAGCCGGCCAACCTACAGTCTGCGAACAATCCGGCCGCGAGCGTCGTCGTAAGGAGTCATTTCCAAAGTAACACGATCCCCCGGAAGAATTTTTATATAATGAAGACGCATCTTTCCAGAAAGATACGCGAGTATTGTCTTGCCTTCGCCGATACTGACTCTAAAAGTAGCCCCCGGCAGCGCCTCTTCCACTCGCCCTTCCAGACGCTTTACGTCCTGCTTATCAGCCATGTAAGTAAGAATACTAGCAAAACAACTTAAAATCGTCAACCCCCGCCCTATTAGCAGTAAAAGACTTAAAATTCATAGCTTTATCGACTAATATTAGGAGCATTATTTATTTAATCATTCTACGTTTTAAAGCGTGAATCAGCTAGTCTACGGTGATGCTTATTTTAGCCTCATTCTGCGGTACCGATTTCACCCAAAACGGCCACAGCCCAATCTGAATGGTTTGAATCGAGGGTAGGCCATAGACGATCCGTCGAAGCTCGGCTTCGGATTTACCTTTAATCTGTTGACGAAGCTCCTGAATATCTACCCGCTTCGCAATCACCGCTTTAAAATTCACCGGAAAACTAATCTTGCCGATACTGAAATCTGCCCGGCCAGCACCGTAAGTTACGGTGGAACTTTTGAGCTCATAATCCAAGCCTTTATCTTTTTCTAGTTTACCAGTCAACATTTTTAAAACATCCGCTTCGCGAAAGGCAATCACGCTGATCTGGGCATCAGAAGAAATCTGAAATGTGCCATCGCTATTGGGTACGGTAATAATATTGTGCTTTATCAAAGTGAACTTGGACGCGCCGTCAACCAGTTTGAAATCTGACGGAACCTGAACGGTAATTTTTTGCTTAATGGACGCCTGAATTTTCGCGGAGATATCTGCCTTGGCTTTAGCGAGATCACTGTCGGTCGGATAAGCCACCAGGCCGATATATCCGCCGGTCATCACCGCCTGAGAATTAGCATAAAACGCGGAATACTTCGGCGTACCCTTAAATCCCGGAATAGTGAAATGACTGACTGGTCCGAGATTGTATTCAATGCCAGCCTGATCGGCAACCACATCGGCAACAAGCGTAGAGGGAATGATGTTGCCCTCCACGATTTTTGCACCGGGCACCGTCACGCCCTTACTTAACCGGAAGATCTTCCCATCCGGAGTAAGCAAGCGGGTAGTCGCGACCAAGGGCTGGGGATCAGAGCTGTAAGCGTTATAAATCGTAACCGGACCGGTGGCTTTTTCTGCCACAGATTTTTTACCGCTCGCCGGATACGAAAGCTGAATGGTTTGCTTTTCTGTGAAAATCTGTCCCGGCACAGTGGCGTTTCGGGAATCAATTGAAGCCAGTTTTTGCGCGACCACTGAATCGGTATAAGTCCAATCGCTTTTGACGGTGGTCAGCTGGATTTCTGCTTTCGGCAAAACTGAATTCGCGATAAAAAACGCGCCCCCGAAAAAAACTAATCCGGCCGCTAAATAAAGTGCTCGCCTCTTCAAATTGACTCGCCTTTTTAATTTAGCCGGTTTGCGATTCACCGACTCTACTAATTTATTTTTTAAAATCTCATCCTCATCCTGATCAGCTTTAGTCTGGCGGGTAGAGACGATATCGCTAAACTGACGTTTTGTTCTTGAAAGAATCGGATTCCAAGAATCAAGCCCGGAAACTCCGGCAAGATCGATTACTTTGTCATCCACTGACTCGACAATAATTTTTTTCTTCAGCAAGCTCGCTTCTCTTTTAATTAAATGGAAGTTTGCCAAGGATTCCGCTAATTTGGAAAATCGTGGAATGCTTAGAATTACTTCTTTTGCATCCGCGTCAATAATTTTTTCCACGACTAAAGCAACTTCATCGCTTTTATTGACGGAAATTTTTTTAATTTTATTGATTGAGACTTTCATTTTTCTTTTATTAAACCGGTGATAACCAACGCACTCTTCGTTTCGCGAGCTGACTCATCTTATCGTCTTGCGGGGCGAGATACCACTCGATCACCGCCGCCAAAAGACTAAAAGAATTTCGCGCGTCAGCACTATGTTTAAATTTTATCTCAAATCCAAATTTTTGACTAATTAAGTCAAGGGTTAACGGTCGCAGTTGAACGGATCGCGAAAACTGATTCTTGAAACTAGCCGCAAAAATGTCCGGCAGGTGGAAAAATGGGTTCACGTAAATCACCCGAGTGTCCGTCCGCTTGGAAGCATTTTCTAAAGCTCTGGATAGCGTAGTCATCTCTCTCAAAACCATACTTTCCAAGCGATGCCGAAAAGTAGCCGAAGCATCGGCGCGGATGTATCTATCCATGATCAACGCGGAAACCTGTTCATCCACAGCCAAATCAGCGCAGAGCGACTGTTTAAGATTATTCTCCCCCCAATGAAATTGGTCGTGGTAAGAATTTTGACTGCCATTACTGAAAAAGAGCTGAGTCTTCGATGGAAAAACATTTGCCAGCAAAAAATTTTTCTGTCCGGCGTCTCCATCGCCGGCTGTCGCTTTTGCGATCACGCTAGACCAGGCCGTGCCATTCTCACTCATCAAAACTACCTGATTCAGCGGCAACGCCTCCTTGAGAGAGTCGATCAGGCCACGCGACAAAAACGTCTGACTGAACTGCACCTCCACTGTTTTCGCGTTGAAACCCAACGGGTTCACTACTTTATGTCCATCTAGTTTGATACCGCGGATACGTACGTCCGTGAGGAGAATGTCCAGATCAGCCACGCTCATTTTTCCGGCCACCTTATTACGAGAACGGTCAAAAAATTTCCAGATTGCCTGGGAAAGAAGATTGTCGAGTTCCGGTTCGTCAATCAGTTCTTTATACTTTTCCCTCGGGAGAATAATTGATGAATAAATAGTCGAGGCGAGATGGGAATCCAACCCGACAATAATCTTGTATTTACCCAGCCGGCCAAACTTCTTAACCAGCTTTTTAAGATCGGATTGGCCAGTAGTGAGCGTAGCCGGACTGTTTCGGACTTTTACTACCTTAAGTTCTTTATCAAGAAAATTAGCTTGAATGGAGGCGCCACGGAGGCCATGTTCGAAGATTTCAAGCACTAAAAACCTATCGTCCTTGCCTTTAAGCAAGGGCTTAATTGAGGCCGCTATGCTAGTCAGGGTTTTCCATACCACTACCTATAGTATAACACTTTCTGTGGACCCCGTTAGAAGTCGCCCTCGCACCTTGCGAGTGTGGCTCCGGCTACCCCGATACCACTCGCCTTCAGCGAAGCTACGGGGCAGGCCTAGGGACGGCTTACTTCGCTCATTTTATAAATAAAAAAACCGCCATGTTAAAGGCGATTCATTATTTTTTTATTCTGGCTTATGAGTCAGTTTGAGATGCTGCACTATCGCAAAAGCAGCTCCTGCGAAACCAAGAAAGATGCCAGCAATGTACACCCAGGCGAGCCAGTTATAATTCTCGGCCAGATACCGCCCCATCTCCAATTCCTGGTTCCAACCGTAAGGTCCGATAAAAAGCGACACCATACTCAAAGCTAGGAGAAAAAGACCGCAAAGCAAAACAAGCAACCAAGCAATTCTCCGCATAGTGCCTCCTAAATTCTGCCTGGATAATACCAAAAAATGCGTCTTTAATCAACTATATTTTGAATAACTGCTGAGCATTCTTGTAGAAAACATAATCAAGATCCTCGCCTTTGATGCCGAGGCTTTCCACAAACTTTATGTAGTCCTTCATCGGCGCGAGCGGCCAGTCCGTGCCGTAAAGCAATTTTCTAGCGGAACCGACATACGCGATTAACTCCTGGATTCTTTTCTTCATCAACTTGCCGTAATCAGAATCGAGCTCCTGACCGGGCACAATCAGTCCGGAAATATCCGCGTAGACGTTAGGATTTTTATAGAGCAGCTCGGCGCAATCAATCAGCCAAGGATTTCCCATATGCGCGATTACTATTTTCAAATTAGGAAAATCCGCGGCCACTTCATCAATCTGCAGTGGGTGGGAATACTTCACTTTGGGTGCCACCGTATAACCGGCAAGCGTGTCGCCGGAATGAAAGATGACCGGAATATTATATTTTTCACAAAGTTCGTAGACGGGTCGACACACCGGATCGCCGGGATAAAAATGCTGATACCCGGTATAGAGCTTGATGCCGACAAGTTTACCGGCTTTGATCAGGGACTCCAGAAAGGCGAGGTCTTCAGCTTTAAAATCTACCATATCAATAGAACCCACTACTCGTATATTCGGATGACTCTTGGTGATCTCCAGTGTCTCCTCGGTGCTTGGGTTCAGATCATCGCCCTGACGATCGAACGCGGCGAGCAAAAGCGCGCTATCTGTGCCGCTAGATTTCATTTCCTTGAGTAGCTCAGCAAAAATTTCCTTAAACGATAATTTCTCCAAAAAAGTGCCCTGCTGTCGACTAAGATGCACGTGTGAATCGATAATCATTTTATTCAACAGTAGCACGAATGCGCCGGACACCGGCGCCAACGGCTTCTTCTTTCATAATCTTAAACTTCCCTACTTCTAATGTATGAGTAACATGCGGGCCGCCGCAAAATTCTTTTGAAAACGCGTCATCAAGCGTATGCCCAGCGAAATATACTTTTACCCGCTCAGGATATTTCTGTTTGAAGAAATAAAGCGCGCCCGTCTTTTCCGCTTCCTCTTTTGCCATTTCTTTAAAGCCCATCGGTAGATCCTGCGCCACCGCTCCGTTGACCAGATCCTCCACTTGCTTCACTTCTTCGGCAGTAAGCTTTCTCGGAAAGGCAAAATCAAAACGCGTCCGCTCGGCGGTAATATCCGATCCCCTCTGCTGAACGTCCGGCCCAAGCACTTTCCGGAGCGCGGCCTGCATCAGATGCGTGGCGGTGTGTAGTCGGGTCACTTTTTTTAATTCTACTTCGTCCTTCGCTTTCAACTCGCCGGTATCCAATAGAAGGCCGTGACCGCCGAACTTTTTCTCCGCTCCCGCGCGGGAAAGCTCCTGGTGTTTTTTGAAGGCCTCATCAAATTCCTTCCGGTCCAGATCTTTTGAGGCTTCCGGAGCTAACTCCTTAATCAGCTCGAAGGGCAGACCGAATGACTCATAGAGATAGAAGGCCTCTTTCGTGCCGATTACTTTATGCTTTCCTATCTCCTTCAAGCCATTCGCTATAGCAATTTCAAATTTTTCTTTTTCTGAATCCATCACTTCCAGAATCCTCGGATTGTTTACTTCAGGATAAAGCTTTCCGTATTTTTCTTTTACAGCCGCGTACGCTAAGGCGAACAGATCGGCATGAGCATCATAAATAGTTTGGTACGCGATTACGCGGCGCAAGAGGCGGCGAAGGATGTAGCCTGCTTCTTTGTTGGACGGACGAACGCCGTCAGCAATCAGAAAAATGGAAGAGCGCAAATGGTCGGCGAACACGCGCACCTCTCTGTCTTTCAAAGTCGGAGCGACTTCATTAATTTTTTTAATCAGTCCGGCAAAAAGATCGGTCTGAAAAATATCCTCAACTCCCTGAAGCATAATTACCAAACGCTCCAAACCCATGCCCGTATCCACGCCCGGGGTTTTTAACGGTTTTAAGGTAATCCCTCGACCCTGCTCGGGAAATACGTTATTAGTTGGTGAGCTAAGTTCACCCTGAGCCTGTCGAAGGGAACCACCACCGCTGCTTGTCGACGGGCTACAATAGTATTCATTGAAAACAAGATTCCAGATCTCCACGTCATCGGCGTAAATTTCGGTCGTCGGACCGCACGGACCTTCGTTACCCGTCGGACCCCAAAAGTTATCGGCGCGGCCGCATTTTTTTATCCGGTCTACAGGAATACCGATTTCTTTGTGCCAAATATCAAACGACTCCTTGTCCCACGGAATTGTTCTCCCTCGACCCTGCTCGGGAAATACGTTATTAGTTGGTGAGCTAAGTTCACCCTGAGCCTGTCGAAGGGAACCACTACCTTTGTCTCCAGCGAAAACCGTAACCGTAAGCCGGTCCGGGCTAATTCCTAAAACTTTAGTGATGTATTCGTAAGCCAGATGGATTGCTTCTTTTTTCCAGTAGCTTGCCCCGTGGCCACCGGTCTTTACGGGGCCGCCAAAAGAAAAGTTACCTAGCATTTCAAAAAAGGTCAGGTGGGTCCGGTCGCCGACTTCTTCAATGTCGGAAGTGCGGAAACACTTCTGGACGGAAGCAGTATTCTTACTGCCGAAATCTTTCATTGGATCCAACTCGCCCGTGAAATACCGCTTGAACTGCTGCATGCCCGCGGTCGTCAAAAGCACCGACGGATCGTCAGGAATAAGCGAAGAGGACGGCACGATGGAGTGGCCTTTGGAGTTAAAAAAATCTAAAAAACTTTGTCTAATTTCTTCCGAACTCATAGCTTCTATAATAGAACAAAAAAACCCAGGCTTAAAGCCCGGGCTTTTTTTCTCCAATCAGCTCCCTAGTCATAATTTTACTTACTCTACTATCCTTACGAACATGAGAATATGCATACAAACTACTAACGCTTCCTCTAACTCAAAACTGAAATTACTGAATAAGCTGCTTTTTGTATGAATTCCGACTAGGGAGCTGCCCGGAGGCAGCTGTATATAAAGTGCTACTTACCAATGCATAATACACTACTAAGACCAATATGTCAACCCCCCCTACCAAAATCCGTTATTTGAGCTATATTGAACCAGAACTTTGGAGGACGACTAGTATGGATGGTGGTCAGGATTACTGCGTGATCTGCAAGGGAGAAACTCCTTTCACAAAAGAAACGCCAGTTGAACACCGTCAGCATTATGTTTCCGGCACCGGCCAGCTCTGTGAAAAGTGCTGCAAAGACGTCAATCGTTGCGATGGTAAAAACTGCCCAGCCGCCTACTTCTAGGCGGTCTTTATTTATCTACAACCTCGATCAGACCAATCAGAGTTGGGTACAGCTGATCGTGGTATTTCCAAGTGCCAACTTTTTCGAAGACAAAAGAAAACGTCTCTCCTTGGCTCAAACCATTCTTAGCGTCAAAGCCAGCAATATCTGATACCGGCCAGTGCGGCTGAAGATCTTTATTAAACCAAGTAATTTTTGTACCAATTTTCACCTTGATCAAAGACGGCGCAAACCCACTGCTAGAAATTACAATCGTCGCGGACTCAGGAATTTCATTGTTCGGGCTTACTTTTGGTAACACTCTGAGCTTCATTGGCGCAGGATTTAAAGCCGAATAAATCAGCTCATCGGTCATCGCTAGTAACACCCGTACGTTACGAGTCGCATCGGCGATCAATTCCGGCCTTGCGTCCCCTTCAATTAATTTAGAAATTCCTAAGAGCTGTTTCTCCGTTTTACCAAGTAATTCAAAAATTTTCGGATTATCCTCACCTGGGAACCCTTCGGCCTTCACTAACGTCATCAAACTATCGTAGTAGGATTTCAGAGAATCCACTACTTCTTTATTGGCCATCAGCGCCGGCTTAAGCCCGTACCAAACCTCTCGAGCAGTCGCGTAAGCGGTGCTGGCCTGACTAACTGCTCCCTCAAAATTGTCCTCTTGAGAAAACACCTTAGCCTGATTTAAATTAAACGTAACCCGACTTAGACTTTCTTTAATGGCGCGTGTTCCGCCGCCGGGTAAGTTCTGATCTTCAATTAAAAGAGACTTCGCTCGATCAAACAGGTACGAAAACACAACTTCATCCAGGGCATTTTTCGAGGTCAGCTGATCAAGAAAAGATTGACGGGCGAAATTTAGGGAATTATGTATCTCCGAGTCATTCGTAACTTCTCGAAGCTCGTCAACTAGTCCCAACAGCATAAATTCATTACCAGGTAGAGTAGAAATTGCTTCTGAAATAGCATCCGGATCGGCAAGTCGCAGAGCCTGAAGATGGCCGTCAATTTCATTTAAAAGCTCACCCTTCAAAGCGTTCATCTGATCCTGATCCGGTCCGGTCAACTTACCACCCTGAACCGTCAAAGTAAGACGGTCAGCAATTTTAAGAGCCGGAATCTGACGCAAAGCTCCGGAACCAGCACGCGACAGCTCGCCTAAACGAATTCGAAAATCCGCCGCTTCTTCCACATTAGAAATAATGGTCGACAAGAGCACCACAACCTGGCGGTAAGATTCATTAATCGGAGCGAGAATTGAGTGGTCCTGCGCGAACTGTGAGGCCAGCCGATCAAAAATTTTCTGGTGCAACAAAACGCGACCTAAAATATCATCCACCAATTTTGAGACTTCGACATTACTCGTGGTTTCAGTAAAAGAACTCAGGCGATCATTAAGATTGATAACTGCGGTCTGATAGTTAAGGAAAGCGTTTAAAAGGCCGGTCTTATTATCCGGAGCAATCGAGACCAGCTTCTCCAACTCAGCGGCCTTCTCATTGACGACTGATAGCTC
Organism: uncultured Candidatus Saccharibacteria bacterium; assembly: GCA_964432465.1. Classification (GTDB taxonomy): domain Bacteria; phylum Patescibacteriota; class Minisyncoccia; order UBA6257; family WO2-44-18; genus JAHFLQ01. The sequence goes on from CAYSNI010000013.1 coordinate 12,766, forward strand.
TAGCTGAGCTTTGCGAATAGTGTTGGCGGTGAAGAATTTGCGAACACCTCGGCCCCACTCCTTCAGAAAATAAAACGGATTGGATGGTAAAAGACCGACGTTTTCAACGCCGAGATCAACGGCTTGCGCCCGCACGAACTGGACCAAAGGCGCAGAAGAAGCCATAGCGGCAATAATAAGAGTCGCTACCAATAACTTTTTCATATTTAGTTAGGATTACCAGGGATGTGGCTTTCCCCTGGGAGATAGTCATGATTAAGTTCTCACTAACTGGCCTCTTGCCGGATAGCCAGCCAACAAAAAAAGGTGTTAAGCACCTTAGGTCAATACTAGCACACCAGGTCCCAATATGCCAGTACTGGTTGTCAACAGGTTTTGAGCCTAAAAACTGGCTAATAACCCTCCAAAGTATGAGATTTTTCGTGCCCCTTGATTCGCGTAAGAGCCTTAGCTTCGATCTGACGAATACGCTCACGAGTAACGCCGAATTCCTTACCCACCTCTTCTAACGTGTGGGTTACGCCGTCTTCCAGTCCGAATCGCATAGCCAGAATCTTCTGCTCTCGGGGTGTAAGATCAATCAGAATCTCCTTGATCCGATCACGGAGCAGGGTCTGCGAGGCAGTTTGAGATGGGGTAAGATTTTTCTCGTCAGGAATAAATTCAGACAGGGTTGAATCTTCGTCGTCATCGCCTACCGGTGACTCTAATGAAACAACATCTTGGGAGATCTTCTGAATATGGCGAATTTTTTCCACCGGCATACTCATTTCAATAGCAATCTCTTCCGCCAGCGGCTCGCGGCCTAGTTCCTGAGTGAGGCGACGCTTAGCCTGCGTGTACTTGGAAATAGTCTCTACCATGTGGACCGGAATACGAATTGTGCGAGATTGATCAGCTAACGCGCGAGTGATCGCCTGACGAATCCACCAGGTGGCGTAGGTAGAAAATTTAAAACCGCGACGGTAATCAAACTTATCCACCGCCCGAGAAAGACCGATGTTGCCTTCTTGTACCAGATCAAGAATAGAAAGATTCGGAGTGCGATTCACGTAACGTTTAGCAATAGAAACTACCAAACGAAGGTTGGCTTGAATGAAAATACGGCGGGCCTCTTCATCCCCTTTCTCAATTCGCTTCGCCAATTCCCGCTCATCTTCAGTTTTCAAAAGCGGCGTCTTGCCGATTTCTTTTAAGTACATCTGCACCGCATCCGGTAAATGATCTCCGCTAGTAGCATCTTCTAGCTCTTTTTCACTGATCTCTTCTTTTGGAAGCTCAATCAACTGCGTTGTCTCTACGACTTTAACGCCGGCCTGCTCCAATTTCTCATATATTTCCTCAAGAAACGCGATATCCTCCTCAACGTGAGGGAAATAATGCAAAACCTCCGTATCCGTAACAAAGCCGCGGCTCCGGCCTCGATCGGTCAATTCGGCTAACGCTTGAAGATCAAGAGTACGCTTAGCTTCTTTTTTTATTGCTAGATTGCCCGCCGCTTTTTTGGAAATCTTCCTGGTCTTTTTTGCGGACTTCCTCACTGCCTTCCTAGCTTTCTTTACTAATTTCTTCTTGGTTTTCTTTTTCATTTAATGCAAAGAAAAATACGCTGGTCCTTCTAATATGGAGATTATACCACCTTGGCCCCCTTGACTTCAAGGCGACGAAACTCGTCCGCTATTCTATGTTTCTCAGCATGAAGCTCGGTCAGGTCAACACCATTTTGCTCCGCGAGCCGGATTGCTTCCGAATTTTTTTGGCGATCATTCCGTAATGATTCCAAACCTAATTGACGGACAAGCTCTATCAATTCGGCTTCCGCGCCAGCCTTTTCCCGCACCGTCTCGAGACCGGAACGAAGACTAACTATATCTAAAAGTCTTTCCTGCTCAGGATTGAGAGGTGAGGCGTCTCCGCCGACGGAAAATTTCAAAACCGCCTGGTACTCCTCAGGTAAGTAACGAATGCCCGACTGGATTACGGGGTAAGAATCTTTAAAATTCAGTACCAATGAAGCAATACGCTGGCTGATCAGTTCTCTCCTTGAAAGTGGCGCTTCCGCCGCGCCAGCCAGAACCGGCTCACCAAAGGAAACGCGCGCCGGCTGATCCGTGACTTTTATCCCCTCCATTTCTTCAATCAAATAATTTTCCTGAATACCGCTTAACCGCGAAGCCTCTTTCAGCCAATGGGCCCGCTCCACCGGACTTGCCAAGAATTTTATTTTGGACAACACTAGCCGCATATTTTTTTTAATGTCATTAGCCTGACCGTTAAAAGAATAGCGCTCAAAATAATACCGCATGGCGGGAATTGCTTCCTTAACTAAATTTATAAAAAGTCCCGGCTTCGCGACCGCGATATCTGCCGGATCTTTTGCCTCAAGGCCAGACGGGAATCTAATAACTTTCGCCGAAAAATCGGCCGCCCCAGCAAGATCGATCGCCCGTTCTGTGGCAATATGACCGGCCTCGTCCTGATCGAAAGATAGGATGAGCGACTCCGCGATACGCCGCAGAGATTTAAGATGTTCGATAGTCAGCGCCGTGCCAGAAGTTGCTACCATATTTCTTAGACCATCCTGCCAGGCCATAATAAAGTCCATCTGACCTTCAACCAATACCGCCGATCCGGCTTCCCGAATAAAATTCTTCGCGCGATCCAACCCATAAAGAATTTTGGATTTATTAAAAATGGGTGTCTCCGGTGAATTCATATATTTAGCGACTTCATGAGCCGACTCTCCCTGAGTCTGTCGCAGAGGCATAATCCGACCGGTAAACCCAACCACTTTCCCGAAATGGTTATACAAAGGAAACATCACCCGATTACGAAAACGATCCATATAGGTACCGCGCTCGGTCTTAAACGCCAGACCAGCTTTTTCGATCAGGACCACAGAAAAGCCGATCCCCGTCAGATGACGCGTCAGTCCATCGACGGCATCCGGCGCGAACCCAATCTCAAATTCTTTAGCTGTCTCCCCTGTCATCGATCGCTTTTTTAAATATTCAATCGCCGGCTTACCAGCTTCCGCCACTAGTTGTTTTTTGAAAAAATCTTTCGCCGCTCTGTTGATTTCATAAAAGGCGTTGAAATCCTTTTGGTCGGAGTTACCTACCTTGCCGATATCCACGCCGGCTTTCTCGGCGAGAATTTTTAATGCCTCAATAAAATCAAGATTCTCGTATCGCATCAAAAACGCGAACACATCACCCCCGATCCCACAGCCGAAACAATGCCAGGTTTGTCGATCCGGCGAAACCATAAATGACGGGGACTTTTCCTTATGAAAAGGACAGTTGGCCTTAAGATTTCGCCCCGCCGGCACGAGATTCAAATAAGGACGCAGGAAATCTACAATATCCAACTTTTCCTTTATTTGCTGTGTAGAGTCGCTCATGTGTCTAATGTACTCTTATTAGCGCCGATTTTCAAAGAAATACCCCTCTATTGAAAGAGGGGCTTTAATTTTTGGTAATCGTTAGAATTAAAAAATCCAAATCGATAGAGCAATTCAAGCTTCTGGCGATAGCGGGGATCAGTTTTGAGCCAGGGATATTTAAAAACTGGATTGTCCGCATTAAGGTAAAGGTACTCGTAGCATTTCTCTACCCATTCGGCGATATCCTCATTAAGGTTTGTTCGACCGTAACTAGTGAGCACACCTTCTGACTCGGCAATGCCATACTTTTCTTCATAAACTTTTCCGGCAATCTTGATCCAGCCGAAATGAAACTCATACCAGCCACGCGGATAATACTTATCCAATTTATGATGATAGGCGTGCGCGGTTTCGTGCCAGACAAGTTCCTGCTTTACCCAATGCTTGCGAAGACAAATTCTGTTCAGTAAATCTGCAACGCATCGATGACCAATCGGAATAAATGATTGGCCCGAGATAAAGTGATCCACATCACTCCTGACCTTTACTTCATCTAATGAATCAACCATCGCCTTCGGAAGTAAGCTGAATGCGTCAAGAATCACTTTCTGATCATCTTCACTTAAAGCCTCACCGACAATCTTGGGAATTTTGTAATCTCGTGGAATGATTGGATCGAGAATCAAACTTCCACGATCTCGCCACGAAGGCACACAGCCGACGGCGGCTACCAGTAGTAATACCCCGGCCAGCTTCATACTGCACCTCTTAATTTACTGACCTGATAGTAATACAAAATTTAAAAAACCGCTATTCAAATAGCGGTTTCAACTGCTTGTAGTCCTTCGCGTTGAGAAATCCATACTTGTATAAAAGTGCCAGTTTCTTCCGATAACGCTCGTCCTTTTTTACTTCCGAATTGCCGGTGATCACATAATTCGAGCCATATATAAGATAGCTGTAACACTCCATCACCCACTCCGCGACGTCTTCATTTGAATTTCCCCGGCTGTACGCGGTAAGAATCCCCTCATTGTTGGGCAAGTTCAGGTCTCTGATATAAACACGTCCGGCTACCCTCGACCAATCAGAGATAAAATTCGAGCCGTTGGCAATAAGACGTGCCCGATGCAGATGGCCCATTTCGTGAAAGATTGTACGGGAATCTATCGAAGTCACACTAATACAAATCCGACGTAAAAAGGGAATGCAAAAATGCGCTCCAGCCTGCCGGCCATCCCAAGCTTTGCCTAGATGCGGATCATTCTGTCTAAAAATATGGAACGAAACTCCGGTAATCATTTCTCTATTCATCCGACCCAACACTTCCAAAATCAAATCGGTATCCTCTAGGTTAGCTTCGTCGGTATAAATCGCAAAATTAACATTTGTACCGCTGATTCCTTTTATTACTTCTTTAAGCGCAACTCCTCCACAACCAATCAATCCCAAAATTATGCAGACGCAAAAGATTATTAGAAGTAACTTCACAAAACACTTCCTTCCATTTCAAACTGCTATCTTTCAGGCTACGCCGAATTTCACAAAAGAAAAGCCCCCTTTGGTTTCCCAAAGGGGGCTAAGTACTTCGAAGCATCCGCCCTCCTCCCTTATCTCGGGGAGTGGGGCGAGCGAGCGAAGACTAGCTATCCGGGTAGGTGGTATCCCTCCCGGCGTCCATCCATGTGGCGCTAGCCATCGCCGCTCGCCCCGGAAAATTTGTCAGTCAGATCGCTGAAACAAAATCTGCTGCGGGTTTGAGCTTTAGGTCGGAACCCGCCTTCCGACCTCGGCCTAGCCGAAATTCCTCTCCCATTTCTGTAGCATTCATCCTCCACTCTTCAACACCCGAAGCAGTCGGCAGTTTATTCAACCACCGACTGCCTCACACGCTAGTCGCGATCGAATCCGAGGGCGAGCTGGCCCCCGGACATGCAGACCCGGATGATCCGCCCGGTGATCGGATCGGGAACTTGCGTCCGCCGATCGTGCCAGCCCTGCCGGAGAATCTCATCCTCCGGTTCGCCGACCAGCTCCTCGATGACCTCCTCCAACGCCTTGATTTCCGCTTCGTCCATCGCCCGACCCTCCCCTTTTTCAAAAAACAAACCTTGATTCCAATTCGCGAGACAATCTCGTGAACTGGAGAAAGGCCCGGTGCCACAAATCTTTCGATTTGGGGCACCGGGTAAAATTAGTCGGCGTAGACGTGGGTCAGAACCCACCGACCGCGCCGGCTCACCTTCCGGTCGAGCCGGAAGACTCGCGCCACCGGGAGCTTCTGGTTCTTCCGGGGGGCGGTGGGCGGACCGTCCTTGAGGGCCTCGGCGCCGGTCACGAAGACCAGCGGCCGGAAGTCCCCGTCCTCGAGGATCGACTCGGACTTCTCCGAGTGCATCTCGGTCCGGGACCGGACACCGGTCTCCTCCTCGAGCTTCTCGAAGCGACCCGAAGCAGTCGTCTTCGCGACCCGGTTGCCCTTCGGGCAGTACCGGGAATGGACGCCGGACGCGCTCGCCTTGGCGAGCCGCCCCTGTTTCCGGACGTCCTCGGAAACCGTGTCCGCCGTGGAATAGAAGTTCACCATTGGCCACCCTCCCAATATTTCAAAAAGAACAAACCTTGATTTCGATCCGCGACGACAGGTCGTAGACCGAAGAAAGGCGGCCTCTCATAGTGTCCTTTCGTAACTATGAGAGGCCTAGGGTAGCGAAAACTTCTATTCTAGATCGACTGGATCTGATCCAGGTCGACCCCGTCCAGGCGCGCCTGCCGCGCCTTACGATACAATCGGGCAACATGCCCGTCGCGATTCAGCTCCCGAGCCGCCTGGCTCTGGAGCCGCCGGCGCATCTCGCCGGCGCTGATAACGCTGAGGCCGCAATCGCGAGCCTCATCATCATCGGACACCAGATGTCCGGACATCAGCAACCTCCTATGAAGAACTCAAACTTACCTGAACAGTATAGCATATAATGCTCTATTTTGTCAAGCCCCTCGTCAAGCACAGAATAGGGGGTTAAATAGGCCTGATTTTAAAGCTATTTTTAGAAGCAAAATACTCTCTTAGTCTGGCCGTTTCCTTGTCAATCACCGGACCTTCATAGTCACCCGAATGCGCGGTCGCCCCCTGATAAACAGGCGCCTTCTGATCCAGATGGAGACTTAAAGATAATATCTTTGATTCTTTTTGCCAAGTCCCATAGATATGAAAACGCGGATAAAGCCCGCTGGAAAGGGATTTATAGAACCGAAGCTCTTTAGTTTTCGGATCCGCCCCATCGTAATGATAACCCGCCGATCGCATAGAATCAGTGAAGTTTTCGGTAAAATTTTTGATCTGAAAATGCATAATTACTTAACTACAATCAATCCTCGCATAGTTTCAGCGTGCGCGCTGCAATGATAAGGATACGCGCCAGGCTTATCAAAAACTAAGGAAAATACCTCGCCCTGTTTCAACGCCTTGGAATTTTGCGCCTGAAAATAAGTATGCGCCGGATGACTATCGGTATTTATGTAATGAGTCACACTATCCTCGTTTTTCCAAAATATTTTCGTTCCCTTGTCCACCAAGATGACGCGCGGATTAAAAGTAACATCTTGCATGGACACCAAAACCTCTTTCTTGCCGCGAAGATCAAAGTACTCCCCTACTTTCAATGCCGTAGCATCGATCGCGAACTCAAAATATCCCGTATGGCAACTACCGTCCGGCCAACAAGCTTTATACTCCACCCTGTATTTTCCTTCCGGCGCCGTCACGTCAAACTCTCTCCTTAACGCCAGCTGATTCTCATCAATGTTCGTTTCACCTATTCCGTAATCTTTACCGTTGCCTAGAATTTTTATTTCCGACGGCTTGACTAAATCAAAATTAAAATTAATAACCACATTGATAGGCGGCGCGGGCAAAACCGCCCCGTGCTCAGGCGTGTTGGATTCGTAATGAGCTGACTTTTTCGGTTTCTCAAAGACGTATTTCTTTTCATCCGTTGGCAGGGTCATCTCCATATCAGCCGGCATATTAAAATTCCGCCAAACTAAAAATAATACTATTCCCAACACCGCGCCAATCACCACTGCAATAATAACTTTTTTCATTTACTTAATTATACAACGTCGGGCCGCCGGGAATCGAACCCGGCCTATACGCACCCCATGCGTACGTACTGCCGATATACTACGGCCCGTTATTTCAATACTCTACTAAAAATCCCCTCCGACTGGAAGGGATTACTTAGCGGCAGCAGCTGCCGCGACTTTTTTGGCCATTCCTTGAGCTGAAGGCGCCTTTACCCAAGTCGCTTTAGACTTAGTCTTGATGCACTGGACGCACATCAAACCAGACTTGCCAGAAGGAAGCAGGTGCTTTTGCAAATTAGGATATTTACGGGTCCAGTTGGTCGGATTGTAGTGGCCGCGGAGTAACACGCGAGTGCCTACCATCTTTGAACCTTTCCCACATGTCGCGCACTGTCTCATATAATTTAGAATCTAGAAGTTAGAACATAAAATCTAGAATTAAGAACATTCTAACCGAAGCCAGTACTTTAGTCAAATTAAAAAGGCCGCCTATAAGAGGCGGCCTGACTTGAACTTCCTTGGATCAAGGTCAAATTTAAAACCAAGAGAGGCAGTGGTAATCGCGGTATCTTTGATTACCCGACCGGTAAAAGTGACTGTCCTTTTCGGTCGAAGATACATTTGTGCGGTAACCGAGATCGGCGCGGTCGGTGGACCAAGTATGACAACCCACGGGATAAGCGGACTCTCGGGATTGTCCAGGTCTACCGGAAGCATTTTTTCATTCGTCACCGTTCCAAATGACCAACTGTATTCGGTATGCTGAAAAATAACTTCCGGTAATCCTCCGTCCATCATCCGATCAACGTAATCCTTATTCAGGAAGAAATTAACGGCAATAGACAGAAGTGGAATCTTGGAAAAAGACTTCAGCACTAGCTCTCGGAATGTTCTCCAGGAAAGCAGCCAACCAACAAGAAAGGGCGCGTTCAGAATTCCGAGGAAGAATAACCATTGACCGATTCCTGAGCCCACAAATTTTTCATTGAGCCAGCTGGCAACATTCCAAAGCCCACCAAAAATCTGAATTCCGATGAACAATACTACGGCAGGTAGTACAATGCTCAAAAGCCCAGCTTTGTACCGCGACCAGAACCAGCGCATTTTGCCCCTCCTTATTCTCTTATAGGGCAATACAGAAAAGTCGCCGGAAACAGGCCGACTCCTGTCTATTTAATTAACAAAGTGCGAGGCAGCAGCCAATTTACCACAACAGCGCTCAATAATCCAGTCAATAATCCGGCCACAATATCCAGTGGCCAATGCACACCGGCAACCACCCGAGCAAGACCCATAACTAAGGCCGCAAGAAAAAGAAAAGCTCCTCGCTTTCGATATCCGGCGAAATATACCGCGAAGGCGAGCGCGAAAAAAAACGCGGCGTGTCCGGAAGGAATTGACGGATCAACCGGGTGATCAATTAACGGAGTAAAGTCCAATATTTCAAACGGCCTCGGACGCGGATGGATCGCGCGAATCAGCGGCGTCAAAATGGCACGGGAAAGGATTGCGGAAAGCGCCAGTACCGCGAAATGATAGAATCGAAGACGCCAGTTCTTCTCCTTCCAAAGCCACCAGGCAACGAGGGCGAGAAAAATGTACGCGGAATAACTACCGAAGAAAACGACAAACCAGTCCAAAATAGTGGACTGGTTCGCGAAACTGCGTAGCATCTGGAAAATAGCCACCTCCCAATTCATCTTAGCGTCGTACAAAAGCAAGGAGTCCCATATAACGTGAACGCTTTATCGCTTCGGCGAGCCTTCGTTGATGGCGCGCACAGCTGCCGGTATACCGCGGGTCGATGATCTTCGCAGAGCTGGAAACAAAACGGCGTAAAAAAGCCGCGTCCTTGTAATCAATGATTTCGATATTCTGGGAACAGAATACGCACTGTGTTGGTTTGATCATATTGTTAGTTATAATTTATCAGTTCTAAGTTAGAATGGTAAGTCCTCGGATTTTGTATCTTCCTCAATCTCAATTGTCGGAATCGGCGCTTCATTATTATTCACTTGCCCTGAACTTGCTGAAGGGCTATAGTCGGCTTTCGGAGCGCCGCCACCAGCCCGTGGTCCAAGCTGGATCCGCTCGGCAATGATCTCAGTAGTCTTGCGATTTCCTCCCTGTTTATCCTGCCAGCTACGAGTCTGCATCCTACCCTCAACAAGCGCCAGGCCGCCTTTGCTCAAAAACTTGCTGGCAACTTCCGCCTGCCGTCCCCAGACCACGATATTGTGAAATTCAACTGCCTCCTGCTTCTGGCCACTCTTATCATTCCAAACTCGATTCGTCGCCAAAGAGAAACTAGCAACCTGTTGCCCAGACGGAGTAGCCCGTAATACCGGGTCTGCGGTTAACCTACCCAAGATAAAAACTTTGTTCA
>CAYSNI010000014.1:0-29218 GCA_964432465.1 uncultured Candidatus Saccharibacteria bacterium
CTGCCCGTTTCCGGAATGAAGCACGCGTAGTATTTCTTTTTCTTCATTTCTAAATCCTAATTACTAAAAACTATCTTTTATAATTTTCCAGGGCTTCGGACGATTGATCGGAAAAGCAAATCCGGCCGCCGCCTTGTGTCCTCCGCCACCATATTTCGCCGCCAGTTTTGAAACATCCACTTTGCCATTCGAGCGAAGCGAGACGCGATTTATACCATTTTTTTCGCTCCAGCCAATACTTATAGGCGGAAGCATTTTCGCGAGCCGATTGCCGATTTCCGAGTGTAGGACGGGGGTATTAACCACAAGGGTCTTGTAGCCTTCAAATCGAGCCACTTCCGCACTTTCTAATAATCGCTCCACCATCCGATCTTCATACTTTAAAAGGTATTTTCCATGCTCAAAATAGGACTTCAGCTTTTCCGGATTCTCCCAGTCCTTGGCGATCTTATCCCACAGTTTAAAATCATATTCCGCAAGACCCATATACGCCATCAGCTCGGCAGTATTTTTAAGCTTCCACGTCCAAATGTCTACGTCCTGAATGTGTTGCAATAATTTCGGCACCTTCTTACCGGGATGAAAATATTCCCAGGCGATTACCGCGCCGGACTGCTTCAGCGCGTAAACCCACTCATCCGCCATCTTCGTGGTTTTTTCCGCGGAAATATGATGATCAAGCGCGATTACGTGATTATCCTCCACGAGCTTTTTCATCACCGGCTCTTTAAAGCTAAAATCAATTAAATATATTTGCCTTCCTTTCAAACCTTTCGGAAGATCGCCGCCGTGTTTCAGCGGATAATATTCAGCCTTGTTGCCAAATTTTTTCCACGCCGAATACCCGCCGCCAAACCCATCCCAGCACTCCCCGTGAAACAAGATAACCGGTTTTTTCATTTTTATTTAAGCGCTACAATCCCCGGTAAATTTTTACCAGATAGAAATTCCAGCATCGCGCCGCCGCCGGTGGAAAGAAAGCCGATCTTGTGTCGAAGCTTCAGCCAAAGAATTAATTGGGTTGTCTCTCCTCCGCCAATGACGGAAAATGCCTTGCTTTTCGCGATCGCCTTCGCGACTCCCATTGAGCCATGACAGTATTTTTTGTCTTCAAATTTTCCCAAAGGACCGTTCCAGATAATCGTTTTCGCTTTAGCAATTACTTGAGCGTATTCCGCAACCGTCAACGGTCCAATATCAAAAGCCACACCCTTCTCCGCCAACCAATCAATCGGCATAACAATCTTTTCTGACTTTGGTAAAAGGCCGTTCTTATTCAGCACGCTACTACCCAGTAAAATCTGACTGGCCTTAGGTAAAAGATTTCGAATCGCCGGCAGCTTGTCATCTACTTTGGCACCACCAAAAATCAGAACCAGAGGTTTTTTCGGTTGCTTCATTACTTTCGACAAAACCTCGATCTCTCTTTGCAGAAGTAATCCGACGTACCTCGGTAACAGTCTGGGTAACTGCGTGATTGACGCATTCGCCCGATGCGAAACCGCAAAGGCATCATTCACATAAAAATCTCCAAGTTGAGCAAGATGCTTCGCGAAATCTTTATCATTCGCCTCTTCGGCCGGCCAAAAACGGAGATTCTCCAACAGGAATAAATCCCCGACGGGTAGACTTGACGGCAATCCAGCCAAAAACTTCACATTTTTTTTGAGATGCTTATTTAAAAATGGAACAAAGACCTTCAGTGACAACTTTGAATCCACGCCTTCGGGGCGCCCACGATGACTGATAATTAAGACCCGGGCATTATGTTGAATTAAAAATTTTATTGACGGTAATGCCGCCTCTAAACGCAGGGCGTCCTTGGTACTTTCAACGTTAAAGTCTACCCGCAAAATACAGGTCTTGCCGGCGAGTTCTCTTCTTCTAACTTTCGACAAATATTGCATACTTTGTAAAAGTATATCACAGAGTGTTCCCTGGCGCGGCGTAGATGGTAGAATGAGTAAATGAAAAAAGTAGTGATTTTGGGAGCTGGCTTTGGCGGCCTGCGCGCGGCCCTGCAGCTTTCTAACCAACTTCGTTGGAATGAGCGACGCGCTGATTGCGAAATTATTTTGATTGACCGCAATAGCTACCACACCTATACGCCAACGCTTTATGAAGCGGCGACAACCTCAAAAGAAACCGCTAACTATTGCGAATTGAAAAAAATCATAACTTTTCCAATTAATGAGATTGTGAGTAATGAAGGGATTATTTTTGAACAAGGAACGATTCAAAAGCTGGACTTAGAGGGAGGCGACATTCACCTAGAAAGCGGCAAAAGGATTGCCTTTGATTACTTAGTGCTCGCGCCCGGATCAGAAACAAATTATTTTGATATTCCGGGTATGCGAGAGCACGCTCTACCATTAAAGACTTTACTCAACGCTTTTGCGATTCGAGATCGGATCCTCGAGGTAGCTGAATCTGGCCTAAGCCAGATTCGAATCGTGATCGGCGGGGGCGGTTCAACCGGCGTTGAATTGGCTGGGGAGATCGCTTCTTGGATAGAAGAGCTAGCGGAAAAATATCATTTTAGTCATGAAATATGCATAGTTGAGGCATCCCCATCAATACTGTTTGGTTTCCCTAACGGAATTATTCAGAAAGTTTCAGAACGGCTACGTAATCTTGGTATCAAGCTCATTGAAAATGAGAGTATCGAAAACGTTGATCCGAAAAAAATAAATCTTAAAAGTGGACGGGTCTTAGAAAGTGACATTACTATCTGGACTGGTGGCGTGAAGGCCTCTTCAATCATCAGCAGTCTCCCTCTTAAAAAAGAAGGACGCGGGCGCGTAGAGATAATGAATGAGATGCGCTGTTTACCGCAAAGCCCGGATCTTAAATTAGCCGGGACGATTTACGGTCTAGGTGACGCGATCTGTTATTACGACCCCAAAACCGGCCTGCCGATGCCCGGTGTCGCTCGCGCGGCAATTGCCCAGGCAGACGTAGTTGCTCATAATATTTGTCGTGAAATACTTGGTCAGGGCCCCAGTAAAACCTACCAACCGATGAAGTATCCGTACGTAATTCCGGTTGGCGGAAAATGGGCGGTTGCCCAAATTGGCCCATTTCAATTTTGGGGATTTATTGGCTGGATCCTAAAATTATTTGTAGAAATAAACTACCTAACCTCAATCATGTCTCTTTGGAAAGCCCTAAAAATTTGGCTCCATGGGTTGCGCATCTTCGTCAAAAACGACCGGCTCGGTTAATCTATTTTTGTATAATAATCGGAGCTTTTACCTGATCGCCGTGGTACAGATATCCAGCGCCAAAGCCAGCGGCTAAAGTTAAGATTAAAATTAGAATCAGCTTCCAAATACTGTTTGACATGAGACCGATTATAACTTATATTTGTCACTAACACTATGGCCCATACCAAATCAGGCGGCTCGACCAGCTTAGGAAGAGATTCCCGTTCGAAGCGCCTTGGCATCAAAATAAATGAGAGCGAAGCCGTTAAAGCCGGTGAGATTATCGTTCGCCAAAGAGGTAGCAACGTACTGCCCGGTAGGAATGTTGCCCAGGCTGGCGACGACACTCTTTACGCGATGAAGGATGGCACGGTCAAATATTTAAGTGTCAAAAAGACTCGCTTCGACGGCACTCGTCGATACGCCAAGAAGGTCCACGTCATCACTGCCGACAAAAAATAATCCCGATCAACTGATCGGGATTATTTTTATCTTCGCTTCGCCGGTGATGCCGCGACTAAAATCTATAACTACCCGGTGCTCCCCGGTCACCTTCAGAGGCTTGGCCAGAGCCACGGTAAAATCTTTGTAACCATGACTCATCAAGGCAGTCTTAATATCATCCGAGGAAACAGAGCCGAACACCTCCCCTTTCGCCCCGGCGCGGACCCGAAATTCAAAACTTTCTTTTTCCAGCTTCTTAGCCATATCCTTCAGGCTCGCTAACAGGGCTTGCTCCTTCGCATCAATCTGATTCTTTACTTTCAAGCCGCCTTCATCAGCCGGAATCGCCAGCTTGCGAGTAAAAAGGAAGTTGCGGGCATAACCATCCGCAACTTCTTTTACCTCATTTTTTCTTCCTATCTTTTGAACATCCTGCAATAATAATACTTTCATTACTGAATTTGAGCGCGTAAAACTTCAAAAGCCTTATCTAGCTGTGGGTCCTGACCATTTTTTACGTTCTCCTCGGTCAGTTTTACTTCAAAATCCGGCACTAAACCATTCTTCTCAATCGTCGCACCACTTGGGGTGAGCCATTTAGCGATGGTGATCTTTAAAGTAGAACCATCCTTCAAATCCTGAACTTCTTGCACTGTACCCTTACCAAATGTCTTTTCTCCAACAAGTTTGATCCCGCGAACATCTCTCAGGGCGCCCGCTAAAATTTCTGAAGCAGAAGCCGAGCCGCCATTAACTAAAACTACTACCGGAAAATTCTTGAGCGCAGCATTGCCATCCGCTGTAAAGACACCGTCTTGTCCGGACCGAAAATCTTCAGTAACTACCGTCGCCCCATTTGGTAAAAACCAACCAGCCAGATATACCGCGATATCTAAATAGCCGCCAGGATTATTCCGCATATCTAAAACCATTCCCTTCGCGCCAGCCTCAGATCCTTCCACAATCGCCCGGTAAAAAAGTGCCGGAGCGTTTTGATTAAACGCGTAAAACTTCACATGTAACAGCCCATCCTTAACACCCCAGTCCAATGTAGGAACTTTTATCTCGTCACGCATTACAATAAAATCTCGCGGCTTAGTCCAGCCGTTACGCAAGATTGATAAGGTTACCTTAGTTCCAATTTCTCCCCTAATTTTTGACACCGCCTCGTTAACGCCAAGACCAAATGTCTGAGTTCCGTCAATGGCTAGAATCTTATCCTTCGCTAATAAACCGGTTTTTTCGGCTGGAGAATCTTTCAAAGGTGCGATGATCATTAGTTGTTCATCACGAACGCCGATTTCTGCGCCGATACCACCAAAACTACCGCGAACATCTTCTTCAAATTTTTTCGCTTCTACTGGTGGAAAGAAAACTGTATAAGGATCCTTAAGAGAGCTGACCAGGCCAGTAACCGCGCCACGAACTAAATCTTTATCCTGAGCCTTGTCGCCATCAATATGATACTCCTTAAGCTTCTCCCAAACTTGCCAAAAAAGACCAAAGTCAGCTTTAACTTCCGGATCATCAACGTTGGTTATGTTTTTCACGGTAACAACATGAGGATCCTGTTGCCCCAAACGATAGCCGACATAAAGCGACCCACCAATTGCGAGCACGGCCACCAACACAGTAGTCGACCAAAGAAATATCGGCTTTTTGAACATTAATGTTATTTTATGTTTTTTGGCCACCAAAATCAAACGAGCTTAATGGTTCGTAATCCGCCCCACCACGCTGAAGATGTGACTCCATCAATTCAAGCTTGACTGCCTCAAATTTCTTTTTAAACGGCAGTTCTAACGCCGGCAGAGACTCACGATTTAAAGCGGTAAAACGAGCTAAGGTAATATGTGCGTTAAATTGACGATGCTCTTGTTCAAAAGTAATGCCATTTTCAAATAGGGATCTTTCTAGGGCTTTTTTTATATTTAACAAAAAATCCGAGGTTTCGCGTTTCGCGATCAACCAGATCATGCGTGGCGTTCTGCCGATTGGTCCGTATGTGATCTTTTCAAAATCAATTACCGGCGACTCAAAGTCAGCCGCAACCTCGGCCATCGCCTGATTGATCAGATTTGCATCATCGTCTGACTGTTCACCGAGGAAAATAAGAGTGAGATGCCAGCTGGTTCGTTCCGTAAAACGGATGCTTGAATCCACCTTAAACTGGACCTCACTGACCGCCAGTTCTAGATCTTTTTTAATATTTTCCGGCAGATTAATGGCTATAAATAAACGTTTTTTGCGGGCCATAGCTAGAGATGAGTTATAATCATAGTATGAGTTTATTGCCCCCGTCCAGTAAAGGTTATTTTGATGAGCTCAAGAAACGCGCAAAGAAATCAAAAATTTATAAGTCCTACCAATTGACAGGATTGGAAATTGCCAATATTTTAGAAGACCAGGAGCACCGATCCCTTTATATAAGACTCGCAAAGATTTACGGTGATCAGACAATGATGCACATAGCTAAATCAGTCGCGGAGCGTGACGGGGTTAAAAATAAGGGCGCCTATTTTATGAGGATGCTCAAGGGCAAACGAAAAACTAAGTCTAAAAAACAAACAAATGACGATAGTAACGGTCGCAAATAAAAAGGATGAGAAATTTCTCCGCACACCCACGGCGCTTTTTGATTTTAAAAAGTACACTAAAAAAGAAATCCGGGAACTAATCCAAACAATGCGCCGCTCTATGCAAAGCGCCGAGGGCATCGGCCTCTCCGCTAATCAGATTGGCCTGAATATAAAGGTGTTCGTCGCTAAAGTAGAAAACAAATTCTATTCCATCTTCAACCCGGAGCTGATTCAGCTCTCCAAGGAAAAGCTCACATTGGACGAAGGCTGCCTGAGCATACCCGGACTATATGGAGCAGTAGAGCGCCCGGAAAAAGTGACACTAAAGGGCTGGGATCAGAATGGCAGGCCGGTCAAAATCAAGGCCTGGGGCCTTCTCGCCCGTGTGCTTCAGCATGAAGTCGATCATCTCAACGGTAAACTTTTTGTGGACAAAGCAAAGCAAGTAGAGCGGGTACCCATAGTCAAATGAAATATGCCTTTTTCGGCACTCCTCGCTTCGCCGCGATAGTTTTAGAAAAACTGATTAGCGCGGGAATGTCGCCAGCCATGGTGGTATGTAATCCAGATAAGCCAGTAGGAAGAAAACAGATTATCACTGCTCCGCCTACTAAGATTCTCGCCCAAAAATATGCAATTCCAGTTTTCCAGCCGGAACATTTAGACGAACCGGATCTGGAATATTTGCGCAAAGAAAATTTTGACTTCGCGATTGTAGCCGCTTACGCGAAGATTTTACCTGAAAAAATCCTGAAAATACCCAAGAAAGGCATGATCGGTGTGCACCCCTCGCTTTTGCCTAAATATCGCGGCACCACACCAATCCAAAGCGTCATCCTCAATGGTGAAACAGAAACTGGTACCACGCTTTTTCTTATAGATAGAAAAGTGGATCACGGTCCAATTTTCGCAAGCGAGAAAGCTACCATCACTGGCTCCGAAACTTACCTCAGCCTCGAAGAGAAGCTCGGCCGGCTCTCTGGTGAGCTTCTCGTGGCAACACTGCCGAAGTTCCTGACTGACAAAATTGATTTGACCAGCCAAAACAACACCGACGCCACAGTCACAAAAAAGTTTAAAACCGAAGACGCTCTAGTCGATCTCGCAACAGAGGATCCATCCCTATTAGATAGAAAAATCCGCGCCCTAAATCCACAGCCGGGAGTGTATGTGATTAAAAATAAGACACGGATTAAAATCCTAGATAGGGAAACCATTCAATACGCAGGAAAAACTCCGCGAAAAGTTACAGATGCTATTTCTTACCTAAAGTCTCTTTGACGATCTTTGAAAGCTCCTCAAGTTTTATATTAGCTTTAACAAAATAGCCCGCCGCATTCACGCCCATTGCTCGAAAGCTATTAATATCGCCCGGCAGGTTAGTCAGAACTATAACTAACGTATCCTTAAACGGAGAATCCGATTTTTGAATTTCTTTGAGAAAAGTAACACCGTTCACCTCGGGTAATACGATGTCTAATAATATCAGATCCGGCTTAACCTGAGGAAGCATTTTTAATGCCTCTGAGCCATTGCCAGCGACCGTAACGGAATAGCCGTCCGCCTCTAAAAATTCTTTTAATGAATTGGCCAGAATCTGCTCGTCCTCAACCACAAACACTGTAGTTTTTTTAGTCATAGTATATTTTTTATACTATCATACTACGAAGTAATCGGCACAGTGAAGTAAAACGTAGTGCCTTTTTTCACTCCAGATTCAAACCAGATCTTACCACCGTTTGATTCTATGGATGACTTGGCAATAAAGAGACCTAAGCCACTGCCGGTTGGTTTTTGGACGCTCGCGCCGACGCCACGATAAAATCTCGTGAAAAGCTTAACCTTATCCTCGGGCGCGATCGGCGGACCATCATTATAAACACTCACTAAAAAGTTCATACTCTGCTGATCGACTGCAATTTTAATATCTGATCCGGGCGTACCATAAGAAATCGCGTTGTCTAAAATATTTTTAAAAGCCTCAGAAAAAAGATTCGGGTCAATCACGCTACTAACTAATTCGATTTTCATACTGATAACAATTTTTTGCTTTCTAGCTTCCGCATCCGGCTTTAAGGTATCCACAACGTCCGCAATTAATTTTTTAACATCACTAACCCGTTTATGCACAAGAGAGGCGCCGACATCAATTCGCGAAACGCTTAGAAGATCATTAACTAAAACGATCAGTCGGTCATTCGCGCGGTAAAGATAATCAATCTTTTCCCGAACTTTTGCACTAGTCTTTTTATCGTTACGCAAAAGCTCTATCACCCATTTGAAAGCAGTTAGTGGGGAACGTAACTGGTGCGACGCCAAAGAAACGAATTCCGTCTTCGCCTTTTCAATTTCTTTTTCTTTAGTAATATCTCGGTAGGTTCCGATCGCGCCTACTACTTTGCCATCTAGAATAACCGGCGCGGCGGTCGCTAAAACTGGCACCTTAACTTTATCTTTACGAATAATGTAATCGGACGCAGATCCGGTTCTCTTCCGAGTAGACACGGCCAGATAAAATGGTCTTTTATCAACCGGAATACTTATTCCACGCTCGTCTTCCGCCGGCACAAGTTCATTGAAATTCTTGCCAAGAATTTCATCATTGCTAAACCCTAGTAACGATTTCGCCTGGTCGTTAATATAAATTACCCGGCCAGTAGTATCTATCGCCACTACCCCCTCCGCGATACTTCCTAATAGGGCTTCATCTCTGGCTTTTTCCCGCTCGATACTTTCCAGAGAAATCTTAAGTCTCTGCTCCGCCTCTTTGCGGCTACGGATATCTCGCATGATGACTTGCGCCGCTATCTTCCCTTGATAATTAAAAGGAACAGCGGCTAATTCCACTAGCAACGAAGACCCATCTAGGCGAGTGATTCTTTGTTCGGTAAAGCCACGATTTTTTTGCTTTGCTCCCGCCGCGTAGTCATGATGGACGAAATCCAATACTGACCTACCGATCAACTCTTCGGCATGATTCGCGCCGCACATGCGAATCGCCGAGCTGTTCAAGAAAGTGAAACGGCCGTCACTCTGAATAAAGATAGCGTCCGGAGAGAGCTCCACTAGTTGGCGATAGCGGTTCTCACTTTCCGCGGTCTGCTTCTGAGCTTCCTTTGTTTCATTAATAGCGGCCGCCAATAGCATCGCCGAAGTCGCGCCAAAAAACATAAAAACATGCAGTAAAATAAGATTATGATTATGAACTGACAATCCGATCATTCCAGCCGTATGGCCGGAATTGATCAGGATATTCGCTACGGCAATAACACCCACTAAAAATACCGAAACGGACACGCCGATCTGCGAAATCGCAACCGCTGACCAGATGATTATTGGAAAAATAATAAATCTAACGTGCTCGAATATAAGAGAATCCTGATCTTGTCTCGCAAAAATAAACGCCGCCACCAATACGGATGCCAAAATAATAATCGCCTTACTAGATTTACTAGCAATAATTTCTCGATAACTTCTTTCTCGAAATGCCAGGATTAAAGGCGTAACCATTAAAACCCCCACGACGCCACTCAGAAACCAAGCCACTAAAATCTGCGCAAGAACCTGAAAATCTACCACGCCGGAAGCAGTTAGAACTATCGCGCTAAGACTGGCACTAATTGCCGGACCAAAAACCACACCGGCAAAGATAAATTTAGTCACATCGCTGACCTGACGCAATGATTCAGAAAATTTCCAATGCCGAAGAAGTAACGTTGGAATAAGCACCCCCAGCACATCGCCGGTCGCTACTCCTAGCGCGGCAAAAACTGACTCATTAAACGTAAGGCTGGCGATGAGCGCTCCAATAAAAACGGCCGGCCAATAACGAACGCCGAAAATCAAGAGTAGAGCGAAAGCTAGGCCGGTCGCCGGCCAAACTAATCTTAATTGCCCCGTATTTTCCGCGAGTATCTGTCCGGCTTGAGCTAAAATTAAATAAAGGCCAAGAAAAACTATGGCCGTAATCAAATACCGTGGGAGTGATTCTTTCTTAAACATGCTTAGCGACTATATCTCTATTATAGCAATTGGGTTACTGAATCGCGGGAACAGAAAAACTGAAGACGCTGCCCTTGCCCTCTTCTGACTTAAACCAGACGGAACCACCCATCTTTTCTACCAGCATTTTTACTATAAAAAGACCAAGGCCGGTACCGGTAATTTCTTGGACTTCCTTAGTCTGAGCCCGAAAAAACTTTTCAAAAATGCGTAACTGCTGATCCTTTGGAATACCGTATCCCGTATCCTGCACCTCGACGACTATCTTGCCATCAACTAATTCCGTATTTACCGTAACGCTCCCGCCGTCACGATTATATTTCACCGCATTCCCAATAAGATTCATTAACACCTCCTTAAGCTTGCCTTCATCGGCAAGGACGTGCCGAAGACCAGAAACTGGTTTGACGGTTATTTGAATCTTCCGCTTCCAAGCAACTGCCGCGAGATCTTTGGCTACCAAGCTAATGACCGGCAGTACATCTATTGGCACAGTGATTATCTTAGTGGTTCCTGCTTCCGCGCGCGCAATCTCCAGAAGATCATTCAAAAGATCATTCAAATGCTCACTCGCTTCGCCAATCGATAGAAGACTTCCTTTTATATCTTTGGAAACACGGGACTTGGAATCGTTGATCATTTCTAAAAATCCTCGGATTACCGTTACTGGTGTACGTAATTCATGCGCGGCTAAAAATACGTATTCATCCTTCAGCTTAGCAATGGACAAAGCCTTATCTAGCTCACGCTTTTGCGACTCTTTTAACTCATGCGTGCGTTCATCCACTTTACCTTCAAGCTCTTTATTGAACTGCTTAATCTCTTCGTACGCCTCGGCGTTCTCGATCGCGATCCCCGCTTCCGCTGCAAAAACATCCAAAACATCAATATCACTTGCATAGTAGGATTCTCCAGAAAGCTTCTGGCCCAAAATTAATATCGCCACTTCATTTTTCCCTACTCGAATCGGCACCGCGAAGGCCACTTCCAAATCACGAAAAATATTTTTTAAACTACCCTCCTTCAATTCATCTAAAATAAAATGGCTCTTGCCTTTAGTTTCGTGAAGAAGTTTTTCTAAATTACTATAATGTTCGGGAGCAAACTCATAACCAATTCCGTGCACGCCCTTAATCTGATGACCGCTAACAATTAGAAAGGCGGCTCGACTGATGCGCATCGATTTCATAACCACGTCCAAAATACCGCGCGTCAAGCCAATTAAATCGATATTCTCTGCCATAATGTGGGTCAGCCTAGACAATAACTCGTCCTGATCATAAACGGCGCGTAAAAAATAGCGACTGGTCCACTTTTTGATCTGAAAAGCTAACGGCTGAAAACTGAGCATCGCGACCACCGTAAGTGCCATGAACAAAGACAAGGCCGAGGTGCTAATACTAACTGCTAAAAATTGTTTAAAGACAATCAAAAAAAGAAACGCGTAACTCAAAGCGAACAGCAGGAAAAAAATCGCGAACGAAACGGCCCGAGCAATGACTGGCTGAATATCGAGAAATCTATGCCGCACAATCGCGTACCCGATTGCCGCCATAAGGATAACCGGAAAGATTGGGCCAAGAATAATGCCGGCTGAATTCTTCGCGACGACAATGAAGCCTACCGTGAAGATTGTCATTAAGGAGAAAGTGCCGACCACGCCAAAAAGTAAGTAAGTAACCTTAGCTCGTTGCTGACCGAAAGCTTCGCGATATTTAATAAATAGGTTGATAAAACTTAGAATCAAAAAACCAACAAAATTAGCAATAAAGAAAATCATTCCTAAGCCGGGAATTGGTACTAGCTGACCGTTCAGATACTGAATATCTGAGAAAACAAAGGGAGAAAGAGAAAGGCCGGCCGCGACTAACATAGCCGCAAAAATCAAAATAAGCATTGAGCGCGAAAACTGTATCTCACCTTCAGGAAAAGTATGAACAAGTAAAAACAAAATCGGCGACATAAAAGATGCCACGAACATCACTACTCTAATCCAAAAAAGCTGGCTTAAAACTGTTTGACCAGGCGGATGCAAAGACAGATAGTTCACAACTATGTATAAGCAAATAATCAGGGCTAATGATAAGAAAAATCGATTAGTCCAGCTTTTCGTATTTTTCAAATACACCGCCAAGCCAATTGAAAAAGAGGCAAAAAAGGTTACCAGGCCCAGCACGATCTCAAGGATATTGATTGAAGTAAAATACATTGTCTTTTTTTATTATAGCATTCCATTATTAACGCCTTTCGACTAATAAAAAATCTCCCGAAATAAATTGGGAGATTAGCTTATCTGGCCAGCAAGCGCCGCGCCGAAAAACTTCAACACCTCATTCTGGATTTCTTCAACGTTGGTAATCTTAAGCTCCGGTCCATCCGAAACTCGGTCATCGATTAACTGACGCAAATTTTCTCCGGTCATTTCTGAACAATGCTCCAACTTTCCACTGACAGTTAGTAAATTACCTAACTTATGCAACACGGCCATTATTTCCATAGTCGATCTGCCGGAATCAAGGATGGCCGCAAACGGCTTCTTAATGCCGAGATAGTGCTTAAAACAAGCCTCGGTCAAATGATTAGCTTCCAAAAGAAGCCTTAATTCCTTAACTAGCTTTTGAAAGTTTAGCCAGTAGCCGGGAAAGCCGTAAACATAAGGCCCATAATTTTTGCGATTCACGGTTATGCTTCCCGGTTGCACTCCCAGGCTCGTGGTGGCCGGAGTAAAAAGTGCGCCATATCGTTTACCATTAATCGTGACGGTCAGCGCACTTTCAATGAATTTGTTCAAAATAATTCCGCTGGTGTATTTCACGCCAAGGCCGCGTAGATAATCCTCATACATGTGGTAACTGATTGCCGCGTAGCAAAGCGCGGAATACTTGTGCTTAGGCATGGTTACGATCGTGCCAGACGAACTAATTTGATAAGGACGGATGCCACACATTCTGGAAGTCGCCCAAACATTATTTCCAAAATTTTTATCACCATTGAAAATTTTTCTACGAACCATGTCTTCCACAGTAGAACCGGGCTGAACCGAATCCATTCCTCTGCCTTCGAAAAGATTTAGCTCTCCTGCTCCTTGCGGTTCGCCGAAAAATGGCACCAGCCGATAACTTAGCCACTCCTCAAAATCCGGATATACAGCCCTGGCTATGTAAATCGCCGCCTTCTCATCCAACTTGTCATAAAGCGGTCGCCTACCGTAAACTCGCGAAGACCTCCTCGCGATATCAAGTATTTTTCCCAGTGGCGTATTTCGAAAGGGCATCATACTGGCAACCTTCACTCGATACGTTTCAACAACACAATCCTTAAATCCAAGTCTTGAAATTGAATCAGGAAGGTCTTTCAATAGCTGATGTATCTTGTACATTTCTTACACTCCAATTATAAAAGAACCCCTCCATACTATATGAAGGGGTTAAAACTATCAAATAAACTCGAGGACGCTGTCCACCCTCGCTCGTGGCGAATGCGGTCTCTGCTCAGTCGCATATCCCATTCGAAACAACACTAGCGGCATCCGCGAAAGCAACCCTAATCTAATCTTCAACATCATCCGGAAAGCGGCTACTTCTATTATCGCCGCATGAACCGCAACCGAAAATCCATGAAACTCCGCGCTCGTGCAGTGGCCTTGAAAAAGCGCGCCGGCCAGAATTCTGCTGTGAATAGTGTCGTCTTTGGCGCTGATTACACCAAGTAATGGCGCACTCTTAATTCCGTCACGGTCTGCGGCGGCGAAGCCATGCGCCAGATCGGGATCAAACGCTCCCAATTTCTTCAGTTCAGCGCACATCCGGATAGCCGTGGCATCATTCAGGCCAAAAGTTTTTCCGGGCATGCCGATATCTTTAGAGCTGTCGTTCTCAAGAAAATAATTACCCAACTCCAACCGAAAATCGTTTCTGGCTACCACCGCCCGGTCGGCCAAATACTGAATTTCAGCGATTGCAAATCGGGTCGGATTATCCTGAATCAGGTGCAGGGTCAAGCCTTCGTCCTTGCCTAGACAATCTCCGAACTTTCTGATTTCCGCCATCAAATTTTCCGGTATCGGTTTTGAAATATCATACTTGCTCCGATTCATCCTACGGCTCTTCATCACGTCAAATAACTTTTGGTTAACCGAGGGTATATGTCCAGGGTAAGAAAGTCTCAGAGAAGCCACGTGGTCTGAATCAATAGCAGTAAAATCATCACCAGTCTCAAATCCGTAGGCCTGCGCCGCCATGAGCAAATTCCCCAAAGCACAGCCGACACTGATCTGCGCCTGTCGCGCCAACTTATCTGACGCCGGCAAGATCGTTGCTTCTGGAATCAAAATATCAATTCGATCATCGGCCAGCGAAACCTTGAATCGCCATGGCTGAACGTTGTGAGAGTTTGGGGCTAGAATTGCCCAGCCCACTAAATTCCGATAAAGATCTTTCTTATCCACCGGGCCAACTGGCAAAGGCTGGATATCCCAAGCCGAGTAGTTGGTTCCGTTCACATTCTCCTCCCTTCAAAAATTACCTTTCCGGTAAACTTATTGATGAACATTCTTTCGGGGAGATCAAAGCCCAGCATTAGCCGAGCGGCAGCTTCCGCCACCATTCCACCGGCCATCATCGCCGTAGATCCAAGTTGGGGCACGCCGCCAAACACCGGCGGCTCTTCCTTAAAAGCTAAAACTTTAAACTCCGGAGTATAGATGTGATTTTTACCCACAATCGCAAAGACAAAATCGTAAAAATTTTCACGATTCGGATCCTTACGGCAACGCTCCTGAATGGAGTAAATCTCCTCGTCAGAAACGCCGCAAGCGGCGATTGGTAACGAACGGTCTAGATCAAAGCGTCGAACGTCCAACTGAGCCGCGGAACCAAGATCGGTCACCATCAGCACCGGAATGCCCAGCACACGAGCCTTCTCACGGATTGTGATCTTAGTGTCGATATCATCGCACTCCTCTACCAGCAAAGTAACGCCTTCCAGAAAATCATCAAGATTTCCCTGGTGAGCACCCTCGCTATATGGAGACACCCGGATATACGGATCAACCGCGTGAATCTGCTCGGCCGTCACTAGCGCCTTGTTGCGGCCGAAGTCTTCAAAAGTCAGATGAACCCGGTTTGCGTTGGTCAGATGATAATCCTTAGGATCCGCGATCTTAATCTGCCCAGGACGGATGTCGCGGACGATCGCGTGCGCGGCATTGTTACCGACACTGCACCCAGTCACCGCGACCACCGCCCGGTCAAAAATCGCGCGGATTTCATGCCAGGAAAGTATCATGGCTGGGTCACGAATTAAGAGCGCGTTTCGGACAAAAAGAGCCAGCTGATGCCAGCGCCTCGGCGCAAAACGCACCGTTTTGGCCTTGCTCGGATAGACAAAAAAGTCACCATAAGACGGATCAGTACATTTCTCAAATTCGACTAGAAACTCATTCATGATCTCCGTACCGGGCACAAGGTCTTCAAGAAGACCCAACATGGTCGGCATGACAAGATCAAAATCCGGGCTTTGATTAGCCTGAGAAGCAAACTCTACGGCCCGTGGACGTCCTTCGTACACAAATTAACCTTTCAAAGAACGGGCTAATGATACAACGAAAATGCTAGGAATTCAAAATCCTTGTAACCACTTCGTGCAGGGTATGGAGGTCAGTACTGGATTTCATCAGGTATTCTTCGGCGCCGAGTAATTTTGCGCCTTCCACATGATACTCACTATCCCCTAAATTCGTCAGCATCACTACGGGAATTGTTTTGGTGACTGGGTCCTTCTTTAATTCCTTTAAGGTATCAATACCATCCATCTTCGGCATCATCACGTCCAGAAGAATCAGATTCGGCTTCTCACTTTTAGCCAGTGCGATTCCGTCAATTCCATTATGAGCGAAAGATACTAAGTAACCTTCTTGGGTTAATTTACTCTGATACATTTTCGTCAATAACGGATCATCGTCAACAAGCAAAATTTTTTGTTTAGATTTTTGCATTGGTATATTTCTTTAAAATATCATTGGCGAATCCCCAATCCAGATTAGCAAAAAAAGAGCTGATGTAATCCTTACGGTTTACTCCGTAATCAATAAAATAAGCGTGTTCGTAGACATCAAGAACAATCACCGGAATCGCTCCCCAAACCGCGCCCACGTTATGAGCGTCGGCGCCGTAGTTATGTAAGCGATTATCCTTGTAGTCATAAGCCAGGATTGCCCAACCACGAGCGGCAAGGCCAGTCGCTACCATATCGATCTTCCAAGCATCAAGAGATCCGAAATCTCTCTCGATCATCGTAACTAGATCGCCTTTTGGCTGACCGTCACCAGCAAGATGGCCAAAATATGCTTCATGTAGCTTAACGCCGTTGACCGCGAAGGTCTCCTGCCGCTTCAATTCTCCGATATAGCTAAAGACCCCATTCGCTTCTGACTTATCTGCCTCGGCAATCTTTCCCCGCATCTCATTGGTCTTCTTTACATAGCCTTCGTAAAGCTTGAAGTGCTCATCAAGCATCTTCTTAGTAATACCTGGCAGGTCTTTTGTAAACTTATTTTTTTCCGGCACGAATTCTCCCATGTTTTTATTGTGCCGCTTTCGTATAGATGAGCTCGATCTGCTGCTTGTCCTTGAGTTCCAGCTCGCCGAGCTGGGTATTTAGTTTACCGTCAACTTTCATGACGACATCGTATCCCGAACGCGCCAGGACCTGGCCGTACACCGTCATAAAATCTTTCAAATAGAATTTCTTTTCGCCGGAAACAGATTCTGCGTGAATCGTGCCGGTTCCGTCATGCGTGTGCAATTCCGACATGCACGTATTAGTAATACCGATATTCGCAGGGATGGACTCCGACACCCCGTCAACACTGATCGAAAGACGCGGATGAAAATGCATCAGCACATTACTATGACCGTTAGACATGCAATCCAAGCCGGCTTCTTGCCACTTAGCTGAAAGTCCCCGATTCGGATCGGACATCCGGGGAACCGCGAATAAAACCAGCAAAATCACCGTCACGCCAACGACAATAAAAGTATTTTTGTATTTGCTCATAAGTTTAGTTTATTATAATATAGCCTAAGCAATAGATAAAGGATGCCATTCCGAGATCGTCTAATGGTAGGACATGCGCCTCTGGAGCGCAGAATCGGGGTTCGAATCCCTGTCTCGGAACATCACATCAGCAAACGACCGCCGCAAGGCGGTTTTTTGCTGAGGCTTATTTTTTGAAGAAACGGGAGTCGAAGGGTATTTTCTAAACGCAAACTGCTTTGCGTTTGGAAAAACCCAGGCTGTGGGTGAGGCACGAGCATGTTTACGCAGCGAGTGCCGAAGGAACAGGAATCCCTGTCTCGGAGCATTGATAGTGTAATCTAAGGGTATGCAACGTTTGGCTCGAATTATAGAGAGAGTGATTATTATCGCTGGGGTTTTCGTTTCGCTTACTTCCATCCCCTATATAATCAGAATTGAAAATACAAATAGAATCGGCTCGACCAAGCAATCCACCGCTACCTCAACACCCGCCAGTAGATTATCAGAAATAACCGTAGCGCCAATAGTCGCAAAACCGCAATCCGAACCAGCGACTCTACCTAAAACGGTACTACCAGCTAAAACCGAAGCAACGATTGCCGCGACCTCAATCAACACAGGAACACTGCCAGATCTGAAATCAAAATACGGCGCTCTCCTGGAAGAGGAGTTACGGCTGGGTATTGTAAATCCCAGAGATGAGCAGGAGTTATGGCGCGGCGTAGTAGCGGTGCAATGTTCATACGAACTTCCACAAGGAGGGTACAAAAGCTTAGCGGGATCCGGAATTATTCTTGACGCGGAAGGACATGTAGCCACAAACAATCACGTCGCCAACCATGAGCCAAATGGCAATTGCCAAGTTTCATTTCCGGCTTTCAGTGAAAACACCGATTATTCAATCCGAACCTTTGGCACCTTACCAGCTAGAGTCATAAATGCCTCGGGAAATAACGATAACGATATCGCGCTTTTAAAAATTCAAAAAACCGCCGACTTTGAAAGTCAGCTGGCCTACTGGAAAAAATACTACGGTTGGACTGGTGACCCATTTTCTTTCATTCCTTATCCATTTTGTCATAATGCTTCCGCCGGCGACAAAATATTACACTTTGACTGGCAGGTCATCAATACTGCTTCACAGGGATATGAGATAATTCGCACCGTGAGCACCGTCATTGAATTTTTAAGAGTCTTCAAGGATGAATTTTATTACGCTCGCCCAGGACAAACACCGGACTATATTGTCACTGACGCGAAAAAATTTGGCGGCTCGTCCGGCGGACTGGCCTTTAATGCCAGTCGTGATTGCATTCTCGGCCTGACCTCAAGAAGCGGCGACGCTACCTACGTTTTGAATATCAGCCATCCCAATGCCCGACAAATTATTCAGTTTTAAGCTGATAAATTAAATCTTCAGATAACGCCTGGCAGCTACCACCGCGGATACCGCTCCTAGAGCTACCGCGAAAAAAAGCTGATAAAATACGAACTGCGGCACATGGCTCCCCAGATATGCCGATAATGAAAGTCCGGGAATGAACGCCTCTACATACGGCGAAGAAACTAAAATCATCGGGGTAGAGATCAGGATGCCTACTAAGGCGGCTAAAACTCCGTAGATAACACCGGCAACCACGTACGGTCCGTTAATAAACTTATTAGATGCTCCTACTAAGCGCATCACTGCCAACTCTTCTCGGTTAGAATAAATAGCCAAACGAATTGTGTTAAAGGTCACCATTACTGCGACTAAAGCGAGAAAAATAGTCATCCCCCAGCCTACGTTTTTAACAGTTGAAATAATCGCGGCTAATCGGTTAATCGCGTCCTTATTTTCTCCATAAGTTACTTTCTCGATTAAAGATTCCAGATTGGGATTTTCAAAAAAACCCGCAATAGTTGGATAAAGCTCCGGAGCTTTCGCTTTAATATTAAGCGAGGCAAGTAACGGGTTCACCTGTAATTCGGCAAGAGCTTGCGATACCGCGTCGTTATCGCCGTGATTATTCTTAAAAATCTCTAAAGCTTTTTCTTGAGAAACATATTCTACCGCGCGTACTTCTGCTAATGATTGAAGACCCTTCTGCAAATTTAATATCTGATTCTCAGCGGCGCTAGCCTTGAAATAAACGCTGATATCAATCTTGTCCTGGATAGAATCAGTCGCGGAGTTAGCAACCACATTAAAAACTAGAAGGCCATTAAAAACCAGGACCGCTAGCACCATAATCACTGTAGTGGTAGCTGAAAGAAGCCCATTTCGGGAAAAGGTCTGCAATCCGAATTTTATGATTCTAAAAAGTGTAGTTGCCATAAGTGATGTCGAAACACTCTATTTCTTCATTGAAGCATATATTTTGAAGCAGGTACAAGGCGCGACGACGAACGAATATATCATATTCCAAGGAGAAGCAACGCAGTAACTGCTCAAAATAGATAGCTCCCCTTCGGGGTAAGGCAATTAAGAAAAAGAGTATTCCGACATCACTGCATCCTTAACTAATTTACCGTTCTCAAGCGCGAGCACCCGTTTCTTTATCCTATTCACTATATCACGGTTATGAGTGGCCAAAATAACCGTTGTGCCAAGCTCGTTGATCTTAAAGAGAAGGTTCATAATCTCTTGAGCATTAACATGGTCTAGATTCCCGGTTGGCTCATCGGCAATAATCACTGCCGGACGATGAATCATCGCGCGCGCGATTGCTACCCGTTGTTTCATACCGCCGGAAAGCTCGTGTGGAAAACTATCTCTCTTATCAGCGAGACCGACCAAGTCCAGCATTTGCGGTACCAACTCCTCAATCTCTTCCTGGACCCTACCCTGCACCTCGAGTGCGAAGGCCACGTTCTCATAGACAGTTTTGGTCGGAAGCAGGCGGAAATCCTGGAACACGATACCGACTTTGCGCCGAAGCTGCGGCATCTCATCAGAACGGAGCTTATTCACCTCATGCGGACCAACGATAACACGGCCTTTCGTAGGCCTTTCTTCGCCGATTAATAGCTTAATGATCGTTGATTTACCGGCTCCGGACTTACCGACAATCGATACAAATTCTCCTGGTTCAATCTTAAAATTTACGTCCTCCAACGCCTTCTGGCCGTCATAGGATTTAGTTACATTAGTAAAAGCAATCACAGCTATAAGTTTAACTCCGCTTCGATGAACTTATCAAGCTCTCCGTCTAAAACCTTGTCGGGCTGGGAGGACTCCACGTCCGTCCGGTGATCCTTCACTTTTTTGTATGGATTCAAAACATACGAGCGGATCTGATTGCCCCACTCGGGCTTCACCTTCGTCCGCAAATCCGATAACTGCTGTTTCTGTTGGGCAATCATTAACGCCATCAGTTTTGATTTCAAAAGCGCCAAAGCTTTTTCTTTATTTTGTAACTGAGAACGTTCCTGCTGAGATTCAGAAGCCAAACCGGTTGGCAGATGGACTACTCGCACAGCCGTTTCTCGCTTGTTTACATTCTGTCCACCCGGACCGCTGGATCTGGTAGTTTCTACTCGTAAATCTTCCGGCGGAATAATTATTTTTTTATGCTCCATATCTTCTAAAATCGGCACAATTTCTACAAGAGCGAAGGAAGTGTGACGCGCCTGCTTTGAAGAGAATGGCGAGATACGCACCAGGCGATGCACGCCCATCTCCTGCTTCAGCGTGCCATAAACAAACTCACCCTGTATCGATAAGCCATGGTCTTCCGTTTGCACTACTTTCCAACCTTTTTTCTGGGCGAACTTAATATACATTCGGAAAAGCATATTTGCCCAATCTTTCGCGTCATCGCCCCCTACGCCGGCGTAAATAGTGAGATGACAAGGACCTTGATCGTATTTTCCAGTTAAGGGTTTGAACATATTTTTGGAGCCAGTGGCGGGAATCGAACCCACATTTCTACTTTACGAAAGTAATGTTCTGCCATTGAACTACACTGGCTTAATGATACCAATAATAACCGCTTTAGGTTTATTTTTCAAAGGAAAAAGGCGGGATACCGGAACCCCGTAAAAATCGCTTACGCGATTCACGGAGCAAGTCGAACTGCTTGTCGCACCTGTCCCATCACTAAAGAAAGCAATGTATATAGATAATATCTTCCCATAATGAGTGCGAAGTCTAACTTCGCTTTTTATATATAAATATAGATAAGGGCCGAGTCGCTAGCCAAGTTTGACTTGGCAGACTCGGCTACCTCGCTAACTCGTCTCCGCTTCGCGAAGCCGAGTTAGACTCGGTGAGCAGGTGATGGGAATCGAACCCACGCTCTAACCTTGGGAAGGTCATGTACTGCCACTATACGACACCTGCATTCATGCTCTTTCTTTTAGTGCGGGATTCTACCACTGAACCATACCCGCTATTGCGAACGTAAAACTACCTTATTCTTATCCCAAGAAAACTCCGGTGTCAAAATTATCACCCGGGCGGCTATTTCCGCGCTCGCCAACCAGCTATCCAATTTTTCCTGCTCTAAAAATAATCTGCCTTCCAATAATTCCCTTTCGGCCTGCGGCACCAGTACCATCTCTTTAAAACTAGCGAAATCCAGTCCGTACAGAAGTTTAGCGGCTTCAGCAACGATCTCATTATCCGCATTAACATCATTTAATCGACTAGCAACTGCAGAATTCAAACCACGCCCGATGCGATTATTTAGCTCAGAAGAAATTAAAGATTTATCAATGAGATCCTGTAAGGTCGCACGACGTAATTCCTGTTGAATTACTGGGCTGGTTGGATCAGATTCTGTATGGATTGCTAAGGCTTGCTCAACCAAGTTCTCACCGGCCAGCGTACTGATATAATATCTGGTCGCCACCGTATTCGCGTCATTCAAATCTTTCGCGGTAATTAAACTACCATTGACAATCGCAACCGGGTAATGACCTAGATGAATAAAATAATACGCGGTGATACCGATGAAAATTACCAGAAGAAATAAGAGAAGGTTTTTCGTCATCTTTTTTTATTGTATTTTAATTAATTTTTCACCAGGTCGTTTGTAGTCAAACTTCGCCTTTAGCTCTTTCGCTAAATTCTCTGGATCGGAAAAATAATGGATATCCGCCTGAAGTTGGGTGTGCTCCTGTACTAGATTCTCCACCTCAGATCTCTCCTCCACAAGGCGCGCCTGTAAATCAGCGCTAGCTCTATATAGATGAAAAAGCTGGACCGATAAAACAGTTACGAAAATTACTCCGATTACCCAAGCCAGCATCCTCATGCTTTTATTCTACACCAGATCATAAACGTAGCCACCTCTAAGGGCTATTTTTTAAGGAGCTCCTTAAAAATATTTGCCGGGATCTTAATGCTAGAACCTGTCCCTCGTTCCTTGAGGCGCTCCTTACCACGCGCCTGCTTCTTCCAGAGCTTCATCTTGCGCGTGCGATCACCGCCGTTCTTACCGAAATCACCGAGGTCTTTTTTCATTGCCGGAATAGTTTCGCGAGCGATTATTTTGCCGCCAACCAAAGCTTGAATTGCCTGAGTGAACTGCTGTTTCGGCAAAAGATCCTTAAGTTTCTCGCAGGTTACTCTCGCTTCCCGATCCAAATCCTCACGAGGAAGAATACGCGTTAGTCCCGGCACTAGATTTTCTGCCACGTGAATTTCCAGCTTTGCCACATCCGCCGGAGCAAAATCGATCAGCTCATAGAAAAAAGAAGCGAACCCCTGAGAAACGGATTTGAGCTTGTCATCCAAGTCACGAATCAGATCTGAGAGTGGTAATTTCGCTTTTACGACAATTTTATTCTTCAAAGTTTCCGTAGTCATTTCTGAAAATCGAAACATCTCTTTTAGGCGGATTACCGCGCCCAGATATTCTGGGGGCGTGACGATCTCGGTTCGCGTCATCGGCTCTTCCGCGGTTTTATAATCATTTGGAAAATCTTTCGGATTAGTAATCAGCTTGCCGTCCACCCGGTAAGCAACGGAAGGAAAGCTGTGTACGGTCTCAATTTTAAATTCGCGCAAAATACGCTCCGCCACGATTTCAAAATGAAGCTTTCCTAAAAATCCACCCTTGAATCCTCTGCCTAGAACTTCACTCGCGTCCGATTCAATGGTTAATGAGGCATCGGATAGACGCAGTTTTCCTAGCGCCTGCTTCAATTCGTCATACTGATCGCCTTCTTCGGGATAAAATGAAACGAATACCACTGGACGAGGCTCAGCATATCCTCCCAGCTGTTTCGCCTCAAGGCTAGTCGAAACCGTGTCGCCAATCTTTAACTTACCGGGATCTTTCAATCCCGTAGCCACATAGCCAATCTCCCCAGTTTTAAGAATCGCGCCGGGAGTCTGCTTAGGTGAAAATGTGCCGATCTCTTTTGTTTTCACGGTAGTTTTCGTGGCCAATAAATGAACGTCCTGATTAATTGAAAATTCACCATCAAATACCCGAATAAAAGCCATTACTCCTTTATGCTCGTCGTACAAAGAATCAAAAATTAATGCTCGTCCAACCTTATCATGTGAATCTTTCGGTGGTGGGACATTCTTTACTACCGATTCCAGTAAAGACGGCACGCCCTCGCCTGTTTTCCCGGAGACTCGCAAAATATCCTCTGGCGACGCGCTAATCAATTCGGCAAGATCCAGCACTGCGTTTTGAATCTGATCCGGTTGAGCAACATCAATTTTATTCACTGCGCCAAGAATTTTTAGATTCGCTTTACGGGCGTTTTCGTAGTTGGCCAATGTCTGCGCCTGGATACCTTGTGTCGCATCCACTAAAAGTACGGCCCCTTCCACGGCTTCCAAAGCTCGAGAAACTTCATAGGCAAAATCGGCGTGACCGGGAGTGTCAATTAAATTCAAAATGTACTGCTGGCCGTTAAGCTCGTAGTTCATACGCACCGGCGCCATTTTAATCGTAATCCCGCGTTCACGCTCCAGATCCATCTGGTCCAAAAATTGCGGCTTCATCAGCCGCTTTTCAATCGTGCCGGTGACCTCTAAAAGCCGGTCCGCCAGGGTGCTTTTGCCGTGATCTATGTGGGCAGTTATAACAAAATTACGGATATTAGATGTCATCCAGGTAAGTAGAAACTCAACTTAATTTTTCGACATAAACTTTTGATAATGTGGATAGCCAGAATTTCCGATTATATTCTGCAGGAAGTTAGCAATAATGAGATTATTCATGCCAGTCGAAAAATTGAAACCCCGATGAGTTTCGGTAACTTTCCGACATTGATTATTTGAATGGATAGAGGGTAATTGGTAATTCGCGATTGATAGTATCCGACCCGAAAGAAACTCATCGTCGTTGAGTTTTCACTTCCTGGCCATAGCTTGAGTATACTACGATTTTTGTGATGGATAATCAAATAAAAAACTACCCGCTTCTCCGAGCACAAGCAATAAGGACTCGGATTATTTGTAAAACTACCCGCTTCGCAGAATGCGAGCAACAAGGACTCGGATTATTTGTAAAAACCAAAATCCCGCGTAAGATTCCCGGAAAGTACGTAAGATGGGTGGGTTCGTCGTTCCAACCACGGTTGGAAGAAATTTACCCTTCCCTTATAAAATATTTAGTCCGGAATCTTAAGCGGGACTAACTTAATTATATCATCAGACTATCTTTAGGAAAGCGCGTTTGTGGATAAGTCAAAGCCGCCTCATCCGAGGCGGTTTTTAATATCTGTGATACTGATATCATCAGCATTTTGAAAGAGAAAGTATGCCGAAACCCGCGACGGACTACATCTCGGAGTTGGACACGCTCAGCTTGCCGACCATCGGTCGCCTGCTAATCATGCGCGCGATTGACCGATACGAACTATGCGAACAGGCGGGAGATCCAGCGATTCTGCGAAGGACTGCTCCGCAATAGCATACTGGTCTCGTTCGGAACTGGCCGTACGCTCAAAGACGCTCTAAAAGAAATGGTTGCCGGTGGGGGTTTTGTATAAGTACAAATCACTGTTCATTGCCGGCTATCGGGTAATGAAGCCGGGCAAGAAACTGCTTCGCAAATACAAATGCGTCGTGGATAGAAGGATGGCTCGAGCCGGCATGGAATGCCGTCGTTGCGGCACATTCAACTTTCATAAGTAAATAAAATCCGCCCCGTAAAGGGCGGCTTTTTATTCACTCGGTCAGTTTGTCATAATGACTCCACTCCCAGATCGTGCCACCGACCTTCCAGCCCAGCCAGTAATGGCGGAAAGTTACTACGTCGCCCGGCTCTAGGATCATCCAAACCTCTTTGCTATCAATCAAATCCACGCTGTTGATTGTCGTATATTTTCCGCTGGAAAGGATCTTCAACTCGGCCCAGCCCCAGCCGGTATCGTCATACCGCACCATCGCATCCTGAACCTTAACTCGTTCAATCTGGTCTTCAATCTTTAATCCAGCGAAAAAGAAAGAGAGTAAGACAAGGACTAAGACGATGGCCAAAGAATGCTTATATTTCAACGCTCACCTCAAATTAACTGACTAGATATTACCACTTCTTCATAGCTAAAGTCAAAGCCGCCTCATCCGAGGCGGTTTTGACTTTATTATCGGCTAATTCGTGCGAATTAGCCGATTGACAGGAACGGGACAGCTCTTATAGTATGCTGTTAGCTTTTTGAAGGAGACGGCGATGACGTGGCTTGAGTTTATTGCCTTCTATATCACTTGCGCCTCGATGTCCTACTTCATGTTTTTTGCTTTTACCGTAGAGAACAACGGCAGGATAGGATTTACAGAAAACCTTCTGGTAGGGGCGCTTCGCTGCCTGAGGGACGACTTTCTCCGGATTCACTGTCCGTGGAGCAGAGCGAGGAGTGTTCGCTACCGGATCAAGCACCTCTGGGATTTCGTCGGAGAGAATGGGAGGAATCACGACAAGCTAGGCTGGCTGACTCGGGCGGAGTTGCTAAACGTTCACAGACACGCGGAGATCGCCGGCGTTTGCTTCGTCAGCCGGACATTGTTCTGGACGCAAAACTTATTTCAGTTGCTAATATCGCCAGTTCGAATGGCGTTATTCATGGCCTTTATGTTCCTGGTCATGGTACCGGTAGCGCTCTACTCCGACATGCGCGCCCACCGTAAAAACAAAGAGGCGGCGAAGCAACGCGCGCTGCGGGAGAAAAACCAAAATCCGGTCAACTGACCGGATTTTTTTATTTACTTCTGACAGACTCCTCTCAAAACATTATATCCTCTTCGGCGCGCTTGTAGGAATGGATCTCTTTGTCCGTGAACCAAAGCTTGATCTCGGCTTCCGCTTCGGCGATGTTGCCGGAGGCGTGGATTAGGTTACGAATGCCTCGCTTCTGGGCGTTGGCGAGCACTGCGGAATCAACCGAATAATCACCGCGGATCGTGCCCATCTCTGCTTGCGAAGGCATCGTGTTGCCGACGAGCTTACGCACCATTTCTACCGCGTGCAATCCCTGCACCACCATCTTCACGATCGGGCTTTCGCACATAAAGTCGGTTATCCAGCCGTGCACCATCTTGCCGATCTTCACCGGATCATCGGTGCCGATCTCTTTATTAGCGTCCATGCCATGCTTCTGGTAAGTCGCCAGCGTCTTCTCGCCCATTGCTTTCAAATTTTCCGCTGAATCCGAATAATGTAACCCGATCGTTTTTTTATCCGCCTGGAACATTTGCATCGCAACTACCTTTAAACCGCGCCGCTCAATGCGATGAATAATCTCACCGAGCAATCCCCGCTTCACCCCATCCGGCTTAACCATTACTAATGTTTGTTCTTCTTTTAATTTCATCCCGTTAGAAAATTGAATTATGTTGTTTTACGACTAAGTTAGTTAAGCAAGGATTATCCAGTTAGTAAATAGGCCGAGTTGGTCAATCTTCTAACGGGATTCATCAGCGCTATTTAAAATAAAATCAGCGGTTTATTCAATGCTTATTCGCCGGCAATTTCCAAAACGCTTTGTAGCGCCGACGGTAATTCAGTAATCCCGTCACTGCCACTAAAATGACCTTTTTTGTGTTCTACTAGCACCTTTGCTCCCAGCTTTTCTTCAAATGTCTTTTGATTTTCACTAACGGCTCCATAGTGGTCATTGTCTGAAAGAATTGCCACAAACTTATCCGCTACTAATTTCACACTTTTAAAATCAATTGAAGTTTCTAACCAAGGCTTCGCCACAGGCTTTTCCTCTTCCTCCAAATTTTCCAAATTGAACCAACCCGCTACAAAAACCGCGCCGCCAATTTTAATACCAGACGGCAAGGTCTGAAGATACCGGAGTATTGTCTGGCAACCAATACTATGTCCGATAAAATAAGTATTTTCATTCGGCTGTCCAACTAACTCAGAAAGATACGGCACCCACGCCTCAATTCTGGGATTTTCGCTATCCGGCATAGCTGGAACTCCGACAATGAACCCCCTGCCTTCCAATTCTTTCTTCAACCATGGTAGCCATCCTTCCTCTGGATAGCCGCCCCAGCCATGAATTATAAAGACTCGCTTTTGCATTATTTAACGACTTTGATATGCAGTTCTTTCAACTGCTTCTCATCAACATCACTCGGGGCATTTGTCATCAGGTCCCGTCCGTCGCCCGTCTTGGTGAAGGCGATGACTTCGCGGATGTTCGGCTCATTGAGGAGAATCATCATCAGGCGGTCAAAGCCGATCGCCGCGCCTCCGTGTGGCGGGACGCCGTAGGAAAACGCTTCAATCATATGCCCGAACTTATCCATAATCACGTTATCTTTGTAGCCGAGTAGTTCAAACGCTTTCTTCAATAATTCCGGCTTATGGTTACGGATACTCCCTCCCGCTATCTCAAAACCGTTGAGGGCAAGATCATATTGCATCGCTTTGATATCCGCCGCCGGCTTCTCGGGAAGCGTACCGCCTTCCGGCATACTGAACGGGTTGTGGCCGAAATCCCACTTTCCCTGCCCCGTGGATTGCGCCGCAATCTTTACGGGGTTTTCCTCCGTCCATTCATAGAAAGGAAAATCAAAAATCCAGGTAAAGGCAAGTTCGTTCGGATCATTTTTATCTTTGCGGAGATCCGGCTTGTCGCTCTTATACTTCTCCATTGCTTCTTTATGGGAAAGGCGCGGAAACGGCACGGCAGTAATGTGCTTTTCGGGATACGCGGTCTTCACCAGCTCCACCATGAAATTTTCCAGATAGCTCATCACATCCTCCCGCTCCACAAAACTCATTTCAAAATCTATCTGTGTAAACTCGGGCTGGCGATCGCCACGCGTATCTTCATCACGGAAACAGCGGGCAATCTGGAAATACCGTTCCAGTCCGGCCACCATCAGAAGTTGCTTGTACTGCTGGGGAGCCTGCGGGAGGGCGTAAAACTTGCCCGGATACAGGCGGGACGGCACCAGATAGTCACGCGCGCCTTCAGGCGTGGACTTACCGAGGATCGGCGTCTCTACTTCTACGAAATCATGCTTTTTAAAATAGTCGTCTACAAACGCCAAGGTCTTGGAACGCATGCGTAAATTCCTCTGCATACGGGCGCGGCGCAAATCCACATAGCGATATTTCATTCGGTTCTCTTCGCCAATCTCCAAGCCATCAGTATCAATAGAAATCGGCGGCGTCTGGGCTTCTCCAAGAATTTCTAATTTAGCAGCGCCAATCTCGTGCTTTCCCGTGGAGATATTGGCATTGATCATATTTTCCGGACGCTTGTTGACCGTGCCGGTTATCTTCACCACCCACTCGGGGCGGAGCTTGTCAGCAATCGAATACATTTCTTTGCCGTAAAAAACCACCTGACAGACACCAGAGCGATCGCGAAAATCAATAAAAATAAGCTTGCCATGATCGCGGCGCACAGTTACCCAACCCATCAATTCCACTTCTTTCCCTTCGTGTTTTACGATATCGGCAATCATGGTTCGGCCGAGCTCACCACCAGTCGTTCTCATGAGTAGGATATTACCACGCTATTTTTCTTTTGTCTTTT
>CAYSNI010000015.1:0-4149 GCA_964432465.1 uncultured Candidatus Saccharibacteria bacterium
CTTTCCTTTTTCAAAAGAAATTTCACCCCCGCCAAATCAGAAATGCAAGGAGTGTTTTTTCTTTCGGGGTTGCTGGCGTACTCGCCAGTGCGTGGGGCTTTCTCCGAGCGTACGGGGCAGTTTCAAGCCACCACGCACGCGGAGCGTGCGAAGTCATTACCTCACTTTGTTTTGGAAATAGGTGCGAGTTTGGTACAATAGAGACACCACATTATAAAAACAGGCAATGGTTGCCTATTTTTCAAGCTGTGATAGAATCAGCTTAGTATTTTTTGGAGGTTTGTATGGGACCCGTCCGGATCCCCGAAACTGGCGACCCCTCTTTCCTGACGATAGGCAAGGCAGTGGCCTTCGCGATCGTATTCATGTTTTTGGTTCTTTTCGGATCGCTTTACTTCGCGGATGCCGCAGGTCAGAAGCCCGTAGTGGTGAAGAGCGTTATGACCGTGGCGACGCGAGCGCCCGGCTACGGCCCCGAGCAGGTTAAGATGTTCGAGAGCGGCGAGGCGGGCATCGTTCAGATGCAGAAGGATATCAACAAGTGGCTGAAGGATCACGAAGACAAGGTGGAGATCACTCGCCAGCCAACTCAGAGCGGTGCCCACTTCGTCACGGTAATCACCATCTGGTACAGAAACAAGACGGACTAAGGTCCGTCTTTTTAATTGCCGAAATAAGTCTGCTATAATAAGAGCTATGATGACCATCAAAGAAGCAATTAAAAAAGTTATGCCGGCCGTGGTATCGATTGTGATCTCAAAAAGTTTGGAGGCGATCGAAAAAGAAATCCCGCCAGAGGTTCTTCCTTTCTTACCATATGGCAAGCCACGGTTAAATATCCCGGAAGAGGAAATAGACGCGCACGGTATGATCAAAATCGGCGGTGGCTCCGGCTTTATCGTCAACCCCAACGGGATTATTTTGACTAACAAACATGTCGTTATCGATCCCGCCGCTGAATACACCGTTATTATGCATGATGAGCGGAAATTCAAAGCCCAAGTACTCGCTCGCGACCCAGTGGATGACGTAGCAATTTTGAAAATTGAAGGAAAAAATCTTCCGACGGTAAAACTGGGCGAATCCACCGGTCTGGAACTGGGCGAAGAAGTGCTGGCCATCGGCAACGCGTTGGGAATATTCAAAAATACCGTATCTCTAGGAATCATCTCCGGCCTCTCCCGCTCTATCCGTGCCGCCACAGCTCCGATGGTCGCTCCACAGGAATTACGAGGACTTATCCAAACCGACGCCGCGATCAATCCCGGCAATTCCGGCGGACCGCTTGTAAACTTGAACGGCGAAGCAATTGGTATCAACGCCGCAATCGTTTTTGGCGCGCAGAATCTTGGCTTTGCTATTCCAGTTAACTACGCGAAACGCGACCTCTCAGATGTCCAAAAATTTGGCCACATCAAACGTCCCCTTCTTGGACTTCGCTATATGAATATCAATGAAGATGTACAGGCACGAATGAAGCTGGTAGTCGGTTATGGGGCAATGATTGTTGGGCAGAAACCCCATTCGGAAGCAATCATTCCGGGCAGTCCGGCAGACAAGGCTAAGCTAAAAGAGAAAGATATTCTCGTAGAATGCAACGGCCAGAAAATCACCGAAACTTACACCATCCAGGATATCTTAGAGGAAAAAGAAGTTGGCGACGTGTTAAATTTCAAAATAATGCGCGGTAAAAAAGCGATGACTGTGGATGTAAAGCTTAGCGAGAGGAAGTAGACGACTCAAAAAAATTAAAAATTCCCGCAGCCAAAAACTCTGCTCCTTTAAGCATGTCCGGAGTGTATTTGTACATCGCGAAGGTGGCATAAACCACAAAACAAAAAGACAAAATGATTCCAAGGTATTTCATCCCGTTAGAAACAACTAAATAAATTTTTTGATAAATGGCTTCTTGTCATTAGATAAACGTCTATACTGCACACCCGGCCGAACTACGGTCGTCTTTGACGACCTTTTTCTAACGGGATTTCATCAGATAAAAATGATTCTATTCTACCGTCACTGATTTAGCAACCCCATAAAACCGATTCGCGATCACGATCCAGGGATTACTATTCTACCGTAACTGACTTAGCTAAATTTCTTGGCTTATCGACATCATAACCCTTTGCCACCGCGAAGTAGTAGGCAAATAATTGCAGAGGAATCACATTCAAGAGCGGCTCAAGAGGTTCCAGGGTTTTCGGTACGTATACCACGTCATCGGCAAGATCTTTTATTTCCTTATCGCCGTCGCTCGCGATCGCGATAATCGGACCCGAACGGGCTTTTATCTCCTGTAAATTTGAGACCATCTTCTCATATACTTTGTTTTTAGTCACAATCGCGATCGTCGGAAAATCCTTGTCGATCAAAGCGATTGGGCCGTGCTTCATCTCTCCGCCCGAATATCCCTCCGCATGCACGTAAGATATTTCTTTTAATTTCAACGCCCCTTCTAACGCGGTCGGGTAGTTATAGCCTCGTCCGAGGTAAAGAAAATTATTGTTTTTAATATATTTTTTCGCCAATGCCTTTATTTTTGGTGCCTGCTTCAGAATCAACCTGATCTGCCTCGGCACAGCCGCCAGCGCTTTCATAATCTCTCGATCCGACCGCCGTTTCTTGTTTCGGTTCATATATAGAGCCATTAAGGAAAGGACTCCTAATTGTGAAATGAAAGCCTTAGTAGAGGCCACGCCAATCTCGGGCCCGGCGTGATTATAAACTCCGGCGGAGGTTTCCCTAGCAATACTTGAGCCCACCGCGTTCACAACCCCGAGAGTTAGTAACTTCTGGTGTTTAGCCTTACGAAGAGCGGCTAAAGTATCGGCAGTTTCACCCGACTGAGAAATAAAAAGTGCCGCCGTCCCCTTCCGAATCGGGATATCTCGGTAACGATATTCCGAGGCAAGGGATACCTCCGTCGGCAGATCGGCAATCTCTTCAAATAAAAGCTCCCCAATTAAACCGGAATAATAAGAAGTACCACAAGCTAGAATATCCAACTTTTTTGTCCGAGCAATTTTATCCGCCACGCTTTCCAATCCGCCAAGCTTCACGATGCCTTGGTTAGTTCTTAGCCTTCCTCGAAGCGCCGCTTCCAATACCGCTGGTCCTTCAAATATCTCCTTCAGCATAAAATGCGGAAAATTTCCTTTCTGTGCCCGCTCCGCGTCCAAATTCAACCTTTCAATTTTCGGCCTGGCTGGTCCGATTGAGATCTTCCCCAGCGAAAGAAATCCTTTCTGGCCTTCTTTAATATAAATAACTTTCTTTACTAATCCCGCCAGCGCGGTCGGATCGGAAGCGAGATAGTATTCGTCCTTGCCAACGCCAATAACCATCGGACTGCCCAATTTCGCGACGTGAATCTTTTGTGGCTCATTTTTAAAGACCGCGGCGATCGCGTACGCCCCCGTAATCCGCTTTAAAGCCCCGTCAAAGCCGTATTCCTCCATCAAATGGGGCACAACTTCCGTATCCGTCTCGGACCGAAACCGGTGGCCCTTTTTAATAAGCTCGGTTTTCAACCTCTGATAGTTTTCTATGATGCCGTTGTGCACAACAAAAATACTTCCATTACAGTCAGAATGAGGATGGGCGTTAGCCTCGCTCGGAACTCCGTGCGTTGCCCAACGGGTGTGACCAATTGCGGCAGTCAGCGGCAATGAACGCACGTCCGCAATCCTCTGGCCGAGATTAGTCATCTGTCCCACCGCGCGAATCACCTCCGCTTCACCTTTGGAATTAAAAAAGGCTACGCCCGCCGAGTCGTAGCCCCTGTATTCCAGTTTCCGCAAATTAGCTAACACAATCGGGAGCGGTTCTTTCTTTCCTATGTAACCGGCGATACCGCACATGCCATTATCATACAAATTTTCCAGTTGCTTAGCAACGACGAAAATTTGTCCAGGATAATGAGCTATCCCGTACCATTTGCGGCAACAATGCTGTTTTACGACAATCAAAGCCGTAGGCGATGCTGTCCGCAAAAACTGCGTGTCAAAAAATATCGTGACGGCAAATGGTGCGGGGTGCCCACATTTTCAAGCCAATAAAAACCCGCGCGTTGGCACCGGGCTAGATTATAAAGTTGATAAGTCTATCTTTAACAAAGACAACCTTTTTGATCTGGCCTCCGCCCAGCCA
>CAYSNI010000016.1:0-3443 GCA_964432465.1 uncultured Candidatus Saccharibacteria bacterium
GCGCGTCCAGCGTTTTTTGGAAAATCTGGGCTTCCTTCCAGAACTTCAGCACTTTCTCCTCTATCTCGGGAAGATTAAATTGCTTTAGACCCTTTAACATCCTCATCATCTTAATGGAAAAGCTTGTCCCTTTCAACGTAAACCGTTACGATGTAAGCAGCAACTAGAAATTTGAAGGGTTTAACATGGGCGTATTACTCGCCTTTCTTTGTGCGCTTCCAGTCCAAGAATATAAAGATATGGAGGAATACTTCACGCTTCGAGCTGAAGTGGAAAATAAATTTTTCCTTACCAAAGATCAGCGATCGGTGATTCTTGATGATTACACCGGTGACAGTGATCATTCCTGGAATGAACTAGGTATTGATCTGCACATCGGCCTTCCCTGCAAAATTGAGATGGATGCCTACCCATATTTCCGGGTGTCCGACGAGCGTGGACTTTCGCATATCGGACTCAAAGGAGAATTTCGCTATCCGCTCTGGTGCTATGAAAATCTGAAACTCGGCTACTCGCACTATTCGTATCACAATGCGGATGAAGACACTCCCAATAATAAAGGACGAACCATGGATTCATTCTTTCTTCGTTGGGATTTCTGGGGACCCGTGTATGTGAGGCCTCAGTACTACTTTAATACCAGCGAACCAATTGAGATTAAGGATGTTTATCGCGCTCGTCACGATCCCGAGGCAGTGTATGAATTCCGCGTCGGCGCCCAGAAGCGCTGGGAGATGATTGAATTCGACCTTCACGCAAAATTCCAGATGACTAAGGATACCGATCTGAAACGTTACGGGGTTGGCGGGAATCTCCTTGTTGACCTCTGGGGTCCGATCTCATTCATCAGCGATTTCGAATTCCGAACAATTGAAAGCGAGTCCGAGCTAATCATCACCGCCGGATTCGCAATCCGACTCCGATAAATAAAAACTTCCCTTTAAAGGGAAGTTTTCTTTTCTTTGGGTTCACACAATGCTTCTGGCATAACAAAGCAGAAGGCGAACCGCTTAGCGTCAGTCTTGCCGGCAACAAAATTCGCTAAAATCAGCACTCCTAGACCAAATGGACCAAATAGCGCGCAGAAAATGAGAGTGGCGTGGACAGCTCGTGCTGTCCGCCGGCTCCACCGCCACCCTTCGCGCTCATAGGTGGTCTTCCAGAACCCTTTTCCGAAGCCAAAGATCAAGACCGCGCTCAGGATCCAGACAGCGATCCACAGAATCATGCGGAACCCCTTTCTCAAAAAACTCCCATTATTCTACTATATTCTGTACTAATA
This sequence comes from uncultured Candidatus Saccharibacteria bacterium, assembly GCA_964432465.1. Lineage (GTDB taxonomy): Bacteria > Patescibacteriota > Minisyncoccia > UBA6257 > WO2-44-18 > JAHFLQ01. Next base: position 1,283 of record CAYSNI010000016.1, read on the forward strand.
GTAAAGGGTACGCTTACATCTTCTCCGGCTTAGAAATACCGAGCAAATCCAAAACCTTCGCCAATACCTCTCGCGTCGCCGCTACTAAACCAAGTCGGGCATTCATTAGGTTTTTATCATCAATAATCACCCGCTCTTTTTCATAAAAATTATTAAAAGACTTTGCTACTTCCAGCGCGTAACGAACCAAACGACTTATCTGATAATCCTGCGCCGTCTGCCAAACTAGATCGGGCAACTTTACTAGGTCAAGCATAAGTTTTATTTCGCTGTCTTTTTTAAGATTCTGTCCATCCGAAACTTTTAACTTTAGACTTTTAGCTTTTAGCTTGGGCCTCATTTCGCTGTCTTTTTTAAGATTCTGACCATCCGAAACTTTTAACTTTGAACTTAGAACTTTGAACTTATCCAGGATGCTCAAACATCTTACATAGGCGTACTGCGCGTAGTAGACGGGATTTTTCTGCGACTTCTCTTTCGCGAGGGCAAGATCAAAATCCATATGCGTTTCCGGCGCGTGCATCAAAAAGAAAAATCTGGCCGCGTCAGCGCCAACCTCTTCAACCAGCTCATCCATGGTAATAAAATTACCTGTCCGCTTGGACATTTTAATCTCTTGGCCGTTCTCCATAAGGCGCACCAGTTGCGTAAGAATAATAGTCAGCCGTGAAGGATCAGCTCCGATAGCTTTAACGCCACTCTTCAGCCTGGCCACATAACCATGGTGGTCTGCGCCCCAGATATCGATCGCTTGATCAAATTTCCTTTTAACCAACTTATCGTAATGATAAGCGATGTCGGCCAAAAAATAAGTCGGTTGGCCGGCTTGCCCTGAGCCTGCCGAATGGGCGGATTTCACCAGGACGCGATCTTTGTCGCTCGCCTCACCGGAGCCTTCGGCGTAGCGCGGGTCGGCAATGTCGCCGGCCTTTAGCCATGTCGCGCCGTCCTTCTTCTCTATCAAACCCTGCCTATCCAATAACTCCAAAACTTTTTTTATCTCCCCTTTCTTATGAAGATTTTCATATTCGGAAAACCACACGTCATACTCAATGCCGATATTTTTAAGAGAACCCTTAATTTCTTTTAATAAAATGGCCGCCGCTTCTCTCCCGATTTCCTCGGTGTTTATATCCTGAACTAAATTTCTCTTTAGTTCCTGAGCTTGTCGAAGGACTACATTTTTCAGTTTCTTCGCTAGCTCCTTCACGTACCCACCTTGATAATGATTTTCACCCGGCTCAAATTTCCCGAGCGCCGCCAAAACACTCTCCCCGAGCAGCCGCACCTGATTTCCCGCGTCATTGATATAATATTCCCGCGTAACTTTATTACCCGCCGCTTCTAACACATTCGCCAGCGCGTCGCCGAGAAAACCGCCTCGGCCATTGGCCATCGTCAGCGGGCCGGTCGGATTCGCGGAAATGAACTCAAGGTTAATCTTCAACTTAGAACTTTGAACTTTGAACTTTGAACTTGTTGCCTCAGCTACGCCTTGCACAATCGCGTCATGCGTCAGCCAGAAATTTATAAACTTTCCTTTGACTTCGTATTTTTCAAAAAAACTACCGCCATATAGCTCCTGAGCCTGTCGAAGGACTTCCTTGGCAATTACTTCCGGACTTTCCTTAACAAAAAATGCCACATTGGTAGAATAGTGCCCAAACTCCGGCTTATCCGAAGCCGTAATAAGAAATTTCTTATCCTTGCCCTCCGAAGCCTCAGCGAAGGAGGATCCGACTACTTTTTTGATGATACTTTCGATTTTCTCAATCATTGCGGTTACAATGTAAAGTATATAAACTATACTGCTTATATGGAAGCGCTAGCAGAAAACAGAAAAGCTCACTTCAATTACGATATCGTTGAAAACTTTGAGGCCGGGATTGAGCTCAAAGGATACGAAGTGAAGGCAGTAAAAACCGGCAGGTTCTTTTAATTAAACTCCTAGTGCGGACAACTAATCCGTCTCTTTCTTGCCACTATCCTGTCAGATAGCACTATCTGACAGGATAGTGGCAGAAATGCCACATAAAAAACGCCGCGCCTCACTGGCCACTGCCCCCCATTTTTTCCAATAAAATTGCTAAAACCACTATTAAACGGCAAGATAAGTATATGGAAGCGCTAGCAGAAAACAGAAAAGCTCACTTCAATTACG
>CAYSNI010000017.1:0-3427 GCA_964432465.1 uncultured Candidatus Saccharibacteria bacterium
CTGAAACTGTCGCGCTTTTGTCACTACACGATCGCCGTATCCCCAAAGATGACTACGCCATCTGCTACCAGCGTAATATTTAGCCGCCGCGCAGCGCTCAACATCAGCACTTTTACTATAAAGCGTGTCACAGCCACGAGACGCGTCCTTTAAATAAAGCGCCGTGCCCATAATCGCGTCTCCGTTATGCCACGGCGAAGCGGGCGTGTGCCCAGTTAAATCAGCGATGCGCGCCGCATAAAGCTTCCAAGTAGAAGGAATAAACTGGGCCGGCCCCATCGCGCCACCGTACGCTCCATCAGCGTTGGCGCACGACACAAGGATCGGATCCGGTGGAGCGATACCGGCTTCTTTTAATTGCGCGACCAGCGCAAGAAAACTCGGCAAGTCTCTGGTCGGATGCATCGCTTTTTCATAACTACAACGCCCCACATTCTGCCCAAGCGCGGACTCTCTATCCAAAATTGCCAGAGTAAAAGCCGCCCTCACTCCTGTTGTCTGCTCGGCCAGCTTCGCTATTTGATAAGCCTCATCAAAACTCATCTCACCACCTCCGAAGAATTTGAAGATGCGCTTTCTAATTTCGGCGGCGGATTTTTTAGTCTCTTTGAGAATCGCTTGAAATTTGGCCTCTTGTCCCTTGGTCGTGGCGAGTACCTGATTTTTTTGCTGTTTCGCACGATCCGCTGCCGCCTTTTGCGCGTCCTGCGTAGCCTTTAAAGCCGCCGCGTCACTTCTTTTATCCGAAAGATTACCCTTTTTCTGAACCAGCTGCTCTTTAAGATCAGTGATTTTCACCACCGAGTCACCGATCGCGTCTTGCGCGGTCATAAGATTATTCACGTCACCAAAAAAATCGGAAAGTTTATTGGACTTAAGTAAAATAGCGACCAATCCCGCCCGATCATTTTCATAAATCTTTCGCATCAACCTAGCTAGGGCATCTCGATTCGCGTCCAGCTTCGTTTGAGTTTTAGTGATATCTTTTTGCGTAATTTCAATTTCACCGTCTAGCTTATAGAGAGTGAGACTAATCGCCTTGATCTGAAGATTTGATTTACTGATCTGCGCGTTTAGAGAACTGATTTCCTTGGTAAGAGTTTTCCCTTGCTTCTGATATTCAGAAATAGTCGCTTCGTTTTCAGCGATCTGCTTTTCTAATTCTACTAACTCTTTTTCCAGTTGAGCTCTTTCGGCGGCGGTCGGCTCCGCCTGTTGCGCGAAAGTAAAAGTAGAATCTAGAAAATAGAAGCTAGAAATTAATGTGACCGATAGAGCGAAAACTACAAATACACGCATAAGTACATTATATACGACGAAAGCCCCTTTCGGGGCTTTCGTGTTATTTCTTAGCTGGGGCGGCGCCGGCAGCCGGTTTACCCGCCTGGGCGGCCGCTGCTGGAGCATCAGCCACTTTTGCGGCATCACGCTCGGCCTTCTTCTCTTCAGTTTCAGACTTGATATCTTCCGGTTTCACTTCAGCAGAAAGTTTCGCTTCCTGCTCCTCGGTCATCTGTGCGGTTACGGTCGCCAGCACCGCAGTGTCATCGGATAAGATTTTAATATCATCGCCAAGCTTAAGATCGCCGACATTTACCACCTCTCCAATATGAGCAATTTTAGAAATATCAACTTTAATCGAATGTGGAATCTTGCTCGGTAACGCCTCCACTTCCAATTCCTGCATCGGTTTTACTAAAATACCGTGCTCGTCCTTAATCGCGAGCGACTCGCCGATAAATTCCAAAGGTACACGGATCTTGATCTTCTGGTCCATGCGAACCTGAAAAAGGTCAACGCTGGTTACCTCGTCGGTCACCGGATGCAAAGCCACATTATAAATCATCACCGGGTGCTTCGCGGTACCGATTACGGCGTCAATAAGCGTGCTCTCTCCGGCTTTCTTGAAGATCTTTTTAAATTCCTTGAGCGGAGCGACTAAATGCAAATTCTGCACGCCTTTTCCGTACAGTTCCACCGGGACCATTCCGGTCTTACGCAGGGCGTTGGTCGCCTTGCCGAATTTTTCCCTCTTTTCTAATACGAGTTCCATCCCGTTAGAAGTGGAACCGATTCTGCGACGTGTAGTTGATAATCATAGGTTTATTTTAGATGTCTCGCGTAGAAGAGACGGCCGAGTTGGGCAGCCACTTCTAACGGGATCCATTGGGCTTAATAATAATCGATTTCGGTTTTTTTGACAACCCCGACGGCTTTGGCGTCGGGGCTCCGACCAAGACGCCGGAATATCACCTACAGCCCAAGCTTTTTTCTGTCATGCCAGCGGAAGCTGGCATCCAGGTATTTACAATTCGCAATGATAATAAAATCTAGAGAAGTTTATTGAACAATTTCAGCTTGTGCTCCAGCACCTTCTTCATCTCTTCGATTGAGCCGGCCATTAGCTTATAAGGAGCAACTTCATCCGGTTCTTTTTTTAGCGTTGCCTCCATTCCTTTGCGCCAGGCGAGTCGGAGTTCGGTGCTGATATGAATGATTACTACCCCGCCATCAATAGCGCCGAGAAAATCAGCGTCGGTATTGCCGGAACCACCATGAAGAACCAGGGGTACTCCGGCCGCTTCGCGGATCGCCGCGATGCGGAGCAGGTCCAGCGCCGGCTCCGGCGCATTCGCGAACATGCCATGGATGTTGCCTACCGCCGGCGCGAGGAGATCAATTCCCGTCGCTCTCACAAACGCCGCCGCGTCTTCCGGTTTAGTTAGCTGATCGGGATTCACAGCCGCGCCCTTCGGGATCTCCTTGCGAATCGTGGAGCCACTGCCGATATCGCCTATCTCCCCCTCCACTAACGCGTCGGGGTTTTTTGATCTGGCGTAAGCCACTACTTCCAGAGTTTGCTTTATATTTTCTTCGGTGGAGAGCTTTGCTCCGTCAAAAAGAATCTCATCGTATCCGGCATCCACTGCTTCTTTGGCCTTCGCCACGGACTTCGTGTGGTCGGCATTGATATAGATCTCCTGGCCATGCTTTTCCCGGAGCTCCCGAATCATCGCCACCGCTTCGTCAGCATCTAAAAATTCCCGCTCGCCTTCGGACGTTCCTACCATCACCGGCACCTTGAGATCGCGTGCCACTTCCGCAATCGCCTTCAACGCCGCGGTTTCCGAAATATTAAAATGCCCCACCGCCACCTTCCGCTTCGCCGCATCTTCAAGTACTTGTCTTAATGTCCTCATGCTAAATACTATATCCTAAATTCTATATACTGGCTCTAGAGTTCAAACCAACCTCTGAGAATGTATTTCTTGCTAATACTCATTAACTCCTCCCGACTGAAATAAGATATAAAAATATTATTCCACATCGCCTCCTGATGATGATACAGATATTTCATTAGTTCTTTTTGCTTAACCAACTCCATTACTGTATCCACTAGGTTAAAACTAACTAAAATCTCCACTCC
>CAYSNI010000018.1:0-6974 GCA_964432465.1 uncultured Candidatus Saccharibacteria bacterium
CCGGTAGGCAGGCCGCCCTGGGCGGTCGTAGCTCGGCCGGATGAGCAAAGATAGACGTTTTATGTAATGCTAACAATTAAATTATCAAAAATCATGTTTAGTTGCTTCTAACGGGATGAGGTTTATCATCAACGGCGGGAAAAAACTGAACGGGGAGATCACACTTTCCGGCGCGAAGAATGCCGCGACCAAGATGCTAGTGGCCTCAATTCTCACGGATGAGCCGTGCATACTGGAAAATTTTCCGGCGATCGGTGATGCGCGTATCACCGAAGAGCTCTGCCGTTCTATCGGTAGCAATTTGGAATTTAACGAAGGAGTTATGAAAATTCATACTCCGGAGATTAAGAACGCGAAAGTTGCCTCGCTTTCACTTCGTAATCGTATTCCGATTTTGGCCCTTGGCCCGTTGCTGGCGAGAGCCGGGGAGGCAGAAGTTCCAGTCCTTGGTGGCGATAAGATCGGCCCACGCCCCGTGGATATCCATTTGGCCGCGTTGACCGCGATGGGAGCGAAGATAGAGGTCTTACCCGACCGATTTGTGGCTTCAGCCCCGCAGGGTCTTCATGGAGCGGTGATTACTTTGCGTTATCCAAGCGTGGGTGCTACAGAGAACACAATTCTCGCCGCTGTGCTGGCCAAAGGACGCACGGTCATTTACAACGCCGCGACTGAACCGGAGATTATTGATCTGATTGAAATGCTTCAGAAAATGGGCGCGATTATAGAACTTGGCTCTAACCGAACTATTTATATTGACGGCGTGGCAAAACTTAATGGAGTAAAGCATCGGATTATGCCGGATCGGAACGAAGCGGTGTCTTTCGCCTGTCTGGCGGTGGCAACTGGCGGGAGGATCCTAGTTAAAGATGCGAAGCAGGAAGATCTGATCACGTTTTTAAATACTCTGCGGCGTGTCGGAGGAGAATATGAGGTTGGTGATTCTGGCATCACTTTTTTCGTCCGGAACACGGAAAGATTCGACCGGTGAAGATCGAAACTGACACCCATCCGGGGTTCATGACCGATTGGCAGCAGCCGCTGGCGGCATTGCTGACGCAGGCCGAAGGCACATCAACGATTCACGAAACCGTGTACGAAGACCGCTTTGGATATGCCCAGGACTTGAATTTAATGGGCGCGAACATTACAGTGGGAACGAAGTGTCTAGGAGAATTGTCCCGCCCAGGCGGGCAGGCCACGCCAATGGGCGGGCAAGCCTGCCGATTTAAAAATAAGAGCTGTTTACATAGCGCCGAAATTTCCGGCCCGACCGGCTTGCACGGTACGGAGCTGACGGTCCGGGATTTACGGTCTGGCATCGCGCACGTCATCGCGGCCTTGATTGCGAAAGGTCAGTCGATTATTCATGGTGTAGAAGAAATTGATCGTGGCTATGAACGGATCGATGAGCGGCTCGCGGAAATGGGAGCGGACATCCGACGAATAAACTAAAAAGTAAAATCGAAAAATGAAAAACAAATACCCGCAATTTAAAACCAATCTTAAGAATTCCTTCAGTTTTCACTTTTTCATTTTTAATTTTAAATTTGAGCAATAGCGAATATGTTTACACGAAAAATAGGAGTTGACCTCGGTACCGCGAACACAATCGTGTTTGTGCCGGGCAAGGGGTTCATTATTAATGAGCCAACGATTGTTGCTTTAAGTGTTCCGGACAATGGAGTATTGGCTGTAGGCAGGGAGGCGAAGGATATGATTGGCCGTACGCCGGAAAGTATTATTGCTTACCGTCCTTTGAAAGACGGCGTCATTGCCGACTACTACATTACGAAAGCGATGTTGCGCTATTTTATCGCTAAAGCGACCGGGTCCATGAATATTTTTAAACCAGAAGTGGTTATTTCCGTACCGGCGGGTATCACGCCGACTGAAAAGCGGGCGGTGATGAATGCGGCGAAAGAAGCGGGCGCGAAAGAAGCCTACATCGTAAAAGAGCCGATCCTCGCGGCGCTCGGCGCTGGCGTGCCGATCAATTCTTATGCTGGCAACATGATTATCAACGTCGGCGGCGGTACGTCCGAAGTTGCCGTAGTGGCGTTGGGCGGGATCGTTTCCTGGGCTAGCTTGCGTGTGGCCGGTAATAAATTCGATCAGGCAATCATGGATTACATTAAGAAGAAATATTCCTTGTATGTTGGTGAGCAGACGGCGGAGGCGGTAAAAATTCAAATTGGATCGGCCCTTCCGATGAAGGAGAAATTGGAATTTCAGTTGCGTGGTCGGGATATGGTTTCCGGTTTACCCCGCGATCTGGTAATTAATTCTAACGAGATTGCCGAAGCTTTGAACCCACACCTTTTGGATATTGCGGCTTCAGTCCAGAGTGTGTTTAACAACACTCCGCCGGAGCTGGTGGCGGACATTATGGAAAAGGGGATCATCATCTCCGGCGGCGGTGGCCATCTTCGCCATATTGATGAGTTCTTTAAGCGCATGACCGGCGTACAGTGCTTTATCGCCGAGGAGCCGCTATTCTGTGTCGCGAAGGGCACCGGCCTCATTTTGAACCATTTGGACGTATATAAGAGGACTTTGCTTAACAAGCGCTAGTCGCGCGCCTGCCGTTGCTTACGGGCCAAGGCCCGTGAGGCGTAGCGCCTAACTCTTTACGTCTTTTACGGGCCTTGACAAAATAGGCCATTTTGTGCTATATTAGTTCAGTAAGTTTGATAGTTTTTGTACCTTAATTTGGAGGATTCTTAATGGCAGAGATGGTGGCGGTACTGTGCTTGGTTGGATTTGGTGTATTTTTGGCGGTGTTCAGCGTCGCTCTCGACGGCTGGGTGCTGAGCATTTTGTGGGGCTGGTTCATGGTGCCAATTTTTCATCTCCCCGCGCTCGGGGTTTGTCAGGCGATTGGCGTCACTCTGGTGGTCAGATTTCTCACCAAAAATATTGGTGTTAAGAATGAGAGTGGCTCCAAGGGTGCCACAATCGAAGTTTCTACTGCTATTTTGGCACCCTTCTTGTTCTTGTTCTTCGGCTGGATTGTTCAATTGTTCATGTAGGAAAAACGTCCTTTCGTAGCGGCAAGTAGCCGCTAAATTAGAAAGGGGGTGATCCAGGCTATGGCCAACTAGGAGTGTTTCTCTGGGAACGGACGATCAGATCGTCCGTTCCCAGCTTAATTCAGTTCACGATCTGTATCGCGAATTGATAGAGCTTGCCAAGTGACGAAGTTTTACTTGGTTTTGAAAATATATGGAGGCTTTATGGTGGCGCTTCTCGTTTGCCTTGTCCTGGGAGTTCTGTTGATCGGAGTGAAGTCCAGATGGGAGAAGAGGGAATCCTCGATCCCTGAGCTTCCGCATCCGGAGTTCTCGAGGAAACACAAACAGGAGCGGTGGCTCCGCTGGGATGTAATCCTCTCTCTCGGTCTCCATGGTGAAGAGGTGGAGGTTAACTTCCTGGGCTCCTCTCATGGAGAAGGTCTCTGGAGTTATCACTTTCCGGACGGCCGTTACTACGAAGAGGCTGTCCAGTATGTGGACGTTGAGATTCCGGTAGTCTTCCTGGGCCTCAAGGACGTCCACGGAGAGTGGGTACCGGGTTCGCAGTGGCCGACGGAGTCGCTACGGGCGGCTCTGCATCTCCTCAAGAAGTGAAATATCTGACCCCCGAACGGTTTTCCGTTCGGGGGTTTTCTTTATGTTACGATTATGAATAATGACTTTAGTAGAAAAATTATCCGCAGATTTTCAGAAACTGGCCGAAAAAGGTAATTTAGGTCATGGCTACGTTCTTTTTGGGCACGATTCAGCTAGAGAAAAGTTGGCCATCGCCAAGGATTTGGCTAAATTTTTTGAAACTTCAGCGACGAAGCCGAGCAAGGGTGTTTTATTGGATGCTTTATTTTTAGACGCGCAGGCGGAGGATAAGGGAATTGATATTGTACGAGGAGCGAGTCAGTTTTTGTGGCAGAGGCCAGTAGTATCTTTCCGGCGAACTTTAGTGATTGTTAACGCGGACCGATTGACCTTGCCGGCACAAAACGCGATTTTGAAAATCGCCGAAGAGCCGCCACCTTCCGCTCTGATTATTCTAATCGTGAAAGATCCGGACATTCTTCTGCCGGCGGTCGTGTCCCGTTTTCAGAAAATCTTTGTAGCCAAAGATCCAAAAGCTAAAGAAATCGATTCGGAGTTGGCAAAAAAATTTATTAAATCCAGTGAGGCAACACGCAAGGAACTGCTAAAAAATCTGATGGAAGAAATAAAAGAGGTAGAAAATGATATTAAATTGGAAGAATTTGTTACCGGACTGATTGTTGAACTTCGGAAAGACAAAATTAAAAATTACGTGATTCTAAAACGCTTACTTTCGCGCTGGTCACTAATCAGACAGTTCAACGTCAACAAAAAGCTGCAACTTGAAGCGGCGCTGGTAAACCTATAGAATTAAAGAATGGAAAAAGCTTTTGGCCTAGTCTTGTTGGTGATTTTTGCCGGAATTCTGGTTTATTTTTTGCCTATTGTTTGTAAATAGAAATTATTCTATCATTAGACCTTGTTCCCGTTATCGGTATTTTCAAATGGCGTGTGGCTCTCCCCGCATGCCTTATGCAACGCGGTACCAACCCGCGCGGCACCGGAAATACCCTAACGGGACTTTTTATTGAAAAACAAACGAAAATAAATTAAAGTAAAGAAAATGGATTCCGCTAAAGAACTGGAGATATCGATTAAGCAGCTGATCGAAAATCTCAAAGATGATTTAAACGGTATACGCACCAACCGGCCAAGTCCGAAGATGGTGGAAGACGTGAAGGTGGATTATCTCGAGCAGCAATTCCTAATCAAGCAATTGGGCTCGATTAGTATTGTGCCGCCTCGGGAAATAGATGTGAGCGTGTGGGATAAAGAAGCGGTGGGCGCGGTAGTGAAGGGCATTGAAACCTCTGGGCTGGGTTTAACCGCGAATACCCAGGGTAATTTGATTCGGATTAATCTACCGATGATGACCGATGAACGGCGACAAGAACTAACGAAGTTCGTGAAAAATTTGGTAGAACAGATGAAGATCCGTGTTCGGAATCTTCGTGAGGATGCGAATAAAAAAGTGGAGGCGGCATTTAAGGCTAAAATTTTAAACGAGAATCAGAAGTTTAAATCCCGCGAGCAAGTACAGAAGGTGGTGGATAAGTCTAATGCGGACATTGAAATGCTACTAGCGAGTAAAATTAAAGAAATCAACGACTAATGTCTATTTTTGTAGTCATTGTCGGCATTTCTTTTCTGATCTTCGTTCACGAACTAGGGCATTTTTTAGTGGCGAAAAAAATGGGGCTATTGGTAGAAGAGTTTGGCTTTGGCTTCCCGCCTCGTCTTTTTTCTAAAAAAGTCGGCGAGACTACTTATAGCTTGAACTGGCTACCGTTTGGCGGGTTTGTAAAAATTTACGGTGAGGATCAAGGCGATGTGAATCCCGTGGTTCCGACCGGCCGGAGCTTCTCTGCTCTCAAAGCCTGGAAGCGTTCGTTGATTATCGTCGCCGGCGTGATCATGAATTTTCTGATTGGTTGGCTACTTATGTCATTCATTTTTATGATCGGCATCCCTAAGACGCTTTTTATTTCTGAGGTGCTGTCTGACAGTCCGGCGGCGGCCGTGGGTCTGATGTCGCAGGACCAGGTAGCAGGTTTTTCCAGCGCGAAAGATTTCAGTGAGTATATCAACAAGAATCGGGGTAAAGAAATTACCGTTCAGATCCGGCGCGGCGCGGAGGAATTGTCGTTTAAGGCCATCCCTCGCCTAAATGAAAACGCCGCCCTGGGCGTGGCATTGGTAGAAGGTGGCGTGGAGAGGCAGGGATTTCTGGCTAGTTTCTGGGAGGGCTTGAAGGCTTCAATTAATATTGTTACCGGTATCGTGGCCGGATTCGCGATGCTCATTTGGGGATTGTTTACCGGCGGGCGGATTGCCGCTGATGTTGTAGGTCCGATTGGAGTGTTCGGCGTGGCTAGTCAGGCCGGGCAATTAGGCATTGTCTATGTGATTCAGCTCGTCGCTTTAATTTCCTTGAATTTGGCAGTTTTGAATATTCTACCGTTCCCGGCGCTTGATGGCGGCCGCTTTCTCTTTATTATCCTAGAAAAAATTAAAGGCTCACCGTTGAACGCGAAGTTTGAAAGGGCCGCCAACGCCGCCGGCTTCTCCTTATTACTGCTCTTGATGTTAGCGATTACGATTCGTGACGTCATTCGACTTTTTTAGAATATCTTGGCAGACTAATAGACGGTAACTTGAAAATGTTCAAGAAAGGAGCCACCTATGGTCGGGCTGAATCTGGTTATACTGGCGACGCTATTGGGTTTTTCGGGGTCGCAGGATCCGGAAGAATTCATTAAGAAAATCAAGGACGTCAGGACTGTAACGACCAAGATTTTTATTGTCGATCCTGGTAGCCAGGAAGAGATGTTTGTAGCCGATTTTAATTTGCGATTCAACGAACATGGAGATCTGACGGAAAATCGCGTCAATCAGGGTGGCGTCAAAATGGGGGACAGGTTTGAGCATCAGTACGATGCCCAAAAGCGAAAGATTTCGACAACTCAGCGTAACTTGAAAGGCCTGCTGCGTGCCAAGTCGGTTTACGCCTATGTGGAACGTGGTGCGTATACCGTGGATGTCCAGGAGTATAGTGGCGATGAAATCGGCAAAGAAAAGCCGATGGATACCATAGAGAAAAAGTATAACGCCAAAGGAAAAATTATTTCTCGCGACCATCATTACAAGACTTTTAATCTGAATGTAAATGAGGAATACAAATACGACGCGGCTGATTGCCTAGTTGAGTTAATTGAGTCAACTGGCGAGGAAAAAATTATAACTGCTTTAAAAAACAACGAGTTTGGCAGTCCGATTGAAAAAGCCAGGAAGGATGAAGTTGGAAAGGCGATAGACAGGGAAACTTTTCGTTACAATGAAAAGAATGACTATGTTGAGCGTTGT
>CAYSNI010000019.1:0-4697 GCA_964432465.1 uncultured Candidatus Saccharibacteria bacterium
TTTTCGAGGCGCTTGAGTACTTCGTCGGTAATTTCTCGAGCCGCCATCTCCGGTTTTTTATCGTAACTGGAAACTTTGGGAGAGGGGATAGTTACGCGATCCTCACCAGGAAATGGGGCTTCTTTTCCTCCATTGAGGAAATAGGTGACGTGCGCGTATTTCTCACTCTCCGCGATGTGGAACTGCTTTTTTCCGGCATCGGAGATCACTTTTGCGAGCGGCTCGGTAATGAACTGAGGCGGGAAGGCCGAAGGCGCTTTTTGCGCTTCCGAGTACTGAGTCATCGTGATTGTCAGGAGGCCGTCCATTTTTTCCAAAAGCTCGGTAAGCTGGCGAGCGCGATCGGGGCGGATATTGAAGAAGATGGCACAGTCGGTATTTTTCATAGTGGCGACCGGTACTTGCTCGCCCGATAGAAAACCTTTTTTCGCGGTAATTACGGTCGGCTCAATCATCTCGTCTTCAATATTATTTTTGTACGCATTTTTCAGCGCGTCCTCGGCGCTGGGTGCCGTCGAGCCTTTAGCTTCACGAAGAACGTCAATGAATTTTTGGACGCGATCCCAGTTTTGACTTCGGTCCATCGCCCAGTAACGGCCGCCGATACTGGCAATCTCGCCGATCTTAAATTTCTTCATTGCGGCCTGAAGTTGTTTCAGAAAATCTGGAGCGGATCGGTGGGGCGCGTCCTCGCCGTCGGTGAAGAGATGGATGTAAACGCCGCCTTTGTATTTTCTCTTTTTAAGCATCTCAATCAGACCAATCAGGTGGTCGATGTGAGCATGGATGCCGGAGTCGGTAAGAAGGCCCATGAGATGGATGTTAGGACGCTTCACTGCCTCGTCCCAGGCAGGAATTTTGAAAAAAGTTCCTTCCTGGATGGCAATGCTGACGCGGGGATAATTTTGATATAGAACCATGCCGGCGCCGATGTTCGTGTGGCCGACTTCAGAACTGCCAACCTCTCCCCAAGGCACACCGACGTCGATTCCTGAGGCTTTCAATTTGGTACCCAGGTAGTTCTTGGTAAATTCTTTGAGGTTGGGTTTTTTCGCGAGCGCGACGGCGTTGCCCTTCGGATCATCCGAAAGTCCGGTTCCGTCGAGGATCGCCAATACTATGGGCCGTATCATACAAGTAATTATATCTATAAAAAATAATAACCCCAAGCGGTGAGCCGGGGGTTGTTTGAATCATGTTCCGAAAAAGTTTTTTAGGAACAACAGGGAGAGGAGGCGGATGCCGACTGTCGTTCCGGCAACCAAACAAATAAAAACGAGAAAACGAAACAGGGCGTGAGCAGTCGACGGACTTTCGACGGCTTCAATGACAATAACCGCGGAGTGATTTGAAATCTTGGTATATTGAGCGGCAATGAATTCCGATGCTTTGATAAAGGCATGATCATGCACGTGAATTTCAATATCCACATAGCCATCGCGCAGTATCAGTTCGGAATGATTAACGCCTGTGATTGTCAGGGCCATCTGGGAATCCTGCGTATACTGCTCGCCAAAAATTAGTTTCTTAAGCCAGGTACCAAAAGATCGTCGATCGTAACGAAGTCTTGGCAATTGCGTTCGTAAAATTCCCTTGCCGGTACGTGAATGCAAGTATAATCCGGGGCAAAAAAATTCTACCTGGGCGGAGATTCTGTTTTCTATTTGCAGTTGCTGCACATTTCCTCCTTTGCAAAGACCTGTTTATAATATTATCATCCAGTGATTCAGGGGATTTTCACTTTTGTGAATGACCTGTGAATAACTTATGGATAACCCCGTAGAGAGATAATTTGCTATGGGGCATACTTGCCCTCGTGGGCTTGAACGAAGTGAGAGCGGGCGCAAAGGCGCCCTGGGCCGACACGAGGGACAGATTTTTGATCGAGGCTTTGCCGAGAAGTTTAACATATGCCCTCGTGGCGGAACTGGCAGACGCGCGTGGCTTAGGACCACGTTCCGAAAGGATTGGAGGTTCAAATCCTCCCGAGGGCACAGCTAGCTTAAGCTCGTTTAAGAGTTGACTTTTTAATTATTTTGTGTTAAGTTCATCCCAGAATTTTAATAACTGTTAGGAGGACTTGTGAAGAGATTGGCGAAAGGATTCTGCATCTTTTTTCTGAAGCTGTGCGCGCTCGTCATTATCGGTGGAATTTGTAGCGGATTGGTTTGGGCCAGCTATTATTTGGCTGGCGTACCGGGCATGTGCGGTTCAGCGGTGCTGGCTTTTGTGATGACGGCTATTCCGGCGTACCGGAGAGTTCCGACTCTCAAGATCGGCATGGTGACCTTTCTTTCTATCCGGACCGGCAGGGTTCTCGAAGAGGGCCCGCAGTTTGTGATTCCCTGGTTCGAGTCGGTTGCTTTGTTTGATTATGAAGTGCAGACGATTGACATGGAAGAAACATTTTTCTGTGCCGATAATCTGGCAGTGATCGTGGAGGGAACGCTTCGGTGGCGGATTTACAAGAATTTGTTATCGACGGCTTACGTTGAGAATCGTCAGGCAATCGCCTCTGGCTTACCGGACGCGATTCGAAGCGAGATTGGCAGTGTCGCCGGCGCGAATAGCGCGCTTGATTTCAAAGGCGCGTGGCAGGCGATCAGCAACCTAATCAACTGTTCGCTCAAGATGGGTACTCCACTACACGTCGCTCAGGGCATTTTGCCATCCGACCGACTTAATTTTTATGGAGACCGGGACAGTGCCGCAATCGGTAAATTGGCGAGGGACCGGCGACGTAACGAAGAACGATCAGAAATTGAAAATCGTTACGGCATCGAAGTGATTGACTTTTCGGTTGGCCGGGTACGGTATACCGAGAGAACTAGTGGCGTTTTGGAAGAAGAGGGCCAGGCTATCCTTCGTTCCAAAGCCCATCGTGTAATCTCGGCCACAAAGAGACTGATCGCCGGCGATCTTAGAGAGGACGGACTAAGACCTCAAGAAGCGGAGAATGCCGCTGAGGTGACAATGAATCTCGCGGAGCGGAAAATTCATACTTTGGATGGATTGGATCGGTTGCGGCCCTTTCTGCCGCCGGAATCCCGTAATTTTGGAGGATATCTATGCCGGACGTAAAATCGCTACGTGATTACGCCGCAGGAGGCGGGTTAGAGATCGCGAAGTCGATCATTTCGAAAAAGATGGTCGTCATCGCGTTCGCGTTTTCGTCGCTACTCATCACTGGCGGTTATCTTTGGAAATCTGGCCTCGCGAAGCAAGCTGTGTCTGGCATCGCCGTCGCGTACGAAGAGCAGGAAAGACGCGTGCAGACACAACAGAACGCCGCGGCGCTGAAAGCCAGAATTGAAGCGGAGAAGTTGATTAAGACTGAAGCGCTCCGTAATCTGCCGGTAGACAATCGGCCACTACTGATGTTTAGGGGTCAGCAGAAGACGTTGACTCTGGATCTGAAGACTGACTGCTGGTCACGGAAGATCGAAGTTCCCAGTGGCGAACGTTTAAAATTTTGGATTGATGTTTCGCCAGCTAATGGACACTACATCTGGTTTGAGGAAGATCGGGAGCCGGTGGAAGTAGGAATTGTCGGAGCTAATTTCGGTCAGAAGCGGGGAGTGTTCTGGCTTCTCGGAAAAGCCGAAGGTCAAACCGCGAAGATCGAAATCGAATCAATGCCGAAAACCCTAAAAGACGTTAAAAGCCCCTGGTAAAACAGGGGTTTTTTATTGCTTGGCCCGTGAGACGTAGCGCTTTACGCTTTACGTCTTTTACGGGCTTGACAAAATAGGCTTATTCATGCTATACTTTCGTCAGTAGTTTGTCAGTTGAATAGTGTCTTTTTGAAAGCCCCGTAAAAATAAAGCTTTGCTTTATTCACAGGGCAAGGAGGAGGCTGGTATGAAAAAGTTCGGATGGGTTCTCGTGGCACTGTCGGTGGGCGTGTTTGCTCTTGTGGCCTACACGCCCTGGCTGAAGGTCGGCGATTTCATCGTCAATCTGGCGCCGTGGACGACGATCTGGGGCTTTTCCTGGAAAGTGGGACTCGGCATCGTGGCCTTTCTCGTGGTGACCACGGCGGTCTACCACTTGAGCAAAGGCGCGACCGGCAACGCAATGAAGGCGTTGCCGGCGAAGCTGTGGGTGGCATCCGTTGTTTGCGGCATGGTCTATGTCTTGGTGGCTATTCAGGCACCGGGCTGGATCCATGCCGCGGCAATGGTCGTCGCTCTAGGACTCGTTGCAACTTGTTTTGAAGTTGTTCGTCTCGATGACGACGGCATCGAAACCGCAGTGATGGTCGATTTCTTGGGAAAGCCCTGGAGGTCGGTCGGATCTGGTCTATCGATCTTCTTTCGTCCTTTCGGTGTCTCTGTCGAGCGGATTGCCAAAAGTCAGCCCATCGGTGAATCGGTTATTGATGATAAGATGACCACGGAAACCGAGGATGAGGAAGTGGTTCCGCTCGACTACTCCATTGAATACATCCCAATCGTGGGAATGTTGCTGAATTTTCTGAAGTTCGGCGGCAAGTTGCCGGTGGAGAGTGCGATCAATCAGAGAGTGAAATCTCTGTTGTCTATCGCGGTACGTGCGCGTAGTAAGCGCGACGACGTCTACAGTCAGATGCAGGCAGTAACCAAGGAAGTTCAGGACGGTTTCAACAAGAATTACTCCAACCAGTATGGAGTAACAATCCGATTCCTGATTGACGATCCGGAACTTCCCAAGGAGCT
>CAYSNI010000020.1:0-7091 GCA_964432465.1 uncultured Candidatus Saccharibacteria bacterium
AAATGGTTGCGGGAACCCGTCGTCAGTCCCGTATCTTATGTTCTGTGGATACTATAGCACATTAAATACTAATTTGTCAAGTCCTTACACACTTTGAGCAGCGTCTCTACCAGCGCGCGTACATCCTTTTTATCCGGCCACGCCGCTCGGATTCGCTGACGCAATGCTTTGTGTTGCGGATAACCAAGGTCTTCGCTCCCGTCCATCAGATCGGCAAATTCCTCGTTTAATAGCTGAGTTAGCGATTCTTTCATGTCATTGTAGTCGCCCTCACTCAACCCTCGCTCTTCATAGATAGGATGAATCGCGTACCAGGTATAGAAATGAAGAAGCTCGTGCATCAGATATGAATTCGGCGATTCTGCGCCGACATACACAAAGAAATATCCGCCGGGAATATTATAGGTGCAGCGGCTATTTGTTGAGAGATAAGCCGTAACGACCGGCTGGGGCAACGTCACTTTAAAAATCGATTCGACGCGCGACATAAATTTCTTACCGATCCCGCCCCAGTTCCTTTCCATAGTTTTAGCTATTTCTGCAAAATCAAAACCCTCGGCCACGTTACGCTCCTCAAGAAATGCCAGAACTTTTGACGGATTAAAATCGGCGCCGTGTTTTTCCATGTAGAGCTCCTGTAATTTCGTCGGCTTTTTATTATTCACCGAAGACGCACCTTTAATAAAATTCTCCGCGTCTTTCTCTGCATCATAAACAAACCTAATCGCCGTCATATTACTTATCCATCCGCTCGATCAGCGTGCGGAAGCCGAGCTTTTGGAAGTTCGTTTTAAGAAGCGCTTTATCCAGTGGCGGCACTTTAAGTTCTTCCAGATTTTTCACTTCCACCGGAGAGTCACGGCGGATAGTCGCAAGATACTTGGACATAAGCGCTATTTCCTTCTGACCTTCCAGTTTTTTCACTAAATTCTTGTTACTGATAATCGCCAGGCTTTCAAATATTTCCTCCACAGTGCCGAAGTCTTTCAGAAGCGTAGAGGCGGTCTTCGGACCGACACCTTTCACGCCAGGAATATTATCAGACACATCGCCGATCAGGCCTTTGTAGTCGGCCAACCGCTCCGGTCCGAGTCCGTATTTTTCAATCACTTCTTTTGGTCCGAAGGTCTTGGTGTCGGTAATCCCAGTCTTCAGCATTTCTGCCAACACTTTTTCACCGTCAACCAACTGCAGGACGTCGTTATCACCAGAAAGTATGACTACTTGAATATTTTTTTCGTTTTTAAACTTTTCCGCGAGCGTGCCGATAATGTCGTCCGCCTCAAAAGTCGGGATTTCAAAAGTTTTAATTCCAAACCAACCAAATACATCTCTTGAAGTGATTATCTGGGAGACTAACTCCGGCGCGGTCGGCGGACGATGCGCTTTATAATCTTGAAATTGCTCTTCGCGAAAAGTCGGCTCCGGCCGGTCAAAAGCGGCGGCAATATACGCCGGATTCCGCTCTTTGATTATCTTAAGAAGAATTCCCGCAATGCCGTAGAGGGCGTTGGTCGGACTACCGTCGGGAGCGGTGAAAGGAGGGAGAGCATGAAAAAAACGGTGAATCAACGCGTTAGCGTCGATAAGTAAGAGTACGTTCGGTTTCTTTGCGTCCATGGCTGAAGTGTACCCAAATTGTGTCCTTGGGTAAAATCTTCTTTATTTTGTCAGCCCATTCAATCAGGAAAATATGGCCAGGATTTTTAAGCGCTTCTTTAAATCCAAGCGGAGCTAATTCTTTCGGACTATCTATCCGGTACGCATCCATATGGAAGAATGTGTGGAAAGATTGAAGCGTGGCCCCTCGACTCGCCCGCCTAAGGCGGACAAGCTCGGGGACTAATTCGTAGGTGCGAAAAATAAGAAAAGTCGGACTGGTTATCCGATTTTTAACTCCGAGCCCTTTCGCGAATCCCTGGGTGAAAGTAGTTTTACCGGCCCCGAGGTCCCCCACCAAAGCCACAACTCTGGCGTGTTTTTTATGCGGACCGGATTTTAAAATATCCTTTGCAATTCGAATAGCAAAGCGCTTAGTCGCTGAGGAGTTTTTGGACATTAATTTCATAGCCATAATTTAGCAAGCTTGACGGGAAAAAGATAGTCTGTTATTATAGTCGAGCACTTTGATTACTGTCACGGCTTTAAAAGGAGGGGTCCGAATGGCAACGTCCGTGTTGGTATGCCCGAAGTGTCACCGCTAGCGAGTCGGTGAGAAGTGCGAATACCTGCATCCGCACTATCGCCCGATCGGAAGATGCGATTTTTGCAAACGTGAAGCCAAGCTGATTGACTGTCGCAAGAGCATCGCCGGCACCCTCGTGTCCGCGATCCATCCCGAAAATCAGTAAACTAAACACCCTTCGAAAGAAGGGTGTTTTTATTTAGTTCCCGAGTTTATCGAGGGATTACCATTTGCCCCATTCACCATGTATAAGTTTTTCTTTCTTGGCACGATTCCAGTTTTTGATCTGAAGCTCCCTGCGTCGTGCTTCTTCCAAATTTTCATATTCCTCTAGGTACACGATTTGTTTCGTGCCGTGTTTAGCGGTATATTTTGACCCGACTCCTGATGCGTGCTGAGTCCAGCGAGTATTCGGCTGCCAGGTAAGACCGGTGTAATAGCTTTTATCCAAACACTCAAGTATGTATACATACCATTTCCAATTCATGGTTCATATAATACAACATGGTAGCTCCTCGACAAGCTCGGAGAATAAATTTTTTGCTCAAATGTAGTTCCTGAGCGTAGTCGAAGGACTACCTAGCTCGGAGAATAAAATGACGCGTGGTTAAGAAAAACTAAACCAGCTTCGCTCTCGGTGCGGCGATTCCCAGATGTTCATAGGCGGCTTCGGTAGCCACGCGGCCAGACGGCGTACGCTGAAGCAGTCCGATGCTCATAAGATACGGTTCGTAGATGTCTTCGATATTACCTCGGTCATCATTGAGGGCGGCGGCTAACGTAGCCGCCCCGACTGGACCACCTTTGAACTTTTTAATAATTGTTTCGAGTAAACGCCGGTCGTGTGGCTCCAAGCCGAGCTTATCAATCTCCAACATCTCTAAAGTCTTAATCGCGACTGCTTCATTAATCATCACAGCACCGCTTACCTCCGAATAATCTCGGACACGCTTCAAAATACGATTCGCCACGCGCGGAGTAAATCGCGACGCCCCCGCGACTACGGCAATCGCTTCCGGAGATATCTTTAATTTCAAAAGTTTTGCGGAACGTTTCACGATCTCCTCTATATCCGGATTCTCGTAATAGTCTAACTTGAAGGAAGCCCCGAAGCGGGAACGAAGTGGCCCGGAAAGCAGGTTGGCTCGGGTGGTCGCGGCCACCAACGTGAACGGCGGCAGGTCGAGTGAGAGCATTCGCGCGGCCGGACCCTTTCCTACTATCAGATGAAGCTTCCTTGCTTCCATTGCCGGGTAGAGCACTTCTTCAATGGATTTATTAATGCGATGCGCTTCATCAATAAAAAGTACGTCACCTTTTTCTAGATTCGTCAGGACTGCCGCAAGGTCCCCCATCTTCTCCAATGCCGGTCCGGAAGTAATCTTGATGTTGGAGCCGAGCTCTTTTGCCACCAGATGGGCAAGCGTAGTCTTACCAAGGCCCGCCTGACCGTAAAAAAGTAGGTGGTCGCACGCCTCTTGACGAAGCTTGGCCGCTTCGAGGATAATTTTCAGGTTCGTCTTTATCTTCTCTTGACCAACATAATCAACCCAGCTTGAAGGGCGGAGAATCGAGTCGACAGTCTGATCTTCTATAGGTAGATTTTGCTTTGGCTCCATGGGGATTGATCCCGTTAGAGACAGGCCGCCATGGGCGGTCGTCGCTCGGCCGTCCGATAACGGCATCTAATTAATTCTAGACTGTTTTTGATTGAATTGGCACTCATAATTTGGGTGTCTCTAACGGGATTGACAAAAAATATTATTTATGCTAGACTGCTTCAGTTAACAGTTCGGCTTAGCTCACTGTCTTATTTTACCTTGAGCCTGCCGATGGGTTGAGTACATTGATCAGTGGGCGGGAATTCTTCTTAGATACTTCGGATAGTCTGGCTTCGGCTGGACTACTCCTCGGAAAAATTCTAACCTTTTTCAAATTTATTTGGAAAAGTCTTTCAACACTTCTCGAATTTATTCGGGATTTGCCCACTGATCAATGCACTGAACCACGTAAAATTCTAGGAAGAATCACGTGGCGAGCTACCATTTTAAAGGACCGGTCACTCCTTCCACTTCATCAAAAGTGGTGATGCCGGTCAGAACTTTCAAGATTCCGTCCTGCTGCATCGTCACCATCCCCTGCTTTTCGGCCTGTTTAGTAATCGCCGACTCGCTTACTTTATCGTTAATCAATCCCTCCATTTCACTGTCTACTTTCAATAATTCAAATATCGCGACCCGACCTTTATAGCCAATCCCCGTGCACTTCACGCATCCTTTGGATTGATACATCGTGATTGCGCCGTAATCCTTACGATCCACCCGCTTAGGCAAACCGCCGAAAAATTTTTTCACTTTAGTTTCGTATTCTGCGGGAAGCTTAGTCGGAACTTTACAGTCATCACATAGACGACGCACTAGACGCTGAGCGATGATTAAATTCATCGCGGGACCGATACTCACCGGCTTCACGCCAAGATCCAAAAAACGAGGAATGGCGCCGGCGGCGGAATTGGCGTGGACGGTGGAAAATACCAAATGACCGGTTAAGGCCGCTTGCAGAGAAATATCCGCCGTTTCTTTATCGCGCACCTCACCCACGAGAATCACGTCCGGGTCCTGACGCATGATTGAACGAAGCCCGCCAGCAAAATCGTAGCCGGCTTCCGCGTCCACCTGCGTCTGCTCTATTCCCGGTAAATGATACTCGATAGGATCTTCAATAGTAATAATTTTTGCTTCCGGAGAAAGTTTACTTAATAGGAAGGCGTAAAGTGTCGTGGTCTTACCGGAACCAGTCGGTCCGGTGTTGATTGCCATGCCGTTTGGCTCGTTCAACTCTTCGTTAATAATGACAAGATCATCTTTCCGAAGACCGATCTGCGGCAAAGTAATCCGAATTGCTGACGGATCAAGCACGCGCATGACGATCGTTTCACCGTATTCCGAAGGGATCGTGGAAATACGGAGCTCGATATCCTTTCCGTTCAGCGCGATTGTGAAACGGCCATCCTGTGGCACGTCTTGCACGTTCAGTTTCAAATTGGAAAGTAATTTAATTCTAGAAACAATAAATTTGTAAATATCCAAAGAGAGATTGAGGATGACGTCGTGGAGTAATCCGTCGATACGGTACCGCAAACGCACTCCTTTTTCCTCAATTTCAAAATGAATGTCGGAAGCCCGATTATTCAAAGCGCCAGCCAGTATTATTTCGAGGATCTGTCCGGTAGAGAATTTTTTAAAATCGAAATTAATAATCTCGGTCTTAACCTTATCAAGACTCGTTAATTTTTGAAACAGCTCCTCTATGCGATTCTTTTCAATTGAAACTTTGCCGGTGATTCCTTCAGTAGCCGCCGCTACATATTGGTAAAAACTCCAGACATGATTCAACGAACCGATGGAAGTGAGAAATAGTTTGGCCTTAAGACCCTGACCTTCCAATCTTTTGATCAGACCCTGGACGCCGGGGGTCTCAGGATTTACTACCGCCAAAGCGACTTCTTTCTCTTTTAACTGAAAAGGCGCTACCAATAAACGGCGCGCCTCTTCTTCTTTGACGGTCTTTAAAGCATCCACCTGAACCGGTGCCGTGGTCAAATTCAAATAACTTAACCCGGTGGCTTGAGCTTTCCCTTGAGCTTCTTTTTCTTCAGCCTCGCGCCGAATTTTCAGCAATTGCTCATCCAAGCTTGTTTTTAATTCCTGCATGCTTTTTTTGGAAATCTAATCTTAGGGTAGCCCAGAGGATTAGGGAAAGCAAGCTTTTAAGCCATTTTTCAGGGTATAGCAGTCGCAATGGCTCAATACTCCGAGGTAGGACTGGATGTTTTTCTTATTAATCTTTCTTGCTATCCTTTTTTTAGTTTTATTTCTCAAATTTGAGCAAGCAATCTCTTGTATCTTCGGCAAATCGTTATCCAAAAATGGACCGATTGCATTAGCCCGAAAATAATCATAGCAAACTTCGGGAAATAAAAGTGCCTGTTGCTTAAGCAATAGGCACTGAAGGGTACAAGACAAAAGGAACAAGTGTTATGAAACTGCTACACGACTACGCAGGCAGGAGCTCCGGCCGCCCGAATAGCGCCAGCTCACGTCCACCTCGCCGCAGTCCGGATCCCAGAACACGCGCGGGACGCCGCCGTCCGAGCTCCGCGAGCCGGCGCAGAGCGTCCAGTTGTGGTAATCCAAATGCTGTTCGTTCTTCCAGTAATAGAAGAACTCCAGCATCAGGCGCTCGGGGAGGGTGACACAGTTGACGCCTTCCCGCTTGAGATCGTCGGCGGACTTGTTGGCCAACTCCTCGTCGGCCTCCACGCGATCCCTGACCCACACCGCGTAGGTCTTGTCGGGCTCACGAACGGAAGTGATCTTCTTGAGATCCTTCTCGTCCCAGACCCAGACCTTCATCTGCTTGCGCATCTTCGCGACGATCTTCTCGGCGGTCATCCCTTCCGGAACGATAATCGGCCAGTTGAAACCCTCCCGTTTCTCCGGAATGGAGATGCCGGACAGGTCCAACTTGATACCGAGCTCCTCGTGAAGGAACGTCTGCCACTCGGCCAGCTGGTTGTCGTTGGCCTCGGACTTCTTTCCGTCCTTGATGGCCTGAAGCACATCCGCAACCACTTCGGGATCGCGTTTGCCCTCCATTACCAACTCCCCCACTTTATTGAGGAGCTTCAAGCAACGCAGCTCTGCCTGGTCGTTTCTCGCGACCATAATCCGTCCTTTCTCCTCCGGTTCTCGCGGAGGAATAGAGAAATAAATCTGAAAACAACTACCGCAAGTATACCTTATTTATGTTCATTTTGTCAAGTGATTAAGCCCAATGCCACATATTTTTGTGGTACCGGGTATTGACAAATACGCTTAAACATGCTATATTTGTCTAGTACTTT
>CAYSNI010000021.1:0-12187 GCA_964432465.1 uncultured Candidatus Saccharibacteria bacterium
AGGAAGTATCGCTCAAACACTTTCAAGTTTGCGCGGTCTCATTCGCTCGAGCGAAGATATTGAGCGTGTCGGGCAATTTGTCAAACGGCTTTCAGAGCATGGTTTCAGCGCACAGAGTCAATTGACGGAAGTTTTTGGAAATCAGTTTGCCGAAAGAAAATACAACAGTGAAAAACAAGGATATGAATATCTGTCCGACAAAAAGTTTTCTGCGTGGCAAGAAGTCATCGCCGACAGCAAAAAACTTGACGATGCACTTTCGGTCATGGAGTCGGCGTTCACTCATGGAGCAAATCCGGAAGTGTTTGTGAAAAAACTAAATGGAATGAGTATAGGAGAAAGGAATCAATTTTTGGACTTATCTAAAAAATTTGCGACAAAAGATATTCCACCACAATTTGTAGCGGACAATTTAGCATTATTGCAAAATTGTGATTTTCAAAAAGACGGACTCGCCATATTCACCACCTTTGAAGCACAGAAAAAGGGGCTAGAATATTGTGTACAAGTTTGGAAACAAAATCCACAGAATATAGAAAATATTGCGAAGTTTTTCAATGAGGCGTTATCTTCTGAAATCAAAACGACAAGCAAAAAAGAATATAACGTCGGCAATATCAAAGGACTTTCCATTGATGAATTGGCTGATATTCAAGAAAATGTTGATGAGGAATTGGGTAGTGCAAAAGAAATAGTTAAGCCAAACGAGAAACTCCGTGCCTACGCCCCCAAACTTTTACAATCCGCACTTAGCGAGCTATATGAAAACAAAAATTTTGGAGCAATCGCTAAAATTCAGGAATCTATTGGTGGTTCTGCGGAAGCAGTATCGGCATTAGATCAAGCAAAAGCAAACACTCTTACTCAAAATGACCTCATCAAATTTATTCCGTCTCTTGGCGGAGCAGAGGCGGGCGAACTTTTTCCGATAACATTTGGCAAAGCCAAAGAAATGATTTTCGCTAAATTGGCGACAGATCAAGATTTAGCTGATTACTTTGTTGAAAATCTTGATAAATACTATCAACAGCCGTGGGTAGCGGAAAATGTTGCAAAAGCAATTCAGCAATATTCGGTAGCTCAAAAATTTATCTATGCAGTCGAAAACGACCAAACAACTTGGAAAAACGAAACTTGGGTTGTTGATATTTTCGCAAAAGCAAAAGTTATAGTTGAAGAACACCAAAAACAGTTTGATCAAGATGATGACGGGCAAGACAGTTATGGATACAGTCATGGGAACGAAGGATTTAGTGAAACCGACCCATTTGAAAATCATCCGTGGCGCTTTGGCGGACGACAAATCAGAATTGCGTCAGCAATTTCAGAACTGATGTCGGGTAAAACAAATGTTCAAGGGTTAAAGGAACTCGGAATCAATGGCAAGGAATTTTCCCCTTTACTTGCGGAAGCAAACGAGAAAGTAAATACTGCTTATCAAAATTTTCTTGAACAAATTCGCTCCAATACCGCTATCAAAGACGAGGATAAGCAAGCATTGCTCAATCCCGAATCTAGCTCGGTCAAAATGACTTCGTTGCTCAATAATATCCGCTCATTCGTTGCTAGATATTTTGTGCAAAGTGTTGAGGGAGATGTTACGCGACTTTCAGAAATTGGAAATTTGAGCAATGACCTTGATCGAATTTTAGCCGAAGGATTCAGGCGATATATTAAAATCCATGAGGTTGATGTTCCACTTTACGACAAACTTTATGAAGAATTTGATACCTTGCGAGAAACAGGACGCAGTCCTCTTGAAGTGTATTTAGGTCGTGATGGCATCTACGCATATATCGGCAGACACGCACAAGATGTGGCTCGTCGCAGAAAGCTCGGACTTGAAGGAAGGAAAAAATTAAAAGAGATGGGCGAGGTGGTAGAAATTCATCCGCAATATACCGTTTATCCTCGTTACTTCCGCGATAATATAAATCAAGAAACCAAGCGACAATTTTTGGAACAGGAAGGAATCAGTCCTGACGCAGACCCGCTTTTTTATGATACCGGATACACGGGCACTATTCCCGAACAAATAATGAAAGTGATGGATTTTTCGCAGGAAGACATTGAGAGGAGAATCCGACTCCTTTCTGCTCCCTCTGTTCATCGTCGTGTCAAAGGTATTTCCGAAAACGCTCGATCAGAAATTATTGAGTACATAGAACATAATGCAAAAACAGAAAATACAGCGGAAGGACTAATTATCGATAAGAAAACTGGAAAAATTCGCCACATTGCAAAACCAACCAACCCCGAAGAACAATTTTATTTCATGATGGTAAAGCAAGCGGTGGCGCGTCATTATTGGCTTCAAGAACAATTACACCATGAACCATCGGGAAATGTGAACCTTGATTCTGAACATTACACCATTCGCATACGACAAGAATATGCAAAATTGCTTCCTTCGGACTTTATGCAAAATCCGAAAGAATTTTTGACACAGCATGGTGAAATGTTGAAAGGTAGTAAAGGCGAAGGAGAATACCCCGATGAAGAAGTTGTGTTGTTCAAAATGACCGATGGGACGGAAATTGTGGCAAAGAAAATCGAACTTCGCAAAGCGAAGGAAGCACGCAAAGAATTTTCCATTCTCATTTCTGCTAAAAAAGCTGGTTTGCCAACCGCCGAACCCGTCGGTTTCCTGTCCGGCAAAGAAGATACTGACGGCAGTTATCTTCTGATGAAAAAAATTGAGGGTATATCAGGAAGAAATTTTGATAAATATTTAAGAGACACAGGGAAATTTACGGAAGAAAAAATCAAAAGTATTCTGCAACAAGTTGCGCAAAAGAATAAAGAAATGGCTGAGCTATTTAGGACAACACTCAAGATTGACAAGCGATGGAGAATTAAAGATACTATCATTGAATTGAATGAGGTAACCGGAGAAGTTGAGAGTGTTGTTCCGATTGACTGGGAACGAGTGCAAAGCTTTAACCCCGCCACGCCAAAAGAAATAGACGAAATTACATAAGCCCGCGGAAGCTCCGCCCAAATTCCCTAAAAGAAATTAGCGAATCAGGCGGGTGATTCCCTCTCGCGGCATCAGGAGATTACATTTGCTGAAAGCCTAGGAATCCAGTAGGATAATCCAGTCCTTTGACAGTAAGAAATTAGAAAGAGGAGGAATCGTGGCGAAAAATGTTGCTTTCACTAAAGTGAAGAAGCGCGACGGCTCTCTAGTAGATTTTGATGCGGAAAAAATCGTTCAGGCCATTTGGAAGGCGATGCAGGTCGTCAGCGAAGGTGATGAAGATAAGGCGAAGATTGTGGCAGAGGCCGCAGTCGAAAATTTGATCAAAAAGCACAAGGCCTCCGGACCGCCGGGTATTGAAGAAATTCAGGACGTAGTCCAAGCCGCGTTGCTGCTGAGTGATTTTCCGAAAACCGCTACTGCCTATATCCGCTATCGATTGAAGCGGGAGGAAATTCGTGAACAGCAGAGGGTGGTTCCTGAAAGAGTAAAAAAGCTTGTCGAGGAAAGTCGGCAGTACTTTCGGGGTCCGATGTCTGAATTCGTTTTCTATCGGAGTTATTCTCGCTGGATCGAAGCGGAAGGCCGTCGGGAGACGTGGATTGAAGCCGTTGAACGCTACATGCATTTCATGAAGGATAATCTCGGTAAAAAACTTTCGGAAAAGGAATATGAAGAGGTTCATGACGCGATTCTGAAGTTGAGCGTGATGCCTTCGATGCGTTTGATGTGGAGTGCCGGTAAGGCGGCCGCGTCGACTAACGTTTGCGCCTACAATTGCGCGTTCATCGCGCCTAAAGAATTACAAGATTTCGCGGAGATTATGTATCTCTCGATGTGCGGTACGGGTGTCGGCTTCTCGATTGAGGAGCAGAATGTCGGGATGTTGCCGATGATTAAACGCCAGACCGGGCACAAGAGAAAGACCCATGTTGTTCATGACAGTAAGGAAGGCTGGGGCGACGCGCTCCTGAAGGGGCTTGAGACTTGGTACGCGGGCGAGGATATTGATTTTGATTACTCAAAATTACGTCCCGCCGGAGCTCGACTGCGCATCATGGGCGGAAGAAGCTCCGGTCCGAAGCCTCTGGTGGAACTGATGAAATTTGCGCGAAAAAAGATCCTCAAGCGGCAGGGTCGTCGTCTCTCGACGATTGATGTTCATGACATTATTTGCAAGATTGGCGAGATCGTGGAGATGGGTGGAGTTCGGCGCAGTGCCCTTATTTCGCTTTCCGATCTTGATGATCTGTCGATGCGGTTTGCCAAATCCGGCAATTTTCAGGAGAACGACGGTCAACGGCATATGGCCAACATCTCGGTTGCGTACATGGAAAAGCCCTCGACAATCGAACTCTTGGATGAGTGGATTTCCCTAGCGAAGAGCGGATCCGGCGAACGCGGGATTTTCAATCGAGCTAGTCTTCTCACGCAAGCGCCCGAACGGCGCCGAGAGATCCTTTCTCGGGACGTCATGTTTTGCGGCACCAATCCGTGCGGGGAGATAGTTCTCAAATCAAAGCAGTTCTGCAACTTAACTGAAGTCGTCGCGCGAGCCGAAGACTCCGAAGAGACCTTGCTTAGAAAGATTCGAATCGCGACGATTATCGGTACTTATCAGGCGACACTGACTAATTTTCCATACCTCTCGAAAGAGTGGCGGAAGAATTGCGAAGAGGAGCGTTTGCTCGGGGTTTCAATTACCGGCCAATGGGATTGTCCCGCCGTTCGTAATGCGGAAACTCTTCGCAAGCTAAGGGACCGGGCGATTCGGGTGAATAAAACTTACGCCGATAAATTCGGCATCAATGAGTCAACGGCGATTACTTGTGTGAAGCCGTCGGGTACGGTGTCCCAGCTCGTGGATTCCGCTTCCGGCCTTCATACGCGGCACGCGCGGTACTATATCCGACGCATCCGCATCGGAGCGACGGATTCGATGTTCAAGATGTTGAAGGATCAGAAGGTCCCGCATGTTCCGGAAGTTAACTCGACGGAGGAGAACGCGACGAATTTTGTTTTGTCCTTTCCGGTGAAGGGACCGGCTGATTCTAAGTTCCGAAATGATATGTCCGCAATCGAACAGCTTGAATATTGGAAGATGCTCAAGGAAAATTATACTGAGCATAATCCGTCTGCGACAATTTCGGTTGGTAAGCACGAGTGGATTGAGGTCGTGGCTTGGGTTTATAAGCATTGGGATTCAGTCGGCGGCCTTACTTTCATCGCGCGCGAAGAAGGGGATAATGTTTACGAGCTCCCTCCATATGAGGAGATCGATAAGGAGCAATACGAGAAGTTGGTTGCCGAAATGCCGGAAATTGATTTCTCGCGAATCTTGATTTACGAGAAGGAAGACGAAACCAAGGGCGCTCGTGAACTTGCGTGCGTCAGCGGTGTCTGTGATCTGACGATGTAAGCTAATGCCTTCCGATTTAAGTCGGGGGGCATTTTTATTTGTCTTTTTGGTAAAAATCGGTATAATTAGGCCAGTTCGTTTAAGGGGATTGTATGCGGCAAGTTCATCTTAAAGGGATGCAGCAACTCAAGGAGTTCGGCCTGGATGGTGCAGAGAGCATCCTCACTACAGAAGCTTTGGAGTTTGTCACTGATCTTCATGGCCGGTTTAATAAGAAGCGGTTGGAACTGATTGATGCGAGAAAAATCGTCCAGCAGAACATAAAGGCCGGTATTTTGCCGGACTTTCTTCCGGAGACGAAAGAGATTCGTCGGAGTAACTGGAAGATCTGGCCGATTCCTCAGCAGCTGTTGGATCGTCGCGTGGAGATCACAGGACCGGCAAGTAGTCCTAAATTGGTAATCAAGGCGCACAACTCTGGCGCCAATGTTTTTATGGCCGATGCTGAAGATTCGGAATCGCCGACTTGGAAAAATATTGTCAGTGGACAGATCAATCTTTATGAGGCGATCAGGAAGAAGCTGACCTACTCGGATAAAGAGAAAAACAAGACGTACGCGCTGAACGCGCGGACGGCCATTCTTTTCTTCCGCCCTCGAGGGTGGCATCTTGAAGAGGCGCATCTGACACTGAGTGGTGAGTCGGTTTCGGCTAGCCTGTTCGATTTTGGGTTGTATCTTTTCCATAACGCGTTGGAACTGCGTAAACATGGCAACGCTCCTTATTTCTATCTTCCGAAGATGGAGAGCTATCTGGAGGCGAGACTTTGGAATGAGGTTTTCGTGTATGCTTCGGATCGGCTCGGACTTCTGCCAGGTGAGATTAAGGCGACCGCTCTGATTGAAACTCTGCCGGCGGCTTTTCAGATGGCAGAGATTCTTTACGAGCTTCGGGCTCATTCTGCCGGCTTGAACTGCGGTCGATGGGATTACATCTTCAGCTACATCAAGCGTCTGCGGCACTATGATCGTTTCGTTCTGCCCGATCGCGGTCAGTTGACGATGGATAAGGGCTTTCTCGCTTCTTACGTAAAGTTATTGATTCATACCTGTCATAAGCATGGCGCTCATGCCATGGGCGGAATGGCGGCTCAGCTTCCGATCAAAGGAACGGATGACGAGAGCGTCAAAGCCAATCGTGAAGCGGAGCTGAAATTTAAGGCCGACAAGGCTCGGGAAGTGAAGGCCGGTCATGACGGCACTTGGGTAGCGCATCCCGCTTTCGTGCCAATGGCAAAAGAAATTTTTGATCTCGTCATGAAGGGGAACAATCAGATTGATACCGTGCGTTCGGACGAGTATCCTTCTGCGGAAGATCTTTTAAGGCCAATTGAAGGAGTGATTACCGAAGAAGGTGTTCGAAAGAATCTGGATGTCGGTATCCGCTATCTCTGGCACTGGCTCAGGGGAACTGGAGCAGTGGCTATCAATAATCTGATGGAGGATGCCGCGACCGCCGAGATTTCTCGGGCTCAGCTTTGGCAGTGGCTAAAGCACGGCGCGATGATGATTGATGGCCGAAAGGTAACTCTTGAGTTAATCAATGAGCTCTTGAGTGAGATTCAGTCTAAGGCATTTACTGATCCGGATTTGGATGACTCTTATGAAGATGCCGTGGAGCTCTTTATGAGCATGATTACCGGCGAGGAATTCGAGGAGTTCCTGACGATTCCGGGTTACGCAGAGCTACTGTGTAAAGAGTCGGAATGGACTCCGTAAAAATAGCAAACCGCTCATTTACAATGAGCGGTTTTTTTGTTATTCTGCGGGTGTTCATTGAAAGGGAGGCCGGATGGAGATCTTGAAGACTATTTTTCAGCAGTACCCACGTCCCGGGGATGCATTTATGGACCTACTCAACGAAGAAGGTCGCATTGTCGCCCCGGGTGTTTATGACGCGATGGGCGCCTATATCGCTAAAAAAATTCATTGGAATCACCTGGTAGCTGGAAAAAATTGCTCATTCAACGCTGTTTACATTGGTGGCTGGTCTATCAGCGCGATGCTATGGCGCCGGCCGGACATGGCTTTTCATGACCGGACGATGATGGCGATGATCGCGCGTCACGCGGTCGCTGAGGCGTATCCGCTACCGACGATTGTGGATGCGGAAACTGGGTTCTCTCTTGAACCGGTAACGATCGCGGAGACGGTTCGCGCGTATCACGAAATGGGCGTCGGACTCGCGCATCTTGAAGATCAGGCGACGCGGCGTTGTGGTAATCTGGGCGGCAAAGCGTGTGTCGAGATCGAAGATATGGAAACGAAGATCCGGTGTTGGTTAATGGCTTCGGTGGCACTTGGTACCTCGATGCGCTTGATGGTGCGCACCGACGCGCTGACGGCGGCGAACGGCGGTCTTGAAAATGCCATTGAGCGCGGTAAGCGTTACATGGACGTTGAGTACAAAGGGCTTCGGCCGGCCGTCCTCTGGGCGGATGCGATGCAAGATCCGCTCGTAATTGAGCGTTGGGTAACCGAGATGCGTCGGCATGATCCAAAGATGCTTCTCGGCATCAACTACTCGCCGAATAAGGATTGGACGGAGGGGTATCGGAAGAAGTTTAGTAAAGAACCCCCGACTTATGACGATCTCTATGATAACGGCAGAGGTTTTCGTCTCATTTGGCACACGACGCTCCAGTCTCGGGCGGACATGGAGTCCACCTGGAACACGTTTGATCACATGGCCGATGCCGGCGCGGAATCACTCTGGGCGCTTCATGATCGCCAGCGCGATCATCCGGTCGGTGACGCTCAGGGGATGAGTGGCGCCAAGGAGTGGCAGGAACTGGATCAGGCCATTGGTGGAAAGGAAGCCGCTGAGCGGTATAGCCGGTCCGCCGGTTATGGCTCGGCGACGAGAGAAGAAAAAAAGTAAAATTAAGGCCCCCGTTGTACATCGGGGGCCTTTTATGTTATTTTTCTGCGGTACCTTAATACTCGAAAAGGGGAGCGCTTATGCGGATGATTCTGGGATCGGAGTCCAAGTGGCGTAAGCAGCTTTTTGCCGAGATGGGCTACGAATTTGAAGTGATGCCGGCAAGGATTGATGAAAAATCTATCCGTGACAGTCGTCCGGAAATGCTGACTCAACTACTTGCCATAGCTAAGAACAGGGCCCTGCACGCCAGACTTGCCGGTGAGGAGTTTCTGTTAGTTACCGGCGATCAGGTGGTTTGGGCCAATGGCCGTATTCGTGAAAAGCCGACTAGTTTCGCGGAAGCCAACGAGATTCTTGCGAACGCTCACAAATATCCGGCCACCACTTACAGCGCGATTGCTGTTTACAATTCGGTTACGCAGTATCTAGCGGCTGACGTCGATACCGCGACTATTCAGTTCGATCGGCTTCCGGATGAAGTCATCGAAAAGCTTCTTGAGGAAGGCGACGTGATGCACTGCTCCGGTGGGTTTACCTGCGAGAGCTTGGCCATTCGTCCCTATATCGCCAAGCTCGAAGGAACAATGGATAGCGTCCAAGGATTTCCGAAAAATCTTGTTGCTAAGCTCATCAGTGCAGTCTCGTAACCAAAACTCCCGACAATGTCGGGAGTTTTTCATCTAGTACACCTACTCACCACAAATCTAAAACTCCTCGCGGGGTTTAGATTTTTTAATGATCTCCATTGCTTCTTCGGGCGAATCGACAATGGAATACAGCCTTAGATCTTCCGCATCGATAGTTTTATGCTCGCCGAGAAGTTTCTCTCTCATCCAGCTATCTAAATCCCCCCAGAATTCCTTCCCGTAAAGTATAACCGGTATTTTGTCATGGATCTTTTTTGTTTGTACCAATGTAAGAATCTCAAATAACTCGTCTAGTGTTCCGTAACCGCCTGGAAAGTAGACGTAGGCTTGCGAGGCGAAGGAGAGCATTACTTTTCGGGTGAAAAAATAATAGAAGCCGCGTCCCTTTTTTACGTAAGGATTTATGCGCTGTTCAAACGGCAATTGAATGTTGATGCCGATAGACTCCCCGCCGGTTTCCGCCGCGCCACGATTCCCGCCCTCCATGATTCCTGGGCCACCGCCGGTGATAACGCTGTAGCCGTGTTTTGCGAGTAAGGACCCGAGACTTTGAGCGGCCTTGTACCACTTATTTGCCTCTGGAAAACGTGCCGAGCCGAAAAAGGTGACGCTTTTCTTGATATCGGCTAAAAACTGAAAACCATCCACGAATTCCGCCATGATGCGGAACACCCGCCAATGAAAAGAATGCCGCCAATCATTCGGATGGGACGATTGTGGCAATTCCTTAGCCGGCACCAGTAATTCTTCTCGGATGTCCTTGTTGAACTTTTTCTTTTGGTTTTTATTCATAGGAATAATTATACCAGAGGCCGATTAAATAATATATGGTAAAATAATAGATAATGAGCAGTTTGCGCTTTGATTTTAGTAACCCGATTCCCGCTCCTCAGGAACTTATAGATTACATTAAGAACCAACGTGAAAATCCGGCTTCTTTTATCCAGATAGCCGATCGTCCTTTGATTCTGCCTAAACGGAAGAATGAGGGCAGTCTGGTGGTAGTCGGTATCGGTGGCTCTAATTTAGGAACTCTGGCGATCTATCAAGCTCTTCGTCCCAGAAAAAAGATTTATTTCGCGGAGACGCTGGATGCCCGTCACTTGGATAGAATCACGCGTGAAATTGAACACCCGGCGACTTTCGTGATTGTTTCTAAATCTGGCACTACCACGGAAACGGCCGCGAATGCCGCGGTGCTTCTTTCTCATAAGAAAAAAGAAGACCAGGTAATCGCGATCACCGAAGAGGGTTCTAAGCTTTGGCTCTGGGCCGGAGAGAACGGTTTCGCCGCTATTCCTATGCCGAAAGACGTGGGCGGGCGTTACTCCGTGTTTACCTCGGTTGGATTAGTACCGTTGGCGCTCGCCGGAGTGAAAACTGACGCCTTATTAAAAGGCGCCAGAGAGATCACGCCAGCCTGTCTTTCGTATGACGTCGCGAAAAATCCGGCAGCGCAGTCGGCATTGGCGATTTGGAATAGCTGGAAGCGTGGAAAGTCCATCCATGATACTTTTATTTTTGAGCCGGATCTTGAGGGGGTGGGGCGATGGTATCGCCAGTTAACCGGCGAGAGCTTGGGCAAGATGGGCAAGGGGATTACCCCTACTGTTTCGATCGGCACCACCGATCTTCATTCAGTCGCGCAATTGTATTTTGATGGCCCAAAGGATAAATTTACTACTTTCATATCGGTGTTGGATCATGGGAAAGATTTTGTGATTAAATCTAAAGAAAACATTGACGAGCTTGTGCCACATATTTCCGGCAAAAAATTCAGCCAACTTTTGAGCGCGGTTTTGTCGGCGGTTAAAACAACGTATAATAAACAAAATCTGCCTTTTATCAGCATTGAGCTTCCGGAGATTAGTGAAGAATCATTAGGCGCGCTTTTCCAGATGAAAATGATTGAGATGATGTATCTCGGCAAGCTGATGGGCGTCAATCCTTTTGATAATCCCGGCGTGGATCAGTACAAAGAAGAGACTAGGAGGCTACTCGAAAATCTTTAAATCAATGTCGCAAATACTTTCCGTTAAGAATGTCAGTGTTCGTTTTGGTGGATACGCCGCGTTGGAAGGCGTAACTTTTGATATAAAAAAGGGGGATTTTGTAGCCGTGATCGGACCTAGCGGTGCCGGCAAAACTGTCCTTTTCCGGGCTATTTTAGGGCTATTAAACCGAGAAGGGGAGGTGCGTTGGCTGGATCATATTAAGATTGGCTATGTGCCACAGAAACTTTTCGTAGAAAAAGATCTGCCACTGACCGTGTTAGAGTTTTTGAGATTGAAAAATGCCGTTGATGAGGAGATATACGAAGCGTTGGGGTCGGTTGGATTATTGCAGAATCATGACCAGAATCACCTAGGCGGCCATCTTTTGAGTGTTCGACTTGGACAATTATCCGGCGGAGAATTGCAAAAAGTTCTGATCGCGTACGCGCTGATTAATCACCCGGACATTCTTTTGTTTGACGAGCCGACTGCCGGCGTGGATATCGGTGGCGAGGAAACTATTTATTCCTTACTCGGTAAATTACACCGTGAGCATGATCTGACAGTAATAATGATTACTCATGATCTGAACATGATTTCTCGGTACGCGAAGAATGTGTTGTGTCTGAATAAAAAAATGGTTTATTTCGGTCCACCCAAAGGGGCGTTGGAAGCCACTAATCTGGGAAAACTTTACGGAGAAAATGTGAGCGTCTATATCCATGACCATCATGACTAATCAATTATTATATAGCTTAGTTGTCGGCATGTTGGTAGGAGCCGCCTCGGCCTACATGGGTTCGTTGATGGTTCTAAAAAGGCTTGGTCTTGTCGGTGATGCCTTGTCACACGTCGCGCTTCCGGGTATCGGCGTCGCTCTGGTCTGGCAGATTAATCCTTTTCTCGGGGCTTTTACCGCGCTCGCGCTGGGAGTGCTGATTATCTGGCAGATTGGCCGCGTTACCTCAATTCCTACGGAATCTATCGTTGGTCTTATCTTCGCCGTCGCGTTAGCAGTCGGTCTTTTGGTGACGCCGGAGCCGGAGCTTTTGGAGGCCTTATTCGGTGATATTTCTAAGGTAGCGCTATCCGATGTTATTCTGACCGTGGTTTTGACGGCGGTGGTTTTTGTCCTGACCGTACTGATGCGCAGGGTTCTGATGCTTGGGATCTTATCCCGTGACTTCGCCAAGTCTCAGGGTGTCAAAGTAGATCTGGTAGACCTGCTCTTTCTTTCGCTAGTCGCAATCGTAGTGGCGTTGGG
>CAYSNI010000022.1:0-6399 GCA_964432465.1 uncultured Candidatus Saccharibacteria bacterium
AGTCCAAAGATAATGATCGGTAAGGCCGAGGAGTAAAAGTGCCAGCAACATCAGGGTCGCTATATTTTTAGAAAATATCTTATATATGAAGAATAGGAACGCTAGTGCGCCCGCAACGCCTATTTCCGCCGCCATTAGCAGATAAAGGTTATGGATTGGTTGTTGCTGCCAGTTTTCCGTTAAGCCAAATCTCTCATAGAGATCGCTTTCACGCGTGAAAGCGATTTGGTTGCCTATTCCTACTCCCATAGGATGTCTCCTAATAATTTCTAAGCTAATTTTGTTATATGTAGTGCGTAGTGTCACAGCTGGCTCATTTGGAATTAATTTCGCTCTGGAAAAAATATATTCGGAAAATCCGGTAAACAGCGTCAAACAAATCGCCAACAAGAGGATAAGCAGGCGGATGCTTTGCCGGAAATTAACCTTAGAAACGAGTCCGTAAAAAATTAACGCGAACGAAACAACCACGGCAACTAACCAAGCAGAGCGCGAAAAGGAAAAGAAAAGACCGCCGATTACCGAAAAAATTCCAAGCCCGATAGCCAGATCGCTGAAAAGATTACTCCAGGAAGACCAGATCTTCCGCTCGGAAGGACGGTTCAGCCAAAGATAGAATAAGCTTACAAGGCCAATTATTAAAAATCCGGCTAGGATATTGGGATGTGGGAAAGTTCCATAAACTCTAATCAGCTTAGCTCCTTCAACGACAATTTTTGCCACTCCGTTTAGGCTCTGGCTGATTACCGGCTCACCAAAAAATTCCAAACCAATACTTCCCTGCTTCCAAAACTGCAGAAAGCCGATAAAAGATTGCACAACGGCAGATAAGCCAAAAACTTTCGCCACGCTATTCATATTGACTATTCCCGTTCGCATAAGTTTTGCCCCAGCCAGAGACGCGCCGACTAGTAAAATCAGATGGAGAAAATTATAAACCGCTATCTGATAGGATAGCGCGAAGAAAATCGAAAGACCGGAAAACGCTAAAAAACTGATAAGAAATTTCGGTTTTTGCCAAAAAACTCCTCTTAATTCAAGAAAGAAAAAGATCAAAAATAACACTAATAAAATATCGGTCGCGTAGATAAAGAAGCCGTACTGATAATGGCGGATTCCAATCGGAACCGCCGCCAGCAGGCCATAAAAAAGAATTTTAAGAAAAGTCGATGGTAATTTCGGCAACATCGCTTGGCTCGGGAGCAAAATGCGTTCGGGACTTGGACGCGCGCAAAGATTCTTTTATATGATGCGCCATTTTGTTCGCCATTTCGTTCTCGGTCGTAGTGATCACCCAATTAGCCACTTGTCCTGAGCCGGCCGAAGGATCCCTTTTAATTTCAACCAACCGATCCATCGGATCACGCTCGGTCGCTCGTTTAGAAAATCCCCGCACTAAATCTTCCAAATCTTTCTCATGTTTCGCTGGAAGATTTCTTACGATAATCCTTCCTTCGTACTGATGGTTTTTAATCATCTGACAGGCAGGACAAGTGGCGAAGGAAACCGGCTGATCTTTATTTGCACCGGTCTTTATCTGCTCCAATCCATGCCGCCATCGCTTCTTGAAATAGGCCGCGCCGCAATCATTACAAACCACAATCCCTTTGTGCACCTTAAACTCCTGTTCATCGTTCTTTCTTCGGGGATGCTTCATCCCACTCGTGTTTTGGTTTCTCATTTTTTGTTTTTATTGTCTAATCTTTTCTATTAATTGCTAGTTTATTATTTAAGTATCTCATAGCCGAATGCCACCACAAATACTGCCAACATACACCAATGCCTTATCCGCCAAGTTTTTCCCGTAGCTTTTCGCCAGAGCATCATTATAAATACGGCCTCCGCCGCAAGTAGCAATCCTCCTACGAAGGCAACCAAATCCAGAAAATTAGAAAATCCCCCCAGATAAAGAGTGATCGGCCCGAATACAATGATGAAAAATCTAGTCCAAAATGGCAAGCCGAGATCGATCTCTAAACTTTTATGGACATCGAAGCCGACAGTGATATATGAGCTGATAAGAGATAGGGCACCCATCACCCCAATCGCAATCAATACGATTGGTGATACACGTCCGATAAGTCCGGTAACCGCATCCGGCGTTACCGATCCGGAAAGCGCTAGGATGCCGATGATGAATAAGATATACGCGACCACTGGAAGTGCCGTACCAAACGTGATCGCCTTTTTGTAATCGCCTCCCAGCTTTACTACTTCAGGAATCGCCTGTCGGCCGGAAAGGGCGAAAAGTACCGGACCAAGCGGCAGAAGGAGGAGCGGCCAGTTTACAGATCCTCCGATACGAATCACGTCAAAACTGCCGGAGAAACCGAGCATGAAAATGAGCGCTATAATCGCCAAAATACCGCCGGTAATGAAAGTTTCCAGAAAGGCAATCTTCCGAAATCCTAAAAATATTGCCGAGGATCCGGCCACCCAAAAAAGCACCAGCTTATGGAAGGCGGCGCCAGATGAAGTAATCAGGTTGGCAAAACTCTGAGAGAGGACAAGATAAATAGTCAGCACGAAGACTACCTGGACAATCGAACTGATGGCCGCGAACCAAACTCCGGGCGCGCCAAAAAATTGTCTGGCGTAACCAACTAATCGATGATCGCCGGGAGTGCTTACGATAACTTCCGCGTACATCCGATAAAGCTCGATAAAAACTACCGAACTGATTAATAAATAGACGAGACCAGGGATTAGCCCGACCGACGCGAAAATATACGGCAAAGAAAAAATACCGGCGCCGATAATCGTACCGGATAAGATTCCAACTTTTAAAATAAAATCGCGGCGGTTATTCGCCATCCTCGTCATCATGCGCGGCTAGCCTACCCAGCCGTTTGATGATTTTATGCTCAATAATCCAGAGGAAGACCAGTACAAAAATTGTAACCACCGCAGAAAAGATGGCGATTGTGTAAAAGCGGTAGCCGACGGCCATACCAATGGCCGCGGACACCCAAAGACCGGCGGCGGTAGTTAATCCTCGTACCTGCGACTTGGTAAAAATAATTGAGCCGGCACCGATAAAACCGATACCAACGACAATCTGTGAAGCAATACGTGAAGGGTCAAATCCCTGACTAAATCCCAAATTACTCTGAGAAAGAATAGTAAAAAGCGCGGCGCCCATAGCCACGAGCGCAAAAGTTCTCATGCCCGCGGTTTTACGCGCGAGCTCTCGCTCTACGCCGATAAGAGCCCCCAGCATGGTCGCAAGTCCGATTTGACCGAAGATCTCTAAATTATGCGGGCTAAAAAATTGTTCCATTATTTTTTTATTTCAAAAACCTCGTCTCCCTCCCGAACTTTATCTTCCATCTTTATGCCGACCTCCTGACCCTTCTTCGCCGCAGAAATCTCCTTATGATCATACTGCATGGATTTTATCTTTTGAGAAAAGTCGGTAGTTGCTCCTTTTATCTCGATTTCCATACCAACTTTAACTGGCTTACTAAACTTAAGAATCCCGACTTTTATCTCGCCGTAGAAATGAGTAACTTTACCAATCGGCTTGCCCTGAGGAGTTCGACTGAGACTCACTCGAAGTCCTCGACGAACGGGCTTTTGCTTTTTGACTACAACTACTTTTTTAACCGGCTTACTAGCGGACTTTTTTGCGATCTTCTTTTTTATAACTTTTTTTGCTTTGGGCATATTACTTATTATAAATCGTTCCTTTTTCTTTTTCTATAAGGGCTATCACCTTTTCAAGAAGCCTCTTCGGATCAGAGTCAAAGACTACCTTGCCCGGTCCCCGATGGGCTTTATCCATAATATCCTTCAATTCATCGGCCATGCCACCCGTGCCCGTGAGTACGCCCATCGGTTTTTGATCCTCAAAGGCAATTGTAAATTCGTTAAGCGTCCCCATACGCCCACAGATTGTGATCACCGCGTCAGCAGAACGAGTCAGAAGCAAGTTCCGTCCCGAATAATCAAAACCGGTATAAATAATCAGATCTAGGTAGTCCGTCGGCAGATGATAAGATTTCACGTGCGCCGCTTCGGACGATGCCGGAGATAATCCAATGGATATACCGCCCGCTTCCTTGGCGCCTTTGCAGGCCCAATAAGGTATGCCGCTCGTGGCTCCGGTTACAAGTACCATCCCGGCTTCGGCAATGTATCTACCGATCTGCTCAGCTTTCTCCAAAGCGTCAATCGCGCAATGACCGGTCTCCGCGGCGCCGGAAATAGCGATCTTATACTTCAAATGCTTTCGGGAATTAAGCTTGCTAAGTTTATTAACCATTTCCTTATTATATCACAGGCTTTCACTCCAAATTTACCGCTTCGCTCTGCTTCGCCACTACTGTATCAATCGCTAGTTCATCCTTAATTTTCTGCGCAAGAACTTGAGCGCTTTCCGGCTCACCATGTACCAAAAATAACTTCTTGATCGTCTGCCTTGCCGGATGTATCCAGTCTATTAGTTGCGCCTGGTCCGCATGCGCCGAAAACGCCTGCGCTACTAAAATACGGCATCGCACGACAATTTCTTCACCGAACATCCTCACATTTTTTGCCCCATCAATTAATCGCCGGCCAAGGGATCCCGCGGCCTGGTATCCGACTACTAATAAGACGCTACTCGGATCGGAGAGATAACGCCGCTCGTGATGCAAGATGCGTCCGGCATTAGACATACCCGCTCCAGCGATAATTACTTTTGGCGCTGGCACATCATTAATCGCCCTAGATTCTTCCGTGGTCATGGTCATTTTCAAGCCAGGGAAATGAAAAATTTCGTCCCCTTTCTTGATTAAGGCTTTTGCTTCTTTATCAAAATATTGTGGATATTTTTTGTATACTTCCGTGAGCTTGATCGCGAGCGGGCTGTCCACAAAAATTGGCACGTGCGGAATCCGACCGTGCTCAACCAGTTCATTAATCTCAAAAAGTAGTTCTTGAGTGCGTTCCATCGCGAAAGCCGGAATCATCAAGGTACCTTTGTTCTTTGCGATATCTTCAATAGCATCCTCCAGAATTTCCCGACGCATTTCCATCGGCTCATGAATACGGTTTCCGTAGGTAGACTCCATCACGCAATAATCAATCTGTTCCGGAAGTTCTTCGCGCTTACCGATGATCGGAGCCGGAGAATTTCCAAGATCGCCAGAAAAGACGATTCGCTTACCCTCAACCTCAACCAGCACGAAGGCGGACCCTAAAATATGCCCGGCGTTGTAAAAGGTGACTTTCGCGTTACCGACCGAGAATTGCTGATGATATTCAACACCATGCCAATGCGCCATCAGTTCTTCAATTTCACGAACCCCATATAAATATGATTTTTTAAATTTTTCCGCTTCCTGAATCAGGATGTGTTCAGAATCCAACAATAAAAGATTGGCGAATTCCTTAGCAGGAAATGTAGAGTAAACTTTCCCTCGGAAACCGTCCTTATAAAGCTTTGGGAGCAATCCGATATGGTCAACATGCGGATGCGTTACCAAGACTGCTGAAATCTCTTTGGGATCGTATGGAAAAGAATCAAAATTATGCTGCTCTACGAAACTACCACCTTGATAAAGCCCGCAATCAATCAAAATCTTAATACTTCCCGAGTCCTTAATAGCTCCTGAGCCCGTCGAAGGACTACCTTTAATTTCCAATAAAAAATTCGATCCAGTCACCTGCCCGGCGGCCCCGTAAAATGTAAGCTTCATTTCATTCATTATAGATAGAATGACCGGAATAAAAAAGTTCCCTCGGGCCGAAGCCAGAGGGAACAAGAAAAAAGCTACAAGGTTACGAAACTGCTACACGACTGCGGATGTACGAGTACCGGTAGTACAGACCGCCCCAGCTCACGACCAGACCGCCGTGGCCCGGATGCCAGCGGACGTGCGGCACGCTGACAAAGCCGCCCGGAACCGCACACCGCGAGCCGGCGCAAAGCGTGTAGTTCTGCTCATCCAGATGCTTGCCCGTTTCCATAAAGTAGGCCAGCCCGTGAAGCAGGCGCTCCTTGAGGGTCTCAGTGTTGAGGCCCTCCTTATGGATGTCTTCGGCCGACTTGTTGGCCGTCTCTTCGTGAGCTTCCTGAGTATTCCGCACCCAGATAGCGTAGGCTTGCCCGCCATCTGGCGTGGCGCCTTCGGGGCGGGAGACGACGTCGCTGACCCGGCTGTCCAGATTCTCGATGTCGGTAAAGGTCGAGACCCTCATCTCCTTCTGGAGGGCGCAGATGATCTGGGAGATTTTCACCTTCCTGACTACCACAATCAGGCGATCAAAGCCCTCCCTCTTCTCCGGAATCTGGAGCTTGGAGAAGGCCTTTTTGAGGCCGCAGCGCTTCTTGTACAGCTTCTGCCAGAACTTGAGCTGGGAATCGGCGGACGTGTCCGCGGGGAAGAACTTCGCGGCGAAGTTCGGATGGTCGTG
>CAYSNI010000023.1:0-29463 GCA_964432465.1 uncultured Candidatus Saccharibacteria bacterium
ATGACGAGCGACGAGGTCCTAGCCGAGCTGAAGAAGCGAGGCCTGAGACCGGCTACGCTCTGGGAGCTCCTCGCCTTCGGTGAGAAATTCCCGGAGACACAGAGAGAGTTCCCGATAGTGGCGCTCGGTTCTGACTGGCGGAGTCCGGACGGCAGTCGGATTGTCGCCTGTCTCGGCAGGTGGAACGACGGGCGCGAGCTCGATCTGGGCTGGCGCGGCGGCGATTGGGTCGGCAGCTACCGGTTTCTGGCTTTCCGCAAGCCTGCCTGCCGGTAGGCAGGCCTGCCTGCCGGTAGGCAGGGTCTAGACCACTGGAAATCTGGTCTGCCCCTGCAAAAAGGAAACTTTTTGCAGGGGCATTTTAATTTACTAACTACTAGTGGCTAGTCGCT
Source organism: uncultured Candidatus Saccharibacteria bacterium (assembly GCA_964432465.1). Lineage (GTDB taxonomy): Bacteria > Patescibacteriota > Minisyncoccia > UBA6257 > WO2-44-18 > JAHFLQ01. The sequence goes on from CAYSNI010000023.1 coordinate 393, forward strand.
GGTTGCTATATACTATTAGCATTCTGGAACTCGTCCCGTTAGAAGCAGACCTGCCTGCCGGTAGGTAGGTCCTTCGGCCAGGCTCAGGACAAGTCCTAGACCCTCGGACACTTGGTGCCCTGTGTACGCTAGCGTACACAGGGCATTTTTAATTCTTTTTTAAAAATATAGGAAAGGAAACTTTTTGTGGGGGTTTTAATTTCTTTTTTAATAAAAAAGCTCACCGGTGAGCTACCTACTTACACCTCTTCACAAGCTATGAGGTTCCGCCGCATTTTGTGATGACGGGTAGGGCGAGGCCAGCTGATTTTCGAGAGACTAAAAGCGAAGTGCAGCTCTCGTTATCACGCGAGAGCGTAACGGTCTCGAGGAAAGTAGCTGGGCGAGGCCTTGAAAGGGCGGAAGCCTTATAGCGCCACCGCCTTATCCACAATCAGCTTGGTTTCACCATTACGATCGGACATTTTTCCAGCGATTAGTACGGCTTTATTCTCTTCCCAAACGGTGGCGGTTTTTTCCAGCATATTAGAGAAGACGATTACTTCAAGCGTGCCATTTGTATCTTCAATCGTCGCGAACAGCATCGGCTGGCCTTTTTTAGTTACAATTTTTTTGATTGTGGAGATCATCCCGCCGATTACCAGACGGAGAGCCGGATTAGTGACGAGCAGGGCATCTTTAATCGGGATCGCCCGCATTTTTTTCAATTTTTCCTTATGCGCGTTCATCGGATGATCGGAGACATAAAGGCCAAGTAGTTCTTTTTCCCATAAGAGTTTTTCGGCGGAAGTCGCGGGCGGCGTCGCTTTGAGTTTTAGATTGTAGTTAATCGGAATTTTCCCGAAAAGACTCAGACTATTCGTGTCGTGAGATTTTTTTAAAGCTTGGTGAAATTTCACGATGTCTTCCATATTTTGGATAATCAGATTGCGCTCAAGCCCCAGACTGTCCAGTACCCCGCACTTAGCCATGCTTTCCAATGATTTTTTATTCAGGTCTTTATGCTGAACACGACTGACAAGATCGGCGAGATTTTTGAAAGCGCCACTTTTTTGCCGCTCCTCGATAATCGCGAGAATGATGTTTTCGCCGACATTTTTCACTCCGGCAAGACCGAAGCGGATATTATTATCTTCCGGAGTGAAGCGAAGCGAGCTTTTATTAATATCCGGCGGTAAAACACTGATTCCCATTTTCTGGCATTCCGAGATGAGGAAGGAGGCGCGCTCGGTGTCGCCGGAGTCGGCATTCAATACACTGGCCATCAGCTCAACCGGGTAGTGCGCTTTCAGATAGGCGGTCTGGTAGCCGATCATGGCGTAGCAAGCGGCGTGCGACCGGTTAAAGCCGTAACGGGCGAACGGTGGGAACAGGTCCCAGATTGCCTGGGCGGTGCCGGGCGCGATACCATTTTTAATCATTCCGGCAATCAGTTTTTCTTTCTGTTTGTCGAGGAGTTCTCTAATTTTTTTACCGATGGCTTTGCGGAGCGTGTCAGCTTCGGCCAAAGTAAAGCCGGCGAGGTCGCGGGCGATTCTCATCATCTGCTCTTGATAAATACCGACGCCCCAAGTTGGTTTTAAAATGGGTTCCAATTTCGGGTGAAGATAAGTTACCTTCTCCAAGCCGTGCCGGCGACGGAGGTATTCGGGAATAAGATCCATCGGACCCGGGCGATAGAGCGCCACGAGTGCAATCAGTGCTTCCAGATCTTTTGGAACAATCTCTTTCATGTATCGGCGCATACCGGAAGATTCAAATTGAAAGACTCCAGTAGTGTCCGCCGCTTGCAGAAGTTTCTCCGTCTTCGCGTCCCACTCGGGAAGATGGTCAATTTCTATTTTTTCACCTTTGTTGTCTTTGATGAGCCGAACGGTGTCTTCCATGATAGTAAGATTTTTCAGACCCAAAAGATCCATTTTTAAAAGGCCGAGATCTTCTACACCATGCATTTCAAATTGCGTAACAATCGTATCCGGATCTTGGGGAGCTTTTTGAAGCGGAAGATAGTCGGTGAGCGGTTTCGCGGAAATCACGATACCGCAGGCGTGGGTAGATGCGTGGCGAGCAATACCTTCCATTTTTTTCGCGGCGTTGAGAATTCGTTTCGCGTCATCATTAGTTTTATAAAGCGTGGAAAGTTCCAGGTTGCTTTGAAGAGCTTCTTCCAGGTCCTGGCCAAAAGGAATGAGCTTCGCGAGTTGGTCGCAGAAGGCGTAGCTAATATCCAGAGCCCGGCCGACGTCTCGGATCGCCGCGCGGGCAGCCATCGTTCCGAAGGTAATAATATGGGCGACGTGATCGGGCCCGTATTTTTCCACAATGTAGCCGTATACCTCATCACGACGTTTGTCGGTAATATCGATATCTATATCCGGCATTTGGATACGATCGGGATTTAAAAAGCGCTCAAAGAGCAGTTCGTATTTGATCGGGTCGATATCAGTGACACGGAGAATGTAGGCGACGATACTGCCGGCGGCAGAGCCGCGGCCTGGACCGACGACGATGCCACGGTCTTTCGCCCAGTTCACCAAATCCTGGACGATAAGGAAGTAGTCGGCAAATCCCATCTTTTCAATGACGCCTAGCTCGAATTCCAAGCGATCTTTCACAACCTGATTGATTTCTGGATAACGGGCGGTGATGCGGCGGTTAATAATTTCCCGAAGATAACTGATAGAAGTTGCCGGAACGCCATCTTTCGCTAAAGCTTCAGCGGGCAAGGGAAATTTCGGGAGCTGAATTTTGTTAAGCTCGATGGTTACGTTGCAGCGGTCAGCGATGGCCTGGGTGTTACTTACCGCTTCGGGAAGATCGGCAAACAGCTCGGCCATTCTTTCTGGCGAGGTCATGGAAAAATCATCATCCTTCAGAGAGAGACGATCTGGGTCGTCCAATTTTCCTCCCGTCTGCACCGCGAGTAAGATCTCGTGGTAATCCTGATCTTCCTTTTTTAAATAATGAATATCCTGGGTCGCGGCAATTGGAATGCCGGTTTCTTTGGAAATTTGCAGAATACCTTTTTCCGTTTTAGTGACTTCGGGAATACCGGGATGCCGGCCGAGTTCCAGAAAGAAATTATTTTTTCCGAAAATATCCTGATATTCCAGTGCGGCTTTTTTGGCCGCGTCGTAGTTTCCGTTCACAAGATTGCGACCGACTTCACCGGAAATGCAGGCAGAAAGGGCGATGATTCCTTCATGGTGTTGGCGCAGAAAATCTTTATTGATACGGGGTTTATAATAGTAGCCCTCGAGTTGGGCGTGAGTCATCAATTTCAGAAGATTTTTCCAGCCCGTTTCATTCTCGCAGAGCAGAATCATATGAAAGTATTTTTCCGCGCTTCCTACGTCCGGCATAATATATGACTCCACTCCGAGAACCGGCTTAATACCGGCGGCTCGGGCAGTTTTATAAAACTCAATCGCTCCGTAAAGGTTGCCGTGGTCGGTGAGAGCGAGGGAGTCCATGCCCAGTTCCTTCGCGTGATTGACCAGTTGATCAATTTTCGCGAGTCCGTCCAGTAAGGAGTAATGGGAATGAGTGTGAAGGTGGGTAAATTTTGTCATATGGAGAGTGGGTACTTGCCCCGTGAAATTACGAAGTAATTTTTTACGGGGTGTAGGTGGGAGAACTTAGCCATTCGGGTTAATTTTAACAGGTGGTAGAAAACTAGACCAGTATAGATTATGAAAATAAAAGCCGTCGGTTTTGCCGGCGGCTTTTGTTAATTTATAGTGAGCTTGTCGAACTATCTCTTTTCTAGCGTTACTGTGATCTCGAGTTCTTCAAACTTTTCCTTCTGGTCATGAGCCATTTCCAGGTTACCTGCCTGATTACGGAAGATTCGATCTGCGATCCAGTGTGTTTCACGGTATATCCGCAGCTTTACTTGGTTGCCCGATGAGCATTTAAACATTATATAACGCGCCAATTCATTGTAGGTGGTTGGTTTTTTGCCGTCGTATTCCAGCAAAATATCTCCAACTTTCAGTCCGGCTTTTTCCGCGGGACTGCCGCTTTCCACAATATAGATCATCAGGCCGGATCGTTTTGGCTCCGGCATGTCCAAGTCAGCATAATTCAGTGGATTAAGGCTGTTAGTGTCCAAGAATTTCCAGCCGGCAAAAGCATGCTCAGTGTAGCCGCTCTTTTTAATCCGCCGCAAAACCGTTCGGATATCGTCAATCGGAATTGCTCCATAAATAGTAGTAATGTCCCGACGCGTTTCGGGGTGGATACCCATCACATTCATGCCGATGATTTCGCCAAGCTCATTAAAGAGCGGGCCACCGGAGTCGCCGGGATTAATCGTCGCGTCGTGCATGATCATTTGTGGTTGACTGATCTCCGGATAGTTGAGTCCGTAGTCGGTTTTGCAGACGACGCCTTCGCGAACTAGAAATTCATACCCGAATGGGTTTCCAAAGGGAAAGACTCGGTCGCCCTTTTCCAGCATTGCGGAGCGGCCCAGGGGCGGGTAGTTGGTGTATTTGAAATCGGGATTTTTGAATCTGAGAAGCGCGAGATCCAATGTTTCATCCGCGGCTACAATTTCGACTTCTTCGGGCCGTTTCTGTCCTTCGCTGAAGTAGGCGTAAATTGCTTTGTATTCAAGTCCGCGACAGATGTGGCCTGCCGAAAGGATGTGCGGCCGGCCCGCGAACTCCACCATGAATCCGGAAGCGTCCGCCGACATCTTACTTTTTGGCCCAACTACCATTTCCAGCCAGACCACGCCATGGATGCGGCCGATATCTTTAGCGGTGTGCGGCTTGGCCAGAATGACACGGGGTTGGCCGTCTCCGAAATTGGGATCAGGCGTAAAATCTTCTGAGACCTTCAGATTATCGAAATCAGGCTTGAGCGAATCAATCACAACGCCAATGCAACCGATAGGCAAAATAAGAAATGAAAGCAGAACCATCCGCAAATTTTTCATGCCTGCTCCTTCAAAGTTCTGGTATTCTTATACCATGAGGCGAGAATTTATAATAGGCATCGATCCCGTAAAGTCGTCAAAAAAAATGGCTACTGGGCGGGTGAAGTATTTAATAGGTATAGACGAGGTTGGCCGAGGCTCTCTGGCAGGACCGGTGACGGTGGTAGCGGTGGCGATACCGCACAACTTCAAATTTAAAATTCAAAATTTAAAACTAAGGGACTCAAAAAAACTTTCCGCGAAACAGCGTGAGGAGATTTTCCGGATAATCAAAAAACATCCGAGGGTTTTGCATGCCCGGGCGAACGTTTATCCCAGAGTCATCGATCGGATTAATATTTCTCAAGCGGCTAATTTAGCGGCGACCCGCGCCTTCGCGCGACTCATAACTAATAACCGGAAACTGATAACCAGCAAAATAAAAGTTTTCCTTGATGGGGGCCTCTTCTTGAGCAAGTCATTAGTTGATCGTAATAAGTTATTAGTTCGCACGATAGTGCGCGGTGATGAAAAATTTAACGCGATTAAGCTGGCTTCCATTGTCGCTAAGGTGGGGAGGGATCGAATCGTTTCTCGCTATGATCGTGAATTTCCCAAGTACGAATTCGCCGCTCATAAAGGCTATGGAACCCGAGCCCATATCAAAGCGATCAAAAAACACGGCATTTGCGACCGGCACCGTTTAAGCTTCGTTAAAAACTTCGTTTGACCGATTGACTTTTTCAACCCCCTGCCCTATTCTTACCTATATTCTAGATTCTAAATACTAGCTTCTAGATACTAATCCCATGGGAGGTGTACCACTAAAACATCATTCTAAATCCAAAGTTGGCCGTCGCCGGTCTCATTTGGCGCTGAAAAAAACTAGTCTCGGCGTGTGTGTAAAGTGCAAAGGCCCGACTTTCCCGCACAAGGCTTGCCCACAGTGCGGATTTTACTCCTCAAAATAAGAGGTGATTTGGTATAATTAAGACAAGATGGCAACTAGGCAGCTCGCTCGTTCAGTCGTTCTTCAGTCTTTATATGAGTGGGATTTTTATCATAAAAAAGAAGATCTGACGAAGATTTTAGAGCGTAACCTTGTAGAATTTGCACCGGGAATAGACGAGCCAGATTTTGCTTGGCGCTTAATGAAGGGGGTGATCGATCATCTAGAGGATCTCGACAAAATCATCGAAAAATCCGCGCCGGAATGGCCAATCGAGCAGATCGCTATTGTTGATCGGAACGCGCTCCGCATTGGTCTTTACGAATTATTACACGCAGACCCGGAGGAGGTGCCACCGAAAGTTGCGATTAATGAGGCGATCGAGATTGCCAAGAACTACGGTGGTCCGAATTCTGGAAAGTTCATTAATGGCGTATTGGGAACGGTATATAAGGAGTTGCAGGAATCAGGCAAAGTGCCAAAAGAACTACTAAAAGAAAAAAATAATGGAAATAGCGAAGCTGGAAAAAACGATTAGTTATGAATTCAAAGACCGTGATCTTCTTAAAGAAGCTCTGACTCACCGGTCGTATCTTAATGAAAATCCCAAATGGGGTGTTCCGAACAACGAGCGGCTCGAATTTTTAGGGGATGCGGTGTTGGAATTGTCGGTGACGGAAGAATTGTACAAGCGTTTTCCGGAATATCAGGAAGGTAAGATGACCGGTATCCGAGCGGCATTGGTGAATTATCAGATGTTGGCAGAAATCGCCAAGTCTTTTGGATTAGAAAAATTTATTTTGCTTTCCCGTGGAGAGGCCAAAGATACGGGACGAGCTCGTGATGTTATTTTAGCTAACGCGATCGAAGCCCTGATTGGTGCAGTCTATTTGGATGGTGGTTATAAAGTAGCCATAAAATTTGTGAATGCATTTGTACTGAGTCAGCTGGATATGGTGATGAAGTTAGGACTTTTTAAGGATCCGAAAAGCGCCTTACAAGAGAAAGTGCAGGAAGAGAATAAGGTGACGCCAACTTATAAAGTGATTTCCGAGACTGGCCCGGATCACGCGAAAATCTTTGAAGTGGGTGTTTATATCGGTAGAGAACTACTGGCGAAAGGCCATGGTCCATCTAAGCAAGAAGCAGAAACAGAAGCGGCTCGTCAGGCTTTATCAATAGAATAAGAATTAGAAGAATCATTTTGAAATTGGCACCGCTGGTTGCTTTACTTGTTGACCGGAAAGCGCTTTAATAGGCCCAGTGTTTTGACATAGGAGATTAGAAGGTATGTTGAGTATCAATATCGGTCTCGGCTGGCTACTTCTTTTGTTTGTGGCTTTCGTAGCGGTGATTTTCATTGCTAATTGGTACGGAATTAGAGCGGTAAGAAACTTAAAAGAATCCATGAAGACGGACATCGCCGTAGTCACTATTGAAGGCGTATTACTTTTCAGTTCTAAGCCGAGCAGTCGTTTTCAAAAACTGATGGCTCAGCTTGAGCGGGTGAAGGCTCTGAAAGCGAAGGCGTTAATTCTTCGCATCAACAGTCCGGGCGGGTCGGCTGGCGCGTCGCATGAGATATACGAAGCGTTGATGCGCCTGAAGGAAAAAGGCGTGAAGATCATCGCGCTCATGGAAGACGTCGCGGCGAGTGGCGGTGTGTACGTGGCGATGGCCGCGGATTATATCATTGCCACACCGGGCGTAATTACCGGATCAATCGGAGTAATCATTAAGCATTTTGACCTCTCCGCCATTTATGAAAAGATTGGCGTGAAGTCGAACAGTATCAAGACCGGTGACCATAAGGATATTCTTTCCATGGCCAAACCGATGAGTGGCGCGGATGTGCAGATTATGCAGGCCGCGATTGATGACTGTTATGCCGCTTTCTGTCAGATCGTGGCGATATCCCGACGATTGGATATGGCTGACGTCCTGCAATTTGCCGATGGTCGCGTGTTCAGCGCTCAGGAAGCCAAAAAGCTGGGACTGATTGACGAGGTGGGCGGTTACAATTCTGCCTTAGCGACGGCCCTTGTGTTTGTTGAAATCGAAAAGGAAGAAGAAGCAGCGATTCACGAGGTGACTCCACCGGCACCCTTGCTGGAGAAGTTGGGCATGGTCGCGAGCATGACGTCGGTCGCGGAGCGTCTGGACTGCGCGACGGCTCTTGCCGAAATGAGCGGTAAGCCGCTCTGGATGATGCCATGACGGAGAGTCGTTGGGATAAATTTCTAGGCTTGTTGTGTCGGTGGTACGGAATTCCCGCGACCGCGCTTTTGCTGATGGTCAATATTGCGTCGATGTTTTTTTTCCACTGGCTCTTTGGTCCAGGATCAAAAATAGCCTTCTGGATGATCCTAATCTTTATTCTTGGTTCAATTATCGGGAGTTACGTAATTTTTTATCAGTACGGAAAGAGGCGGTATAGTGTTGGGATGTATGGTGATTCATATCCGAATCAGGAGGAAAGTTATGCCACGACTGAAGAACCACATCCTAATCGGGCCAAGTTCAAACCGGATTCGGTTAGTGATGAACGGATTAAGAAAATTGGAAAGAAGTATAAGAAACTTCCTCCACTGGAGGAGTAGGGAAAGCCTTAGCATCAAGCTAAGGCTTTTTTATTGGATTTAAGGCTGTATAATAGAAAGCATGAGACTTAAAAGCCTTGAATTAGCAGGCTTTAAATCATTCGCGCAAAAAACTTCCCTCGACTTTACCGCCGGCATCACCGGCATTGTTGGGCCGAACGGATCGGGAAAATCGAATATCATTGACGCTATTCGCTGGCTTTTGGGTGAACGCGACGCAAAAAACATTCGTGGTGCTCGCGCGGAGGATTTGATTTTTGCTGGTACACCGCAAAAAGCCCGTATGGGCATGGCGCAAGCGACGATGATTTTTGATAACAATGACCATTTTTTTCCAGTCGACTACACTGAAGTTTCTGTGAGCCGGCGAGTAAATCGCAATAGTGACTCGGAGTACTTTTTAAATGAAGTGCCGGTGCGTCTTCGGGATATCGTGGATTTTTTCGCGAAGGCTCGCTTGGGTACGCGCGGTCTGACTATTGTCAATCAGGGCAGCGCGGATATTTTCGTGCGGGCGACGCCGAAAGAGAGGCGAACGATGGTGGAGGAGGTGTTAGGGTTACGTCAATTTCAGCTAAAAAAACACGAAGCGGAGCGAAAGTTGGTGAGTACCAAGTTTAATTTGGAAAAGGTGCGCGCGATGATTGACGAGTTGATGCCCCATCTTAGACTTCTGCGTCGTCAGGCTTCTAAATACGAAAAACAGGCCGAGGTAGAGAAGGAGCTTCAAGATCAAGAAGCGAAATATTTTGGCGGACGTTTAGCTGAAATAGAAAATGATTTGAAGGTAATTGAACCAGAAATCGCTCGCGTGGAAGGGGAAATTAAAATTAAAAGAGAGGAGTTGAAGACTCTACAAGTAGAGCTTGGTAAGGTTGAGAAGTCCGGACCGAAAGGGGACGAGAACTTCCAAAATTTTAAGAAGGAGCAGGCCAGCTTACTCGGGAAAAAATCTCAGCTTCAGACTTTGGTCGGCAGACTGGAGGCTCAAGCGGAGTTTTTAACCAACCAGCCGAAATCAGAAGTAAAAGCGGCCGAGGCAATTAATCTATTAGATGAAGTAAGGCGTACGATTGAGTCGGCCTTGTCCGAGAACGTTTTAGATTCCATCAAAAATACTCTTAAGGGCTTAGTCGGTAGAATCATTAGCGCGCTCTCCGGAGGCAGTGACGATCGCGAGGTAAAAGTTAAGGATTTAGTTAAGCAGAAAGAAAAAGCCGTGTCTGATCTGATGGCGGTAGACGCTAAGTTGTCCGAGCTAGGCATGATTGAGCAGAAACTCGCCGAGGATCTCCGAGGCTTTAACGCGATTTTTAAAAAAGCTTTCGAGTCGGTAGAAATTAAAAAAGACGAGGCGCAGCGGTTGGAAATTGAAAAAAATAAACTGATGTTTGACCGCGAACGCGTGATCATCCGCCGGCAGGAGCTGGGGAATCTCGCCGCGCAGTCTACTCGGAAGTTAACGGAGTTTGAGGTCCGGCAGGATCTGGCGGGCAGTGATTTCCCAGAGCTAGAAAAGCGGATGTTCAAGCTGCGCGCGGAACTTGCCGGCATCGGCGATCTTGATCCAGCGCTAATCAAGGAGGCTCAGGAAACGGAAGCGCGCTATATCTTTCTTGAAACTCAGATGAACGATCTTGATAAGGCTTCTGAGGATCTGAAAACGCTGATTGTTGATCTGGATGAAAAGATTCACACCGAGTTCTCCAGGAATTTAAAATCAATTTCCGAGCAGTTCGATCATTATTTTAAATTGATGTTCGGTGGCGGAAAAGCGGGATTGAAATTGGTTAAGCCGGAGCCGGTGATAAAAGATATAGACGAAGAAGTGACTTTGGAAGGAACGCAACCCCCCTTCGCCGAGGTTTCGGAGGGCAGGGACGGGGACGAGGAGCACACGGTGGATCACGGCGGATTGGAGGTTTCAGTCAGTATTCCGCGTAAAAAAATTAGCGGCTTGGACATGCTTTCCGGCGGCGAGCGAAGTTTGGTCTCGATCGCGGCGTTGTTCGCGATGATTTCGGTAAGTCCGCCGCCGTTTCTAGTTTTGGATGAAGTTGACGCGGCGCTCGACGAAAGAAATGCCAAGCGTTTTTCCGATTTGATTAGTGATTTTTCCAAAAAAACCCAGTTTATTCTGGTGACTCATAACCGAGCGACGATGGAAGCGGCAGAAATACTTTATGGCGTAACGATGGCGGATGATGGAACTTCTCGAATTTTATCCATAAAGCTGGAACAAGCGGAGTTAACCGCTCAGAAATAAGTTGGTAAGATGCGAATTGACTTTGGTTTTTTAATTTGCTAATATTTCCACTATGTTGATGTTGAAGCTAAAAAGGATCGGCAAGAAACACCAGGCGGCATTCCGCCTTATTGTTGATGAAAAACGGCATAAAATGGTGGGTACTAGCGTAGAAGATTTGGGGTGGTACAATCCGAACGGCAATAAGTACGAATTCAAAAAAGAGCGTATTGAACACTGGATGAAGGTGGGCGCTCAACCAACCGATACTGTCCATAACTTGCTCGTGACCGCCGGAATTATTTCTGGAAAGAAGATTTCTGTGCACAGTCAGCCTAAGAAGAAAGAAGGCGAAAAGGCCGCGACGCCTGCCGCTCCGGCTGTTGAAGCTCCGAAGGCGTAATTGACCCCGCAGATTTTTCCTGCTTTTATAATAAAAAGGTCGTCAGTAATTCAGACACTCAGAAACGATGGCAACTAAAACTACCGATCAGGAATTTTTGGAATATCTTGTCCGATCAATCGTGGATCATCCGGATGATGTTAAAGTTGAGCGCAAAGTAGACGAGATGGGCGTCCTGCTTTCTTTGAAGGTTAACGCGCAGGATATGGGGCAGGTAGTCGGCCGCCAAGGTGCTACCGCTAAGTCAATCCGTTCTCTTTTGCGAATCGTCGGCATTAAGAATAATGCTCGCGTGAATCTCAAAATCGAAGAACCGGAAGGTTCTACGCATGTCCCAAAAGCGGACGCAGCTCCGACTGAATAATAAAAAACCACCGCTTCGGCGGTGGTTTTAGTTTTTAGTCCGCACGGGACTTTAGGATTTTAGCTTCAGCCACGCCCCTTCTTTTTCGGTTTGCCAAGGCGAAGATTGCTGTTGAAGAAAGGCTTGAGGTTGTCGCGAGTATTGGTCCAGAGTTTTCGATCTAGCTCCGGATCCATTGCCCGCCAGTCGGCGCGTTCCGGCCGTCCAAGCATTTCGGCGACGATCTGGCGGAAGTAGTAGCTCGGCGCTTCCGGATTCCAGCAGACCATCGGACTGGCGTCCGGCTCTTTCCAGAAAAGATACGGCTCGGGCCAGAGAGCGTAAGCTCTTGGTAAGTCACGCAGAGAAATCATGGCGTCGATTTCCTCTATGGGAAAGTCGCAACGCACCCGCATGTTTAATGCCAGATTAACCGGCACCAGATGAAGATGCGCGTGTGGTACGGTCTGGGCTACGCGACCGTGTTCAAAAATGGTTGGATCGGCACCCCAAAATTTCTTGATGGCGGCGCCAGTGTATTTGGCGATTTCCAGCATTACCGCGGCCTCATCCGTGGTCATTTCGCCGATACAGGCCACGTGTCGTTTGGGTACGATTAGTACGTAGCCGCCATCGGTGATCTGGCCAAGAGAAGCAATCAGGTAAAAGTGATCATCCTCGGCAATGATACACTCTTCAATCATAGAGCGGGTGCAAAAGGCGCAGGGCTTGTCGCTCATCCATCCTCCGTGTTAAAAATGCTAAAGTTATCTTATATGCGTTTCGATATTATTACAATCTTTCCGAAGATCTTTGACTCTTACGTCCGTGAGTCGATTATTAAGCGCGCCATTGAGAAAAAGTTGATCACAATCAAAGCTCATGATCTTCGCGCCTACACAACCGATAAGCATCATAAAGTGGATGACAAGCCGTATGGCGGGGGACCGGGTATGGTGATTAAAGTTGAGCCGGTACATAAAGCAATCTTAAAAATTAAAAATAAAAAATTAAAAAGCAGAATAATTCTTTTCTCAACTCGTGGTAAAAAGTTTGACTCCAAAGCGGCGAAGCGTCTTTCTAAATACGACCAGCTGATTTTTATCTGCGGGCGATATGAGGGGGTGGATGAGCGGGTGGCGAAATATGTCGCGGATGAAGAGATCTCCGTTGGAGATTTTGTATTGGCGGGAGGAGAACTGCCAGCAATGGTTCTAGTCGAAGCAGTTTCCCGGTATCTTCCGGGGGTTTTAGGGAAATACGAATCATTGGAGGATATTAAGGGATCTTTCCCGGCGTATACTCGGCCGGAAGTTTTTTGCGCCCGAGGCGCCTCCGCCTATAGCGGAGAGTCAAAATGTTGGAAAGTGCCAAAAGTTCTTTTAAGCGGGCACCATAAGAATATCGGCCAGTTTCGTTCGTCCGACTAAACGGGTTGACGTAAGCCTGAAAATTTATAATACTGTACCTGTTCGTTGACAGGCTTAATATTATGGAGGGGACTCAAGATGAACGAGCCTCGCAAGAAAGATCATCTCGATCTGGATAAGTTGCTGCAGGAAGATTTGCAGCGACAGCGCGAATTCAAGCACGTGGAAATGCCCTTTGCGGATTATTTGGCGAAGCTCGAGGAGGATCCTCGGATCGCCCAGAATTCTGCCGCGCGCATCTTGGAAATGATTTTGGAAGCTGGAATGGAAACCATTCCGGACTCCGAACGCTTCAACGATGCCGACACGAGTTACAAGTTTTTTTCTAAGGAACTTTTCGGACTCGAGGAGCCGATTCGCCAAGTGGTTGACCACTTTCGGGCGGGCGCCAACCGTCTGTCCACTGGTAAGCAAATTTTGCTTCTGGCTGGGCCGACGGCTTCCGGCAAGTCTAGCTGTGCCAAGAAGATCAAGGATGGCCTTGAGCAGTACAATAAGCGCCCGGTCTTTCGGATTAAGGGCTGCCCGATCAATGAAGAGCCGCTTCGTCTGGTGCCACCGGGTCCGACCCGGGAGGCGTTAGAGAAGAAGCTCAACGTGAAGATCAAGGGAGACCTTTGTCCGACCTGTCGGGCCAATCTGCTGGCTAACTTCAAGGAGGGCGTAGACGTTCACTGGGAAAAAGTTCCCGTGGAGACGTTTAAGTTTTCGACGCAGACCGGTACTGGTATCGGTTCGTTCGAGCCTTCTGACAAGAAGACGGCGGATGTCAGCCAGTTGATTGGTCGCGAGAATATCGCGGTCACCTCGACGAAGGGTTACGACGATCCGAATTCGTACGAACTCAAAGGTGGAGAGATCTTCAAGGGCCATCGAGGCCTTGTCGAGCTCCGTGAGATGATCAAGTCTCCGGAGGAGATGCTCTGGATCTTCATCAGTGTCGCTGAAGAGCAGGAAGTGAAGGTTCAGGGATCCAGCTTCCCGCACATCAGCGTCGATGTTGTTTTGCTGGGTCATACCAATCTCTCCGAGTACAAGAAGTTTTCCAGCCGTGAAGAAAATGCGGCCTTGCACGATCGGATCTACGTAGTCTACTTCCCTTATCCGCTGCGCATCAGAGATGAGGTGAGGATCTACCGAAAGCTGATTGAGTCCGAGAGTGATTTCTTGACGCTGAAAAGGTGTCACATTGCTCCGGGCGCCTTAGAGCTGGCCGCGACTTTCGCGGTGATGACTAGGTTGGTTGAGCCACCGAATGAGGATATCGATTATCTTACGAAGGCCAAGATCTACAATGGCGATAAGGCGTTGACTAATCGCAGTCGCGAAGAAGATCCGGTCGATATCCGTGAACTTCTTGATCAGGGTCAAGAAAATCCTGAGATCGACAAGCGTGAGGGAATGTTTGGCATGAGCTCTCGTGACGTGCTGGCGGCAATTAACAATGCCCTGGTTCGTTACGGTGAGGACGGCTGCCTTACCCCACTCAAGGTCATTCAGGCTTTGCGGCAGGTGTTCGATCACCGGATGGGTTATCACCCTGAAGACATCGAACGTTTCAAGGAGATGCTGGTCGCGGCTGAGAAGGACTCGATTATGGTCGAGTATAAGGATTTCATTAGGGAAGCGGTTACGACTGCTTTTCTGAATGCTTATAAAGATCTAGCTCGGGAGTTGTACGATCAGTACATAACCGAAGCGCAGTTCGCTCGTGATCAAAAACGGAAGTTTACCGGCGGACGGATGATGGAGCTGAAAAAGGATCCACTCACCGGCCGGCCCAAGGAACCGAATCTGAAACTTCTGCGCTCGATTGAGGATCAGATGGGTATTTCCGATAGCGAAGCGGAAAATTATCGTGGTGAGTTGCTGGAATTGAAGGGCAGTCTCAAAGATCAGGGAAAGGAACTGGCCTTCGGTAATGGAACTTATCCGCCACTTGATGAGGGTGTGAAAAAGAAGCTGATGGCTGAAAGTAAGGCCACCTTAACTGCAGTGCTGAATACTAACAACGCGAAAAACCAAGAAGAGACTCTTCGGGCGAAGCAGCTCTTTGATGGGCTCTCCGAAGGAGGCTTTTGCAAGGTTTGCGCCAAGGAAGCCGTTGAACAGGCTCGCGAGATCTTCGAATCCTGACCATTTCTTGAATTCTGAATATGCTACCCCCGACTTTACGTCGGGGGTTTTTTATTCTAATATGTACCCAGTTCTTCAAATATTTTTAGGAGTTCAAGCTATGCCGATTTCAGTTCCGGAGCCGGTTGAAGAGCGTGGCAAAAAGGATGCCCGACGGCATCGCGACAAGCAGAAGGAGATTCTCAAAGAAAGACTTCCGGAATTAATTGGCAACGAGGATATTATTACCGGAAAGCGTAACCGGATTGTGAAAATTCGAATTCGCAGTTTGGACATTCCGCACTTTCGCCCTGCTCAAGAAGAGGAAGGCGGAGGAATTGGTCAGGGTGACGGCCGGGAAGGCGACCCCATCGGTCAACGTCCCGTTCCTGGCGCCGGTGGCGCTGGTGGTGATGAGTCCGGCGATCACATGATTGATACGGAAGTGGATCTTTCCGAAGCCATTGAGATGATGTTGGAAGATCTCGGACTACCGAATCTTCAGCCGAAAAATGTAAAGGAATTTATGGTCTCGCTCGGTATTAATTTTGAAGGTCGGGACAAGATCGGACCGCGTCCGCTGATGGATAACAAGGCGACTGCTAAGGAAGGAATAAAGCGCTTTTGGCACTTTTTACGGCATCTCCAGAAGGAGAGCGGCCGTGACGAACTGGCGTGTTACGACGCTCTAGTGAAAACTAAGGGTATCATCAATGACGCATTGAAACTTCTCGCTGACGTTAACTTTCGAGCGGTCTCTACGGAGATTGTTCCGTTTCCGATCGTCTATCACGATGACGAACGTTATCATCGTATTGAGGAAGCAGAAGCGCCTCAATCTCAGGCGGTAGTAATTGCGATGATGGACGTTTCCGGATCGATGGATGATATGAAGAAGTACCTCGCTCGTTCGATGCTGTTCTGGATTGTGGAATTTCTCCGGGTTACTTACAAACAGCTGGAGGTTCGATTTATCATTCATGACTCCGAGGCAAAGTTAGTGGACGAACATGATTTCTTTCATACCAATGAGTCCGGTGGAACTACCAGTTCATCGGCCTATAAACTTGCCGGTGAGTTGATCGATTCTGAATATCCGACCAGTGAGTGGAACGTTTACTGTTTCCATTTCTCCGACGGTGATGATTCTTCACCGGCAGCGGCGATTCTGGAAGTTATCAATCTGATTGACCGGGGCATTAACTTATTTGGTTATGGTGAGGTTGATTCGCCTAAACTCGGCTTAGGCGGTGATCGGCATCTGCTCAAGATGTTCAGTGCCGATCTGCCTAACGTAATGAATTCGAATGATGACGGAACCTTTATGGTTGTCGGCAAAGCCGATTACCCGTTTTTAGGGATGAGGGTTGTTAGTAAGGAGGATATTCTTCCTTCTATCAAGCAGTTCCTAAGGAAGGAGCGGTGGGCTTATGATGAATAAAACGGACCTTGCGCGTTTAGAGGTAATTGAGCGGGAAATCCGCCGGATTGCTGAAGCGGAAGGATTAGCCACAACTGAAGTAGATTTTCAGATCGTTCCGGCTAGTCGGGTGATTGAAGGCATGGCTTACAACTTTCCTATAAATTTCTCACATTGGTCGCACGGGCGTGACTATGATCGTATTCGGACCATTTATGAGAATACAATGCATGGGATTCCTTACGAACAAGTTTGGAATTTTGATACTCCCAAGGCGTTGATGGCCGAGACCAATCCTTTCGCCCTGCATGCTTTCGTGGTCGCGCATGTCTATGGTCACGTTGATTTCTTCCTCCGAAATAAGTTTACCCAGCGTGGACGAACTTTTTCGGATGTTGCTGAAGAGGCACGGAACGCGGCCGATCGTTTTCTCAAGTATGAGCAGCGGTTTGGAGCGGATCAAGTGGAAGGGGTTATTGATGCCGGTCTCTCAATTCGATGGCATCAGCATCCTGACGTATTTTTCGAAGAGGCGGACGAAGACGAGATTCGCGGTCGGATGATTGAGCTGGAACGGGCTAGGTTATCCTACGGACGGAATCCGGTCAGCATGATTGAAAAGGCTTTGACCCCTCCAGAAATAAAAATGATCGAGGATCGGATCCGTCGTCTTGGACATAAGACGCCACCGGAACCCACCTATGATCTGCTCGGGTATATTATCCGGAATTCTAAGCGCCCGCTGGCGGCCTGGATGAAGGATGTTCTCTCGGTGATTCGTAATCAGGCACGATCACTTATGCCTAACGGCCGAACTAAGATGCTCAACGAAGGTTGGGCAAGTTACTGGCACGTGCGGATCATGCGTAAACTTTTTGAAGCGGGTCTCCTGACTCCGGAAGAGCATGGCGTGTTTAATAAGTATCACGCCGGTGTGACTAGAGAGAATAAGGCCACGATAAATCCTTATCGTCTTGGTTTGGCCTTGTACGAACATGTAGAAGATCAGTGGAATATGGGCCGCTTTGGATCTGAGTACGAAAAATGCCAGGATCCGTATGAGCGCGCTCATTGGGACACTAAAGCCGGTGAAGGCCGGAAAAAGATTTTCGAAGTTAGCTCCTCTTACAGTGACCGGATGGCGGTAGAAAATTTGTTTAGCGATGAATTCATCCGCGAACAGAGGATCTACATTTACAAGCCATTCAAAGAGGACGATCAGATTGTTTACCGTATCGTTGAAAAAAGACCGGCCAAGATTAGGGAAATTCTCAAGCGAGAGATGAGCTTCAGTAATGTGCCCCAGATTACCGTGGAAGACGGCAATCTGAACGGTAGCAACCAACTTCTTTTGAAGCATCACTGGACCGGATTTGATTTGGATATTCTCTATTGCGAGAAGACTCTCGATAAAATTTTCCGCCTCTGGGGCCGGCCGATCTTCCTGGAAACTTTTCAGGAAAGCGAGCCTGTGCTTTGGCGGTATAACGGCCAGAAGCTGGAAAAAGGTGTGATCAAGGATCTCGCTAGTTAATAATAGATACCCCTCCGAAATAACCTCGGAGGGGATTTTTATTTGACATTCCGAATCTATTTAAATATTATCTGAGCAGTTAATTCAGGAGGCTGACGGTGGTATCAATCCGGTATCAGTGGATGCTGAATAGAATCAAAGAACAATCTGACATTACTCCTGGAGAGGACGAGAATCTCTACAAGGACGTGATCAGGTTTCAAAAAGAGAGGGAGATTACGTTTCAAGAAGCTCTGTTTTTGGCCCGTAAGGTTTACGAGAAAAGTATTCAGAATTTGTTAGTTTCTAGAAAGGATGATATTTGTGAAAATTAACCGCTCAAATGGGCGGTTTTTATATGCTTGCTTTTTTAAAGACGATACGGTATGCTTGTTTTTAATCCGTAGACAGTAGGCATTTAAGTCCTGCCGAGGCAACTGACAGATAGCCGATAACAATTGACCTACGACTTCTAGTTGTAAGTTAAAAGTTATTCGTTATAAGTTAGTGAACTTCTGCGGCCAAAAGGTCGTTTTTTATTTCCGCGAAGGCGGAAATATCCTGAGCCAACAAGCGAAGGATAATTAAAATAACAATGTTAACTAAAGAACAAAAGAAGAAGCATGTAGAGCTCGGCGAATCTCTTTTGAAGAAGAGCAAGACTCTGGTCTTTGTCGACTTCGCGGGAGTGGATACGGGTTCCGTGCGAAATATCAAGGTAGAGGTGCGTAAGACCGGTGCGAGCTTTAAAGTTATTAAGAAGCGCTTACTCCGCATCGCGCTGAAGAACTCCGGAATCGATTTCGATCCGATGCAGTTTCCGGCGCAGGTAGGCACTTTCTTCATTCCTGAAGACTTGAGCTCTGTTGCCGGTCCGATCTTCAAATTCGCCAAATCTTTGGTGAAAGAGAAGAAAGAGTTCAAAGTCCTAGGCGCTTACGACCTGACAACCAAGATGGCGATTCCGGTGGAAGAGTTTAACGCGGTAGCGAAATTGCCGGGCAGGGAGGTTCTTCTCTCAATGGTTCTCGGCGCGATTACCGGCCCGTTGCGCGCTTTCATGTATATCGCTCAAGAAATTGCCAAGAAGCCCTTCGGCGCTGCTCAGGGCGGGCAGTTGGTACCGGCAACGGCTCCAGCGCCAGCGGCGACTCCTGCCACTCCTGAAGTCGCGGCTGTGCCGGCTCCTGAAGTCAGTCAGTCAACTACGGTCGAACCCTCTGCCGCTAAAGCTATAGAGGGCGAAGTAAAATAATAAAAAAATTAAAAACTAAAATGGATAAATTTGAACAAATCATCAACCTGGTCAGCGAGCTCAAAGTTACCGAGCTTGCGGATCTTGTGAAGAAAATGGAAGAGAAATTCGGTGTTTCAGCGGCGATGCCGGTAGCGGCAGGCGGTGCGAGCGCCGGAGCTGGAGCGGAAGCTGAAGAGAAAACCGCGTGGAAAGTGATGTTGAAAGAAGGTGGCCAGCAGAAGATCCAGGTCATCAAGGTTCTGCGTGAGGCCACAGGCCTCGGCTTGAAAGAAGCTAAGGATATGGTGGATGCCGCTCCGAAAGTGGTCAAGGAAGGCCTCAAGAAAGAGGAAGCCGAAGAACTCAAGAAGAAGTTGGAGACAGTGGGTGCAACAGTTGAATTACAATAAACTTTGTAATAAAAAGAGAGCGGATTCGCTCTCTTTTTATTTTCGGTAGCTTTATACTTATTCGGCACAACTGGACATAGGTTTACAAAAATGGCCTATTTTGTTATACTTACCTCAGTAATTTTTATAAGGAGCGGCTCTATGCTGGGCAAGGATGAAGCGAATTACGCTGACGGTCGTGGCTATCGAGTTGTGGCAGCGCGCTTTCGCGATTATGGTCCTGCGGTAAAGGCTTTTCGAAAGGGAAGACTTTGCTTTGATTGCAATAAACCGCTAAGCATCTACAATCCCGGCAGGAAGTGCAATCCATGCAAAATCCGCAAGTTTTTTGGATCTGGTGCTGAGTAGCAGAAAAATTACCCTCGCGGAATGCGGGGGCTTTTTATTTTTGTGCGCCTTGTTGGGATTAAAGTTTCGTCCCGCCACCGCTTTCTCTGCGGCTCGACTCACCGGACCTATCGCCGCACCCCGACCCCTTTTGGACACCTTCGGTTTCCAACGGGCACTTTCCCGCGGGAAAGCGCCCTGCCTTCCTGACCGGGGTGCGGCTAGGTCCGATCCCAGACGAGGAAATTAAAATACCGAGCATTGCTCGGTATTTTAATTTCTAGTGCGCCTTGTTGGGATCGGACCAACGACCTTTTCAATGTGAATGGAACGCTCTCCCGGGGCGGCCATTATAAAATATTGAACGCCCGTCTCGGCCTGCTGGCCTCGACCCACTTCGCTAAAGTGTGCACCCTGCAGGGATCGAACCTGCGACCTTTCCAATGTGAATGGAACGCTCTACCACTGAGCTAAGGGTGCTGACAAATGGATAATACCCACTGGATAGTATTTAGTCAAAAATAAAAATTCCCGACATCAGCCGGGAATTGGCTTTTACTTTTTCGCGTGTTGATCAAACTGCGTTATGGGTAGGCCTTTGCGCTGCAGAATCTAGGAGTGAACCGAAAGAATCCTATCAAGCTAATCCCTCGTTGTCTACATTTTCCAGCGTGATTTCTTTGGGAATAAACCGCCACAACGCTTCCTTCTGTTCATCTGAAAACGCGGCACAGAGAACCCGCTCCGCTTTGCGAGTTTTTCTTTCTTCGCGTCGGCTATCCGTTGTCTCAAATATGAAATGAATTAACTCATGGATAAGTGTTTGCACGAGTATTTTCTTTGAGGAGCTTGCGTCAAGATAAATAAATCGATCCCACTGCAATCCATATAGCGGAGGTTTTACTCCCGGGCCAGGAAAATAAAGATTTCGCACTAGGTGAATTTTAGAAATTCTTTTTTCCAGGGCATTCAATAAATCTAAGTACGTTTCTCTAATAATTTTACGCGAGGGCGGTATTTTACTGATCAGGTCTTCCAGCTTAACCATCCTCACCTCGCTCTTCTCAAAAAACTATTCTAATTTTATCACATTTTCTTAGCTTTATTTGTTCGGGAAAAGATATCCACAGTTTTCGCTTTTACGTGTTGGCAAAGTGGGGTATAGTGAATGTACGGTGGTGAAAAGTGGATAAGTATGGGGATAACCACTCTTATCTGGGGATAAATAGGCTCACGCCGCAGCTTATTAAATAACGATGTTTATAGGCGAATATAATCACAGTTTAGACACCAAGGGACGGGTAGCTTTACCCGTTAAATTTCGGCAGAAACTTGGTGAGGGAGCGATCATAACTCGTGGATTAGATCATTGCCTTTTTATTTATAACAAACATGATTGGGAAATTCTGGCGCAAAAGCTAATGGCTCTGCCGCTGACGCAGGCGAAGGCTCGAGCATTTTCCCGCCTGATGCTCGCCGGCGCGATGGAAGTGGAGTTTGACGCGCAGGGCAGGATTTTGGTTCCAGAATATTTACGCGCGTATGCTTCGTTACAAAAACAGACTGTCTTTGCCGGCGTCTATAACCGAATTGAAATCTGGGACGAAGCGTCCTGGAAATCCTATAAATCCCATACCGAAGCCTCCTCCGATGACATCGCGGAACAATTGGGGGAGCTTGGCATATAATCCATGCCGCATACGCCCGTACTTTTAAAAGAGGTGATTACGCTACTTGATCCAAAGCCGGGAGAGTTCTTTATTGATGGCACGACCGGAGCCGGAGGGCATACTCGGGCGATTAAGGAAAAAATCGGAGCGGGCGGAACCATGCTTGCAATCGATTGGGATAAGACTGGGGAAAATTATGCGGATCTGGTTGAGATTTTGGCGGAAAAAAATCTTGGACGAGCTGATGGCCTTTTGTTGGATCTGGGATTTTCCTCGGAACAGCTGGGTAACGGGCGAGGATTCAGCTTTCAAAAAGATGAGCCGCTTCTAATGACCTATGATCCGAAGCAAAAACCGGTTAAAGAAATTTTGACCGAGCTGAGTGAGCAGTGGCTCGCCGATATTATAAAAAATTACGGCGAAGAGCGTTACGCTAAGCAGATTGCCTTTGCCATCAAGAATCGCGTTCGGAAAGCACCGATTGAAACGACCGGCGAACTGGCGGATGTGATTCGTCTCGCGGTGCCGAAGACTTACGAGCGTGGCCGGATTCATCCGGCAACCCGAACTTTCCAAGCTCTACGCATTTATGCCAATCACGAGCTGGAGAATGTGGAGCAGGTGTTGAAAGATCTGCCTCGGATCCTGAAATCAGGCGGGCGGGCGGGGATAATCAGCTTTCATTCTCTGGAGGACCGGATTGTGAAGAACTTTTTTCGAGCGGCCGCAAAAGCGGGGACGCTCAAGTTAATTAATAAAAAAGCTGTGCAGGCGTCAAGGGCCGAAGCAGTAGAGAATCCTCGGTCGCGATCGGCGAAACTAAGGGCAGTTCAAATCCTATGACAATCATTGAACCAAAGAAAAATAAATTAAAATTAAATATTCTTGGACTGATTATGATCAGCGTTATTTTAGTTGAGGCGGTACTTAGTGTGTTTGCGTACAGCCATAATGTACGCCTATCCCATAACTTATTAGAAGTGGAGAAATCGATCGAGTCTTTGCGTATTTCCACCGCCGACTTTAAGAATCAGATCTATGCCAAGCTCGAACTGCAGAGCGTTGATCAACTGGCCGAAAAACTCGGCCTCGTTAAAGAGAGAAGGCCGGAATTTCTTTCCATTAATAGGTAGAAATGAAATCCTGGCGCGTTTGGTTGATCACCTTGATCGTGTTCGGAAGTTATTCTGGCCTCACTATGAGGATCTATGATCTTCAAGTTCAAAAGGGAGGCTATTATTCAGCGCTTGCCGCTTCCAGCACCAGCTTACAAAGTTCCAATTCCGGGGTTCGTGGGAATATTTATTTTACTGATAGAAATAATAATAAAATAGCCGTCGCGACAAATCGCGAATATCAAGTAATCTTCGCGGTGCCAAAAGATATCGTCGATATTGATGAAGCGGCTAATTTATTGGCGCCAGTATTAAATCTTAGCGTTGAGAAATTAACGCAATTATTTTTGAAAAAGAATGTTAGCTATGTGGAGCTTGTTGGGAAGGCTACGGATGAGCAAGTAGCGAAAGTGGCTAATTTACGCATAGGAGGCATTAATATTAGTAGCCGGTACTCTCGGTTTTATCCATACGGATCTCTAGCCGCTAACTTGCTCGGTTATGTCGGTCCAAATGAAAAAAATGGAGCCTTGAAGGGACATTATGGCGCTGAATCTCAGTATGAATCGTTACTGCAGAAGAAAGACTTGTATTTGACGATTGATTTTGAAATTCAATCTCAGGCGGAAAAGATATTAAAAAATCTCATCGAACAGTACAGCGCGACCGGCGGTAGTGTGATCGTAGAAGATCCGAAGAGTGGCAAAGTGTTGGCGATGGGTAGTTATCCTAATTTTGATCCAAATAACTATGCAAAATATCCGGTAAAGAATTTTACGAATTCCGTTGTGCAAGCTGTTTACGAGCCCGGATCCGTCTTTAAGGTAATCACTATGTCCGCTGGTGTGGATAGCGGTAAGATTGCCCCGAGCACTACGTTTTATGATTCGGGTAGCCTGACTCTTAACGGTAAGACAATCAAGAACTGGGATTTAAAAGCTCACGGCCTTGTGACCATGACTAACGTGATTGAGCAATCGCTGAACACCGGCGCCGCGTTCGCCCAACGGAAAACTGGTAATGATACCTTCTATAACTATCTTCTGAATTTTGGTCTTGATAAGCCGACCGGCATCGGTCTTCCAGGCGAGGTGACCGGTAAGTTGAAAAATTTAGTGAGCAATCCTAGGGAGATAGATTTTGCCAGCGCCTCGTTCGGTCAGGGCGTTTCGGTTACGCCGATGCAGATGATTCAGGCGATTGGCGCAATCGCCAATAGCGGCTTTTTGATGAAGCCTCAACTGATCGTCGGCTCACCATCAGAAAGAGTTCGGAGAGTGATCTCTGATAAATCAGCCAGTGAGATTACTGAGATGTTGATCTCGGCAGTGGACAAGGCTAAGGTCGCTCAAATACTCGGCTATGATATTGCTGGTAAGACTGGTACCGCCCAGGTGGCGGATCTTCAAAAAGGCGGCTATAGCGACGGCTATATTCATAGTTATGTTGGCTTTGGACCGGCGAGTGATCCTCAATTTGTTATTTTAATGCGCCTTGATAATCCAAAAGGCGCGCCGTTGGCTGGCCTGACCGTGGTGCCGGCGTTTCGTGAGTTGGCGCAGTTTGTACTAAACTACTATAATATTCCAGCCGATAACGTGCCTGAATAATGAAGCAATATTTAAAAAACCAGCTTAAAAAAATCTTAGCTTTTTTAGCAAGATGGGCGATTAAAAAATATCAACCGGGCATCGTGGGGATCACGGGCACAGTTGGTAAAACTTCTACAAAAGAGGCAGTGTTGAGTGTTTTAAGTCAGATCCGGAAGACGCGGGCTTCTAGCGGTAATTTTAATAATGAATTTGGTTTTCCACTGGCGATCCTCGGTTCGTATGAAAAAGTGGGCGGGGCATGGTTTTGGATTAAGGTGGTGGTAGGGTCTTTTTTCCGGCTTTTGTTCAGTCGGAAATATCCGGAGTTGCTTGTGTTGGAATATGCCGCTGGTAAACCGGGGGATATCAAATATCTTTTGGACATTGCTAGGCCGCAGATCGGCGTGGTGACGGCAGTCGGAGATATTCCGGTACACGTGGAGTATTATTCTGGACCGGAGGCGGTGGCTAAGGAAAAATCGAGACTGGTAGAGGCGCTACCGGCGATCGGTTTTTCCATTCTTAATTTTGACGATGAAGCGGTATATGACATGAAGGACCGCACGCGAGCGCATACGATTACATATGGTTTCGGTGAGGGGTCCAATCTACGCATTACTAATTTTGAGCATCGACTAGATGTTGACCGGCCACTCGGGGTTTCCTTTAAGCTGGAATATGGCGGAAACTTCATACCGGTTCGATTGGAAGGAGCCTTCGGTAAGGCCCAGGCTTACTCAGCCGCGGCGGCCGCGGCGATTGGTCTCGCATTTGGAATGAACTTGGTTAAGATCTCGGAAGCGCTCGGCTATTATCGCGTGCCGCCACGGCGGGGAAAGCTGGTGGCCGGCATTAAAAATACTTGGATTATTGACGATACTTATAACGCTTCGCCGCTTTCCATGCATGCCGCGTTGGACACGTTGAAAGGACTGGACGCTAAACGAAAGATTGCCGTACTGGGGGATATGCTAGAAATTGGTAAATACACGATTGAAGCACACGAGCAGATAGGGACACTCGCGGAAAAAGTGGTTGATTTTCTGATCACTATCGGCCCCCGCGCTAGATTTATTGCTGACGCTGCCAATAAGGCTGGCCTCGCGAAGAAGAATATCTGTAGTTTTGATGTGGTAGAGGATGCGCTTCAGACTGTCCAAGACGTAATCAAAAAAGGAGATTTAATATTGGTGAAGGCCTCCCGCGCTATGGAGCTGGACAAAGTTGTTGAAGAAATCCGGCAAATGTAATACAGTATTGTCAAATGCTCTTATCGTCTATCGGCTAGGACGCTGCCCTCTCACGGCGGAAAGATGGGTTCGACTCCCATTGAGAGCACCAGGTTCTTTAAAAAGGAGTAATCCTATGAACGCGATCCAGAGTCTTAAGACTCGGGTATCAAGGCGTTTTCCTATGGCTGTCTTAAGTATTGATGAGCCGAAACAGCTTAAGGGAATCTGGTTTCTTGATATTCGACTAGACGATAAGATTATCGTCGTCCAGTGGCAGGCGTATCGTGGGTACGCTATCTCGGACCTTAGTTCGCGGGACGCTGTCCCTTTCGACGATCTTCCCGATCGTATATGCATAGATGGCGACGAAGCCCTCAGGGCGATCATCATTTTACTGGGAGGCAATCCATGATCAAGGCCTTCTTCTGGGCGTGGCTGTTTGCCGCAATTCTTCTGGATATTGGCGACCTAGTCACTACTTATTTGATTCTTCAGAACGGGGGAGTAGAGCTGAATCCTGCCGCCGCTTTTTTCTTTGAAAAGTACGGCCTAGTTTTCGGTCTAGTCGTCTGGGGATTTTTGAAAATCGGAATCATCGCTATTATCGGTGGCGCACTACTCTATCTCGATAAAGATGAAACCTGGTTGAAGCACGGGAATCTGGTTGTGACCTTCGGCAGTGGCATGATGGTGCTTTTAGTTATTTTTCTGGTTGCCTTGAAGTCCTTCGCCCTTCTCATGAACTATTCCGCCCTAATTTGACTTTAGGGCGGTTTTTTGTTATAATCCACTAACGTAATTAATTGAGCTTATAATGACCATTTTTACAAACAAGCCCGAACGGATAACTCAGGTTCTAAATGCCGGGGGTGTTATTATTTTTCCGACCGAAACTCTGTACGGATTAGGCTGTGACGCGACTAATCCCCAGGCCTTGTTAAAGCTTTATAAAATTAAGCAACGGCAATTAGGTAAAGTTTTTCCGATGCTGGTGAAGGATTTTAAAATGCTCGCGGAATATTCTACTTTTAATCTAGAGCAAAAAAAGTTCATTCAAAAAACTAAGCAACCGACAAATTTTGTATTGAAGGCGAAGAATTTATCACCGCTCGCGACTCAGAAGCACACTGCGGCTTTTCGAATTTCTACGAATCTTTTCATCAAAAAAATCTTTAAGACTTTTGATAAGCCGATTGTCGCGACGAGCGCCAACATCTCAAAAAAAGATCCGTTAAGTGACCCGCGTCTTTATCCGCAAGTCTTCGGCCGGGATTCAGATTTGATTGACGCGGTGGTTTTTACGGGGATAAATAAAAAAAAGAAAGGATCCCGGATCATTGATTTAACTGATAAGCCGTATAAAATTATCCGGAAATAACCAGATAGTTTTATTATTGACTCGTTCGCACGAATGTACCTATAATGGGACATCATGCAGTCATCTGAGAGTAGGGAATTAATTAAAGTATTCAAGGCATTGGCAAACCATCGGCGCATTGAGACCCTACTTCATCTTAAAAAGTACCGGGCGCTTAATGTTTCTGGAGTCGCAGAGAAGTTAGATCTTTCTATGCGCAGTACCTCTAAGCATTTGTTAAAATTGGAAGAAGCGGGCTTAATTAAGCGTACACCACGAAGTCGAGATGTTTACTATTCTTTGGCCGATGGATATGTAAAAAATGTTATCGGCATGTTCGCACGAATGAGCGAATAACAAAATAACAATATGAAGTTTACAATTCTCAGGAAATCTAAAACCAGCAAGGCCCGTCTGGGTATGATAGAAACAAAGCACGGCGTAATCCATACGCCGGCTTTTATTCCTGTCGGTACGCAGGCGACGGTGAAGGGACTTACGCCCGATCAGCTCAAGCAGATTGGTTCAGAATCAGTACTTTGCAATACCTATCACTTGTATTTACGTCCCGGCGACGAGACAGTAAAAAAGCTTGGCGGTCTGCACAAGTTTATGAATTGGGATCGACCGATCTGGACCGACAGCGGTGGCTTTCAGGTATTTAGCCTCGGCGCGGCGATGGTGCATGGCGTGAGTAAAATTGCCAATATTTTCCCCGATGAAGGTGAAAGGGAGCAGGCAAAGAAAGTCAGGGAAAACCCGTTTTCTAAGATTAGCGAAGACGGCGTAGAGTTCCGTTCTCATTTGGACGGTACGATGCATTTTTTGACGCCAGAAAAATCGATTAAAATTCAGGAAAATCTGGGCGCGGATCTAATTTTTGCTTTTGACGAGTGCACTTCGCCGTTACACGATTATAAATACACTAAGCGGTCTATGGAGCGTACGCACCGGTGGGCCAAGCGTTGCCTGAAGGTCTTTAAAGGCAAGAAAGCAGGTTTACCTGCCGTCAGGCAGGCGCTGTTCGGCATTGTTCAGGGTGGAGCTTATAAAGATCTTCGTCTGAAAAGTGCGAAAACGATCGGCTCGATGGATTTTGATGGCTTCGGTATCGGTGGCTCACTTGGAAAGTCCAAGAAGGACATGTTTGATGTTCTGGATTGGACAATGCCACTTCTACCAGAGAATAAGCCGAAGCATTTGCTGGGTATCGGCTCGGAGGAGGATATCTGGGAGGCGGTGAAGCGGGGAGTAGATACTTTTGATTGCGTGGCTCCTACCCGGATTGCCCGCAATGGCGCCGCGTTAATTAAGGGCGGTAGTATCAATCTTAAATCCGGCCGTTACACCCAGGAGAAAAAACCCCTGGAGCCGAAATGTGATTGTTACACTTGTCAGAACTATACCCGAGCTTACATCTCCCATCTCTTCCGTGCCCATGAAATGCTTGGCGGCATCCTGACGACAATTCATAACCTTTCCTTTATGGAGCGGCTGATGGCGGATATCCGAAAACGCATTAAATAAAAAGACCCCGATTTCTCGGGGTCTTTGTTTACTCGAACCGCTGGCTGCCGCAGGAGGAGCAGAAGCTCTCCTCCAACAGACAAGCGACGCCACAGGCGCCGCATTTCTTGAAGCGTGTGCGGCGGGCTTCTAGTTGCGCCGGGATCGTCAGGCCGGTGTCCTGGCCGATCGCGATCAGAGAGCTCAGATCCACGACTGCGGACCCGCACCTCGGGCATTCCTTCGGCGCCTTATCCGTTTTTTCCACGTGCTCGGCGTAACAACCGCCGCACCGCCAGGTCCATCTTAGTTCCGCCGGGCCACTCATGACCGCCCTCCTTAAAAGCAACTTAAAAGGATGAGGAGATTATAGCATAAAAATTCATATATTGTCAAGTGTATGGTTTTTTGCTATATTTATTGTTAAATTAACTGATATTGCCGCGGTAGCTCAGTGGTAGAGCAGACGCCTGAAGAGCGTCGTGTCGGGGGTTCGATTCCCTCTCGCGGCACCAAACTCGCACCTATTTCCAAAACAAGTGAGGTAATGATGTCGCACGCGCGGAGCGTGTGGTGATGTGAAATGTAATCGTACGCTCCACGACAAATTCCGTCACGGCACAGCCTCCGATCCATCAGACTGTCGGGTACGACAGTCTGTCTCCGCTTCTGCTGTTCAGCTA
>CAYSNI010000024.1:0-9825 GCA_964432465.1 uncultured Candidatus Saccharibacteria bacterium
TTTCACCGTGACAAGCGCAATAAGGAATTCCTCCCAAGATAATTTGGTATACTAAATAAGTGTTTAGATTGATTGCCTTACTTATCTCTAATCTGGCCGCCATACTGGTCACAGAGTATTTTATCTCCGGTTTTGAAGTTACTCACGATCCGGTCGGCCTGGCGATTGTCGTAGTCTTATTTATGCTGGCAAATTCAATCGTTTTGCCGGTAGTTCGGACTATTTTAAAACCCCTAATCTGGCTTACCGCCGGTCTTTTTGGCCTCGCGATCAACGGCGCCCTGCTCTATATCGTTGACAAATTATCCGATGGGCTTACAATAAGTGGATTGTCCGCGCTGATTTTAGCGACAATCATCATTGGAGTGGTCAATGCAACCCTTTCCTACGGAGCTAAAATCTTCCGAAGCGGTAATTAAATTATAAAATGAACCTACATAATCTTATCTCAATCGCGCAAGTAGTAATTTCTGTGCTAGTTATCGCTCTGATCTTAATGCAGGAGCGTTCTTCCGCGGGCGGTCTTGGCGGCCTGATGGGTGGCGGCGGCGACAGCGGTTTTTACCAAACTCGTCGCGGTATGGAAAAATTCTTATTCGTTGCCACAATTGTGCTAATTGTCTTATTCGCCAGTCTCGCGCTAGTTAATCTGCTCATCTAGTTAGTCCAATGCTATTTAAGTTTCTTCAGCTTTTTAAAAGTTTAACTAATAAAGAGCGGCGGCTTTTAACTGCCGCCGGTTTAGTTTTCGCAATTTCCGGAATATTTTTTAGCTTGCAATCTTTTTACGAAGAAACCGAAAAAAAACCGATTGAGGGCGGGAGCTATGTAGAAGGCATAATCGGGCAACCAATCGCGATTAATCCTCTGATTGCCGGAGATAACGATGCGGATCGGGACCTGATTCAATTACTGTTTGCCAGCCTTTCTGAAATAGCCCAAACAATAAAATCTGACGAGGCGCAAAAAGTTTGGACAATCGTTTTGAAATCCGACCTTCGGTGGAGTGACGGGAAGCCTCTCAATAGTGACGACGTGCTTTTCACAATCAGCACCATCCAAGATCCCGACGCTCATTCTCCTTACTTCTCCACTTGGCAAGGTGTAGTCGCGGAAAAAAGTACCGAGTTAGAACTTAAGCTGACATTAAAAAATGCCTACGCTTTTTTTGAGGACAACATTCATAATTTAAAAATCGCTCCACAGCATATTTTTGATAACATTCCCCCGCAGAATTTTCGCCTTTCTGACTATAACCTGAAACCGGTTGGCAACGGCCCTTATATTTTCCGAGGCTACACCAAACGCCCTGACGGCTTTATAAAGGAATACGAGCTTGCGTCCAATCCTGATTACGCCGGACAGAAAGCCTTTATTCGTAAACTAACCACCCGTTTCTTCGCGAACAAAAGCGACGCGATTATCGCTTTCAATAATAAAGAAATAGACGGCCTGGGTGGATTAGAAAAGAGCGACCTGGAAAATCTAGTCATCAATAATCACGTCATCACTGCCGCTCGCCCGCGCTATTACGCCCTATTCTTAAACCAAAGCACCAGTCTGCCACTCAAGGAGAAGGAGGTGCGCCTCGCCTTAAATTACGCAACGAATAAAGCAGGCCTATTAGAAAACGTGCTTGGTGGCCAGGGCTCCGTGGAAAAGGGGCCGATCCCTCCATCAATCTCCGGATATGATGACGCCGTCTTCCTGAATGACGTTTTTGATCTAAACCTGGCCTCCACCACGCTTGATAAAGCCGGCTGGAAGCTGGGAGCGGATGGAATTCGCTCAAAAATAATCCAAAAAAATAAAATTAGTCTGGCCTTTGATATCATCGTACCGGAAGTGCGCTTCCTAGTGGATACCGTAAAGCAACTTCAACAGGACTGGCACACAATTGGCGTAAACCTCAATCCAGTAGTCGTCAGACCGTCTGATGTGATCTCCGGCGCGATTAAACCTCGCAACTATCAGATAGTAATCTTTGGCAACACACTCAACAGCAACCCGGACGCATTCTCTTTCTGGCACTCTTCTCAACGTTTTGACCCGGGATTAAACTTATCACTTTTTAGCGATAAGGCGGTGGACGCTCTACTGGAATCGGTACGCCAGGATGCCGATTTAGAAACACGCACCCAAACACTTTCCAAAATTCAAAAACTGATCAACGATCAGAAACCGGCGATCTTTCTTTACTCCCCGGACTACATTTATGTCACTTCAAAAAATCTAGGTGGATTTTCCGCTAAGTCCATCGCGATTCCGGCGAACCGCTTTGATAACGTCACCGGTTGGTATCTCAAGACTGCTAGGGTATTCAAGTAGATGGAATGTAACCCCTCGACTCGCCCGCCTGAAGCGGACTAACTCGGGGAGTAATTGCTAATCCGTACTTGTCATCCCTGACCTGATCAGGGATCCATCTGGATTCCAGTTTTCTATGGAATGACACTTGCACGCAAGATTACTTTCTTATGATATTATAGAAGTAGATTGTTCTCCCGAGGTGCTGATTGGATGCCCTGCTTGTTGGCTTCTTACTAGTTGTCGGCTGGTTCATTCTTCGCACCCAGCTAGCGCTAAAAAAGAAGCACGCCAATTCGCTCTATGATCTCAGTCAAATGCGCGAAGTGTTTACCGACGTTTACGACAACGACGAGGGCACAGTAATCATTCTCACCGATAACGAATTCAGTTTTGGAGCACTTGCTGACATCGCTCTCAAAAAAGATCGCTGGCTAAAAAAGTCCGGATCAAGAAAAAAAGTTGTTGCAATGGTGTTGGCAAATGACTGGCATCGGAGCCAGGAAGTTAAAATCGTTGGCCTGCTTATCCACTACACCAAAACCTCCCGCTAACGGGAGGTTTTTAATTTCAGGAAAGCTGAGGGCCGCTTCGCGTGAGGGGACGATTATAATTCGGCCTTCAGATCTTCAATAATCTTTTTTGCTTTACCGCTAAGTTTTTTTGGAGTCTTGATATCCCAATCCACGTAAAGATCTCCCCGGCCGAAGCCGCCAAATTTTGTCATACCCTCTCCAGGAATTCGAAGTTTTTCCTTCAAATTAAAGTTGCTAGGAATCTCTACCATTAATTTATTTCCAGAAATTGTTGGGATTTCTATCTTGGTGCCCATCAATACGTCCACTAATCCGGCTTCTTTTTTTACAAAAATATCATCACCGCGCCGGTCAAATATCTTATGAGGCTCAATCTTAACGCGAACATACAAATCCCCGGACTCCGCCCCGCGCTCACCTGCTTCTCCGGCACCAACCAATTTAATCAGTTGGTCGTTACCAACTCCGGGTGTAATTTGGATTGAGATTTCTTTTACCCCGGACTTTCGGCCGCTACCCCGACAATCGCCACAAGACTTATTAGGAGTCTGTCCAACGCCGTTGCACTTAGGGCAGGCGCGTACTTGCGCAAAGTTACCAAAAAAAGTACTGCGAGATTCTTTGATTTCGCCTCGCCCACTGCAAGTCACGCATTCCGTCACTCCCGCCTCAGCAAAATGACCTAAGGCCTTGCAGGTCGCGCAAGAAATATAAAGCTTCAGTTTTATTTTTCTCTCTACACCACGAAACGCCTCCTCTAAAGTGATCGGCTCGATGTATTCTAAATCGGATCCGCGATTATAAGCTTTCCGCTTCTTAACTCCCATACCTTCAAAAAATGATTCAAAAATATCGCTGATATTTCCCATATCCTCCATATTGCCCGGGTCAAAACCAAAACCCTCAAATCCAAAACCGCCGCTAAATGGGTTAGCGCCCGGCTGGCCATCAAAAACTCTACCAAATTTGTCATACTGCGCCTTCTTATCTTTGTTGGATAAGATCTGATAAGCCTCGCTAATTTCTTTAAATCGGCCAGAATCACCGCCGGACTTATCCGGATGATACTGATGAGCGAGCTTTCGGTAAGCCTTTTTAATATCTTCTTCCGAGGCAGTTTTTTCTACGCCGAGAATCTTGTAATAATCTTTCATTCTGTTAGTGCATTATTCTAACACGAACAACCTCTTAATTCCTATATTAAAACTATAACACGCTTTGACACTTCCTGTGTTTCAATCCGAAAAAAGTTAAAAGCTTTTAGCAGTCGGTACAAGGCGTACCCAAGTAACACCGCCGCCCAATCTACGAAAAGCATCAAGAATTTGATTAGGAAAAAGAATAAGAGGCCTAATCCCACCATCAGTAAGGTCTGCATAATCGGAGTGAAGGTTACAATGCGACCAATCGTCGCCTTATAAACGATGTCGATGACGCGATCAGTGACCGCCACTCGAACACCGGCAAAATTACTCACAGTCTCGGCTAGCCTGACGGAAACCTGCGCCACCGCTTCCGCTTTCTGCGCCGCGGATACTAACTGAAAATCCGGCGGGAGAAGAGATAAGGCGATATCTTTTAAGGTATTGCGGGTGGAAAAATTCGGAATATATCCGCCCACTAACGGTTCGATCGGCCGGATAATCACTTCCAAGTTCTTGCGACTCTCAACGGCGTCTTTCAAATCAAACGATCCAACGTAGGCTAAACTGATAAAAAGAGCGAGCCCAATCGTCGCGAACCCCATGATCGCTCGCGATGTTTTTGGAAAATGGATATCTAAATTATTTTTAATTTCCGCGGTTCCAAGAAACCAGGATGCCAGAAAGAAGCCGAAGCTGATAAGAATACCAATCGCGAGCACTAGAGAAAAATTACCCAGGAAGAATAAACTCATCCCAAGCACTTGGGCAGCAATTAAAATCGGACTCAACCATTTATCCGAAGATAGCATAACCTGCAAGAGAAAGATTGAGAGAAACACCGCCGCGCCGGACAAGGCCCAGATTAAATTACCGGTACTTGGCGTTCCGATGAACATCTTAAAAAGCGCGCCGAAAAACAACGCGGATAAAATTCCGACCGTGCCCAGCGATACTTTTTTGATTAAGACTAAATTAGTCATTAAGAGCTGGCTGGTCCCGCTCCTTGTTCCGGGCCACCAGCCGGTGGCGCTTGCCCTGAGCCTGCCGAAGGATTGCCATACATCTGCGCTCCAATCTTCTGGATCTCCGTTGAAAGCTCACTAGTAGCGGTTTTGATCGCGTCCGCATTCTGTCCATCCTTGAGTGCCTTGACCGCGTCAATCTTCTTCGTAATCGCGTCTTTGATTTCGGTAGAAACTTTATCCCCGGCGTCTTTCAACGCTTTCTCGGAAGCGTAGACCAGGCTTTCAGCGCTATTACGCGCTTCGGCAAGCTCTTTTTTCTTAGAGTCCTGATCGGCATATTGCGCCGCTTCTTTTTTCAATGTCTCAATCTGCTCCTTAGAAAGGCTGGTATTGGCCTCAACGCGAACCGACTGAGTTTTGCCACTACCCTTATCCTTCGCGGAAACACTCAGGATACCGTTAGCGTCAATATCAAAAGTAACCTCTACCTGTGGCGTACCGCGAGCTGACGGCGGAATTCCGTCTAAAATAAATCTGGCTAAAGTTTTATTATCACCAGCCATCGGACGCTCACCTTGGAGCACGTGGATTTCTACCGAAGTCTGATTGTCAGCGGCAGTAGAAAATACCTGCGACTTGGCGGTCGGGATAGTAGTGTTCTTTTCAATTAGTTTCGTGAACACGCCACCGAGAGTTTCAATGCCGAGAGAAAGCGGGGTCACATCCAGCAAAAGAATATCCTTTACATCACCCTCCGGCTTACGGCCCTCATCCTTGGCGGCTAAAATTTCCGCCTGCACCGCGGCGCCGAGCGCCACTACTTCGTCCGGATTCAGATCTTTATGAGGCTCACGTCCAAAATATTTCTTGACCGCTTCCTGCATCGCGGGCATTCGAGTCTGTCCTCCTACAAGGACGATCTCATTGATACTCGCAATCGCGAAGCCAGCCTCTTTGATCGTCTTGTCCAAGATCTGCACCGAACGGTCAATCAGATCCCGAACTAGCTCTTCGAGTTTGCTACGGCTAAGTTTCATCAGGAAGTGGCGCGGACCGGAAGCGTCCGAAGTGACATAAGGAAGATTGATTTCGGTCTCAAAGGAAACGGAAAGCTCATGCTTGGCGCGTTCAGCCGCCTCCTTCAAACGCTGAATCGCGAGCGCATCCTTAGAAAGATCCACGCCTTCAAGTTTCTTATATTCGTTCACTAGATACTCAATAATTTTTTTATCAAAATCATCGCCACCCAGATGCGTGTCACCACCAGTGGCCTTAACTTCAACCGTATCGTCACCAACTTCCAGGACAGAAACGTCAAAGGTACCGCCGCCGAAGTCATAGACAACAATCTTTTCATTCTTCTGTTTATTTAGCCCATACGCTAAGGCCGCGGCAGTCGGCTCATTTAATATCCGCTTCACTTTCAAGCCGGCAATCTCACCGGCATTCTTAGTCGCCTGACGCTGACTATCATCAAAATACGCCGGTACGGTGATCACCGCCTCTTCCACCTTCTCACCAAGCTTCGCTTCCGCATCCGCTTTTAATTTAGCCAGAACCATCGCGGCGATCTCCTCCGGTTTGTACCAACGATCTCCCATTTTTACTTCGCACCCGCCCGTTTCACCCTGACGAATCTCATATGGCAACCAGGCCTTGTCACGCTGGACTTCCGCGTCGGTGAACTTGCGGCCAATCAGACGCTTAACGGAAAAAATAGTATTTTTCGGATTAGTTACCGCCTGACGCTTCGCGAGCAGACCAACCAAGCGCTCGCCGGACTTGCTGATTGCGACCATGGAGGGCGTCGTACGCATGCCTTCGGCGTTCTCTAAAATACGCGGGCCACTCGCGTCCATCGCGGCTATCTCTGAATAGGTTGTACCGAGATCGATTCCTATAATCTTGCTCATTTTGTTTTATTTATTGTAGTGCTTTGACAGACAGGGGTGGCGGTTCGACAAGCTCACCAACTAATACATCTTTAATTCCCGAGCGGAGTCGAGGGACTACCTTTACTTAATTTTACCCTAGCCGGGCGAATAACTCTTCCACTCATAGTATAGCCCTGCTCAATAATCTCTAAAATACTTCCTACCGGCTGGTCTGACTCCGCCTCAACAATTGACTCCTGAAAATTCGTATTGAACTGACTGCCGAGCTCTACCGGTATCCTTTCTACTCCCGCGCGCTTCAGCGTGTCTTCAAGCTGGCTTTTTATCATATATATACCTTTCTCTGACTTGCCATCTTTTTCCAGAACACTTAAGGCTAGGTCAAAGCTATCTAATACGGTAATCAGCTCTTTGATCAAGCCCAGGTTAGCGTATTTCATCACCTCTTCTAGGCGTCTGGCTTCTTCCTTCTGATAATTGATTAAGTCAGCCTTGGCCCGTTTCCAGCCGTTTAAATATTCTTCGCGCTCGGCGGCGAGCTTGTCGAACTGCTCTTTTTTAATTAACTCAATATCGTCGGTCATAGTGTTGGGTTATTTTAGTATCTAAAGCTGATATGGTCAACACTAAATTAGAAAAGTAAAGATTATGGACGGCGCTAGATGCACTGAGGATACGGGGCCGGCCTTCCGCAACTGTTTGTAACTCCGATTGTAGACGGGTAGTAAGACCAAGTGCCATTAGCATTACATTGAAACAGCCAGTATGAGTCATAGTTCGGAGACCCTAAACACTGACTTCTTATACCCCCAGAATGACAGATGGCGCCGGACGTGTGGGTTTTAAGTCCCCAAGTACACGGCAATGGCGTTGGGAGTGTTTTGCAAGTAACAGTGCCGTCAACGTTGACTCCGCTGATTGCGCCGCCAACACAAGTACCGGTTACCCGGCGTTGCGTGTAGCTTGTATCAACGTTAACACTACCGGTTGTAGTAATGGTTAACGGAGAGTTGGCGATGCCGAGACCAGAACTAAGCGAACTGACGCCGTTAGTGGTGTCGTCAATTCTATCAGCAAATCCGGCAGGAACATTAATTAAACCTCCCCAAGAGGCGCTTACGCACGGAACACTATCTCCAATAATAGATATGAAAGTTCCGGGTACGCACGGGCTTGGAAATGTAGAAAGGCTCGCCCAAGAGACTGTCCCACTGGTCAGCGAACCGGTCCACCGGACATTGCCGGCAATGTTTAACTTCTGGGTTGGCGCGGTAATACCAATCCCAATATTTCCTAGTGGGGAAACAGAGATGCCGCCACTGACTTGCACTGGAAGCGCTGATGGATTAACCCATGCCGTCGTCAAGCTCCAAGAAATTGCCAGTACGCCAAAAACAGATATAACTGAGGTGATAATTTTTGGATAAGGATTATTATTCATAATTTTAAAATGTTTGACAGATAACCGTGCCATCAGCATTAATCACCCGAACAGATCCGGTCGCGCCGCAACTCCCGGTAACTCGTCGCTGAGCGTAGGCGGCATCAATCGCGACTGAGCCTACGCCGGTAATCGGATTAGGAGAAAGCGTGATTCCCGTACCCGCAGAAATTGAGGTGATTCCCGTACCAACGTCATCAATATTGTCAGCAAACGGAGCAGGAATATTAATTAGTCCGGTCCAAGAAGGGTTTGCGCATGTTGGAATGAGGCCCAGCGTAGTAACAAGACGACCAGCTGAACAGCCTGCAGGATAAGAATCAAGGCGAGACCACGGAACATCTCCGGAAGTGAGCGTGCCAGACCACTGCACATTACCGCTAACGTCTAGAGGGTACGCAGGGTTAGGAACTCCTACACCAACCCCACTGCTAGAAAAGCTGATAACTCCCGCTCCTCCATAAGGAGCCGCCGAGGGATTAACCCAACCGAAAGCCCGGCTGACAACAATCAGGCAAAGCGCAATGAGGACAGATTGAATAATTATTTTAGGCATATTTAAAATTAGCAGGCTACCATATTAGTGGTGGCTATGCACCAGTTAGAACCCACCCCTGACCAAGCGCCAGGTGTTGTTTTGCTGCACACGTAAAGATTTGAGCTTCTGGTAGTCACACCACCAGCACTGCAAGTTGCACTAAGAGCGCTGAAGCACGTACCCCCAGCAGTAACTTTTCTTCCCGCGCCGGTAGTGCAACTAAAAGTACCAAGTGTAGAGGCACAGACTACGGTGCCGTCAATGGCGATTGAAGTAATCACTTGTCCCACAGGGCAGATTCCAAAAATACGGCGCTGAACATACGAATTGTTTACAGCAATTGATCCGGTTGTAGAAATGGTAGCCGGGCTGTTAGAAATGCCCGTTCCGGAAGTGACTGAGGTAACGCCGCCAACATCATCAATACCATCGGCAAACCCAGCCGGAATACCGGATAACGAAAGCCAACTTACTAGATTGCAAGACGGCAACTGACCAACCCGACTCATAAACTGATTCAGCGCGCAGGCGGCCGGAAAATTAATAAGGCTGGCCCAAGGAACATTTCCGCCCACTAAAGATCCTGACCATTGAACACTACCGGCAATGTCTAATTTCTGCACTGGTAAGGCAACACCAAAGCCAACATTCCCTGTCGGGCTAACAAATACCTGACCACCGCCACCGATAGGGTTGGCACTAGGATTGGCCCAACCGTAAGCTACACTTGATGCTACGATTCCGATAAATACTAGAAGAGCAAAATTAGTCCAAAAGAGCGGCTTCCTTAATAAATCAGACATGTCATAATTATAGTATTCCTAGTCACTACTCGCTAGTGGCTGATTCTTAATCCGATGTGGATAACAAAATCTCCTAAAGTAACCTGGATCGATATTCTTAAACCGACTAAGGCGGATATCGATTTTTTAAAGAAACGACACAATTTCCACCCGATCATTCTGGATGAGCTCCTGCATTTATCCAATCGCTCGCGG
>CAYSNI010000025.1:0-7984 GCA_964432465.1 uncultured Candidatus Saccharibacteria bacterium
CCTGACACAGTCTATCAGCTTGTCACCCAAGGAAAGCATGGCGATCAGAAGTTTGTGATTTTGATAGACATGGACGACAGCTCTCTAAGAATGTACCAGTTGGAAGAGCTGCTTTCCGGGAACGACACGTGCTACAAGCTTGCGCGCGATGGTCCAGGGTTCAAGCTTAAGGCGTACGTGCCAGGTACGTTTAAGTAAAGAATCCTCCCCCGAAGTAATTCGGGGGATTTTATTTTATGATATAATTTAGTGAATGAAGAAGCTGAGAGTTTTGTTTACAGGTGGCGGAACGGGCGGGCACATCTACCCGATTTTGGCGGTTGCCGCTAAGTTGAGGGAATGGGCGATTCGCAACGGCTTTCAGCCGGATTTTCGTTATTATGGTGAGCCGGGAAATTACGCCGGCGTGCTTCTCGCGCAAGATATAAAGATTTCAAGGATCGTCACGAGTAAATTGCGCCGTTATTTTTCTTTATTGAATATTTTAGATTTCTTCAAATTTTTTATTGGAATTTTTCAGGGACTCTGGAAAATCTACTGGTTCATGCCGGACGCGGTCTTTTCCAAGGGCGGTCCCGGCGCGCTTTCAGTAGTGTTCGCCAGCCGGTTTTATCTTGTCCCTTTAGCTATCCATGAATCAGATACGATCCCCGGGTTAACGAATAAAGCCTCGGCGCGTTTTGCCAGTATCGTGGATGTCGCTTTCAATTCTACGATCGCATATTTCGGTAAGACCAAAGCCAAGGTGGCCGCCGTCGGTAACCCCACCCGGCCGGAATTCCTGGTCAGCGTTCCGGAGGATCAGGCAAAAAAACTTCTCGGATTTGATCCGGAGAAGCCCGTGGTTCTATTTTTGGCCGGTTCACAGGGGTCAAATCGGATGAATGATTTTGTGATTGGTAATCTGGAAGCGCTACTTTTGAAATTTCAGGTAATCCATTCAGTGGGCAAGGAAAAATTCGCCGAGTACAAAGCGCAGTATGATTTTATTACTAAAAATTTCTCTCCGGTTTTAACGAAAAGTTATGTTTTTTCGGATTATCTTGATGATGCCAGCCGGGCGATGGATGCCGCGGATCTGATTGTGTCGCGTGGCGGCGCCGGGGCTCTATTTGAAATAGCGGCCAAGGGTAAGCCGTCAATTATTGTGCCGTTTCCGGAGGCGGCCGGGGATCATCAGAAATCCAACGCCTACGCTTATGCCGAAACCGGCGCGGCAATCGTCATTGAACAGGAAAATCTTTTGCCGAGTATTTTTATGACCCAAGCGGAAAAAATTCTTGGTGACGCGGAGATCTGGCGGAAGATGAGCGGCGCGGCCCGTGATTTTTCTACTCCTGAAGCCGCTACTAAAGTCGCGGCGAATATCTTATCGCTCTGGCAGGTGTAAAAAATATACTTGAATAATTAACAATTACCTGATAAAAAATGACAGATGACCAAGCCCCTTTCAGAAGTTCGCACGCGCATCGCTCCGTCACCCACGGGTTATTTACATATAGGTACGGCACGTACCGCGCTTTTTAGCTGGCTGTTTGCCAAAAAACACGGCGGCAAATTTATTTTACGCATTGAGGATACCGATCTTGAACGATCAGAGAAGAAATTTGAGGAGAGTATTATACAAGGATTGAAGTGGCTTGGGCTTGATTGGGACGAAGGGCCAGTTCGCCAGACCGACCGGCTGGATGTGTATGAGGGGTATCTAAAGCAGTTACTTGGGATTGGGAAGGCGTATTTTTGCTTTTGTACCAAAGAAGAGTTAGACACGGAGCGGGAAAGAATGATGAAAGAGGGTATCGCGCCGAGATACAACGGGAAGTGCTCGAAACTTTCACCGGAAGAGGCCCAGCAGAGAAAAGAATTGCAGGTGCCGGCGGTGATTCGTTTCCGGATTCCGGAGGTGAGGGTGAGTTTCAAAGATATTATCCGCGGCGATGTGTCCTTCGATGGCGCGTTAATTGGCGATATCGTGATCGCGAAGGACGTGCGGTCGCCACTCTATAATTTTGCGGTAGTAGTGGATGACGCCGATATGAGAATCTCGCACGTGATCCGCGGTGAGGAGCATTTGGCTAATACGCCGAGGCAGATTTTTATCCAAGAGGCACTCGGTTTTCCGCGACCACAATACGCGCATTTACCGCTGATTCTGAACGCGGACCGCAGTAAGATGTCCAAGCGTTTTTCCGCGACTGCGATTCAGGAATATCAGGATCAGGGATATTTGCCGGCAGCGTTAATTAATTTCATTGCGCTACTTGGCTGGCACCCTAAGGATGATCGTGAACTTTTTTTCGATCGGAAAGACTTAGTGGAAGCATTTGATTTGGAGCGAGCGCAAAAAGCCGGCGCGATTTTTAATTTAGAAAAATTGGACTGGCTGAACGCGCAGTATATTAAGAAATCCGATCTGAAAGATCTTGCTAAGCTTCTCAATCTTGAGCCAACTCAGTTCAATCTAGATGTAATTGATGGGACTCGAGAAAGAATTAAAAAATTAAGTGAGTTTGAAGAACTGGTCAGCTTTTTCTTTGAGCTTCCTGATTACGAGGCAAAAATTCTCATTTGGAAAAATTCTACCAAAAAAGCGGCGCTCGATAATCTTTATGAACTAGAGAAGATGCTTAAAAAAGCGCCGGAAGAGAAGATTAATTTTAAGAAATTCGTGCAGGAAGTTGTAACAGAGCTAACCATTAAAAAAGGGAATGGGGAGATTTTTTGGCCTTTGCGGGTCGCTATTTCCGGACTGGCGGCTTCTCCTGACCCGTTCTCGATCCTAGACACTTTAGGCCGAAATGAATCGCTCCGGAGAGTTCAAATTGCGATTGATAAACTCACGCATTATGAGGAAGATTAGCTACCTTATTTCTTTCTTCGTGTTTTTAGCGGTATTGGCTATGCCACATTCCGGACTCGCGCTAACCGAAGAAGAATTAAAACAAGCAATTCAGGTAAAAATTAAGGCGCAACAGGAGATTAATGCCCAGCTTCTAGAAACGGAAAAGAAACTTTCCGCCACGCAGGACCAGAAAAATTCTCTGAGTAAAGAAATTAAAAAAATTGATTATACGATTAGTCAACTTAATTTAAATATCAAATCTAGCCAGATAAACACCGAAAAATTAAATTTAGAACTACAGGGACTGCAACTAGAGATTAATCAAATTAACGGAGCGATTGGCACAAAAAAGCTGGCGGTTATCGAACTTTTGCGAGAGCTTTATCAGAAAGATCGGCAAGGATTATTGGCGTTGATATTAAGGAATAAAAGTCTGGCCTCAAGTTTTCAGGAAGGGCAGAATATCACCAGTTTGAACAACGGCCTGTCGCTGGAATTACAGGGGCTGCGAGATTTAAATGAAAAGCTTAGCTCAAAATTATCTGGCACGGTGAGTAAGAAAAAATCGGTGGATCGAGAAGCAGAATCGATGAAAAGCCGAAAGGTGATCGTCGCCGAGCAGAAGAACGAGCAGCAGACTTTGTTAGCGCAGACAAAAAATCAGGAAAAAATTTACCAGGAACAGCTGACAGAGTTGGAAAAGAAGCAAGATGAGATCAGCGGTGACATAGATAAAATTGAAGAAGATCTTCGGAAGAATTTTAATTCATCGCTTTTGCCGGTAAAGCGTCCGGGAATGTTTGCCTGGCCGGTGGAGAAGCCGATGATTACTCAGAATTACGGCGAGGTAACGCGATACCGAGGGAGGCTTCTTTACAATGGGAAGCCGCACAATGGCACAGACTTTGGATTGCCGATCGGTTCATCAGTGATGGCAGTTGATGACGGTATTGTCACTGCGGTCGGGAATAATGGTAAATATCAGTATGGAAAGTATGTTCTGGTGCACCATGACAACAACTTGGCGACGCTTTATGCGCATCTTTCGAAAAACGATATTGTTAGAGTCGGTGATAGGGTTAGCAGAGGACAGGTCATCGGTCGAAGTGGCAACACCGGATATTCAACGGGCGCGCACCTTCATCTGGGTCTTTATTGGGATGATCCGAGCCTCGGCAGAGGGGTTCAGCTTCAGTATGTATCCAACTGCAACTGTGGCTTAGTGCCAATCGGGATCGTAGTTGATCCTAAGGACTATCTCCCTAGTTACTAAAAAGGTAAACTTACATCATGAGGAAATTAACCCTACCGATTCTAGTTGTGCTAGGTGTTTTCCTGCTATTCGAGCAAAGCTATGCCGCTGTACCGCTCCTCCGGGATTTTTTTGGAGCAATTCCCGCGCCGGTAGCTGGTTTTTTTCACAAGCTTCAGGAGTTTAACTTCGGTGCCAATCTAGATTTTTCCGGTGGCAGTATTCTTGATATCATCTGGTCCGTGACGCTGGGGTTTATCAAGGGAGTAGGGAGTATTTTCGTCTGGATGTTCCGAGTAATCGCGAGCGGTCTTGAGTACTTGATCTTTAGCCCGTAAAAGACGTAGCGTTTAGCGCTTTACGTCTTTTACGGGCCTTGACAAAAT
Source organism: uncultured Candidatus Saccharibacteria bacterium (assembly GCA_964432465.1). Lineage (GTDB taxonomy): Bacteria > Patescibacteriota > Minisyncoccia > UBA6257 > WO2-44-18 > JAHFLQ01. Next base: position 4,481 of record CAYSNI010000025.1, read on the forward strand.
ATGTTAAGTACGCTACAATGGCCAGACCGAAGCTGAGAGTGAAAGGTCGACTCTTGAACAAGCGCTCTTTGACTCTTAGCTCGGAAATTTGCACATTAAGTAAATCCGTTTCGGTCGCTCCGAAGCGGCAGGTTTGAAGAAGGATTCGGCCCGCAGTGGCACAGCTGGTGGTCCCAGGCGAGTAGCTTGGGAGTTTCGCCACCGGCAGGATGGGAGCGTGCGCACGCTGACCATCTCGAATTCTTCCGGGGCTTGCCGGTACCATTATGGTACCGGCGCCTGATCCGAAGCCTGTAGCGACGGCTACAGGAAACATCGGATAAAGCCCAATTCAGTCCTGGGAGGCTCGCGGTCGCATTTGCGACTGCTCGTGAAGAGTTCGTGCGTAGTCGCCTAGCGACTACGGAACCTCTGAGCTTCTCAAGTTTTTTACCCCCCGTCTGCTGGTGCCTTTGTGCCCATTGAATATAGCAGACGGGGGCTTTTTATTTGCCAATTTTCCCCAAGAGCGAAGCGTTTGGCTGGAAAATTGAGCACCCCGTTAATTTGCCGCAAAGGCTTGACTTAAGGAAATCAGAGCCCTGCCTGCCGGCAGGCAGGCCTGCCTGCCGGCAGGCAGGCGAAGGCGTTGCTGCTCGCAGAGACTGTTATAAAGAAGATAAGACGGCAAATTGGGCGGGGTCACGTGGCTATTGGAAATGATATAATAAAGTAAATGGCCAAGCCTTATCTTTCAGTGATCATTCCCGCTTATAACGAGGCGAAACGCCTCCCGCTGACGTTAATTGATATTGATAAGCATCTTTCTGAGCAGGAGTATTCCTATGAGATTATCGTGGTGGATGACGGTTCAACCGATGCCACTGCGGAGATTGTTAATCGGTTCAAGCCGCTGATTGATAATTTGAAACTAATTCAGAATAAAGATAATCGCGGCAAGGGCGCGGTAGTGCGGCAGGGGATGATCTCGGCGAAAGGCAACTGGCGGGTTTTTATGGATGCGGACAACTCCACCGCGATCGTGGAGTTCAACAAAATGTTGCCATATCTTGATGAGGGGTATGAGATCGTCATCGGTTCTAGAGTAGTGCGGGGAGCGAAGATGAATCCGCCGCAAGCTTTGCATAAACGCTTAATGGGAATGCTTGGTAATCTTTTTATTCAGCTCGTAGTTTTGCGGGGAATCAAAGATACCCAGTGTGGATTCAAGTGCTTTTCTCAGGAAGCGGTTGAGCGGATATTCCCACTTTGTAGGATTGATAAATGGGGATTTGACGTGGAGGCACTGGCGTTAGCGCGCGCGATGCGATATGACATTAAAGAAATGCCGGTGCACTGGGTTAATGATCGCCGTACGCATGTTTCCTTTAGGTCGTATCTTCAAGTCCTGATGGAAACAATCAAAGTACGCTGGTGGCTGTGGCGCAAAGAGTATAAGTTGTCCTAAGTTATCTTATTTGTTACACTTTCTAAATTATGGAACATTATTTAACCCCGGAGCGTTTGGAAGAATTGAAAAAAGAATTAAACGAATTAAAAACCGCGAAACGCGCTGATGTGGCGGAGCGCTTGAAGCGGGCGAAAGAGCTCGGTGATCTTTCCGAGAATGCTGAATATATGGAAGCTCGTGAGGAGCAGACTCAGGTGGAGACGCGGATTGTTGAAGTGGAAGACATGATTAAAAACGCGTCGGTAATTAAACATTCCATCGGGAGTAAAGTACAGGTTGGCTCAACGATTGAAGTTGAGCGTGACGACAAGAGGGCGACTTATACCATTGTTGGCCCTAATGAAACTGATCCGCTTTCCGGAAAAATCTCTAATGAATCACCAATGAGCAGGGCTTTTTTGGGTAAGGTAGTAGGAGATATCGGGAAGGTAAAGACTCCGAGCGGCGAAGCAACTTACAAATTGGTCTCTGTTAAGTAATGCTGGAAGACATTCTCAAAGAGCGGCTGAAGAAAAAAGAAGCTTTAGAAAAGCTGGGCTATGACGCATACCCGGCAAAGGTTAAGCGAACACATCTGATTGCCGATGCGGTAAAATCGTTTGCCGCGCTTTCTAAAAGTAAAAAGAAAATTACAGTTGTCGGACGGGTGCTTGGTCTTCGAGGGCAGGGGGCAATCGGTTTTTTAGATTTAGTTGATGAGAGTGGCAAGCTTCAGGTCTTTTTAAAAAAGGATAATCTTAAAGACTTTACTGATTTTAAGTCTAATTTGGATATCGGTGATTTTCTGGAGGTGACGGGTGTTCTTTTCAAAACTAAAGCCGGAGAAAAAAGCATTGAAGCAATGGTGGCGAGAATTATCGTGAAGACGCTGCGTCCGCTCCCTTCGGTATGGCACGGCCTCCAGGATGTGGAAGAGCGTTATCGGAAAAGATACTTGGATTTCCTGATGAATAAGGAAACTAAAGACAGGATGATCAACCGCTCAAAAATTATTTCCTACCTCCGCGGTTCTTTGGAAAGGGAAGGATTCCTAGAAGTAGAAACGCCTGTTCTCCAAGCAATTCCGGGTGGCACGAAGGCTCGTCCTTTTAAAACGCATCATAACGCGCTAGATGTTGATTTTTATCTCCGCATCGCGCCGGAACTTTATCTGAAGCGGCTTCTGGTGGGTGGTTTTGAGAAAATTTTTGAGCTGGGTAAGGTGTTTCGTAACGAGGGTATGGATCGTGACCACAATCCGGAATTTACCGAGCTTGAGCTCTATTGGGCGTACCAGGATTATGAAGGTCTGATGAAATTTACTGAAAAGTTACTGAAAAAATTCCTGCCGGGTAAGTGGGAAAAGGTTAAGTTCGCGGACACGTTCAAAAAGTACGCCGGCAAATCCTTCGAGTCTATTGACCCGAAAATTTTGGATGAGGTATTTAAAAAAGAGGTAAGGCCGAACATCGTTAAGCCGACGCTCGTGACTGATTATCCGGAAAGCTTGATGGCGCTCGCGAAGATGCACCGGGAAGATAAGAAGATCACGCAAAGTTTTCAGCTGATTGTGAATGGCGCTGAGATTGTTAAAGGATTTTCCGAGTTAAATGACCCGGTAGCTCAACGCGCCCAGATGGAAGGCCAAGAGAAGGCGTTTCGTGCCGGTGACGAAGAATCTGCCCGTTTAGACAATGATTTTCTGGAAGCTTTGGAATATGGCATGCCTCCGGCCGCCGGTTTAGGTTTGGGTATTGATCGCCTGGTAGCGATTGTCACTAAGGCCCATGCGGTTAAAGAGATTATCGCCTTTCCGACTTTGAAGCCGAAATAATAAAATGGAATCCCCAGACTTCCTCAAAAAGAAATACAGTGAGCTCCACACCTCGGAAGAGGTAGCCTCAGCCGCTGAAAGAACGGAAAAAAGAACCGGTAAACGGGTTTCTGAAAAGCCGGTTGACCGCATCCAAAATTACCTCAATCGTTTCACCGAGATTATTGAGCGGAAAGACGCTCCTGAGAAGGAGAGGGGAATTGAAGCGCTCAAATCCCTCCTCCATAAGGAGTTCGTCATC
>CAYSNI010000026.1:0-3514 GCA_964432465.1 uncultured Candidatus Saccharibacteria bacterium
TGATTTGCTTATCGTTTTTGAATTGCTGGGGCTTGATCCGAAAACGGAGCCATGGTCATTCAAAATTGAAGGCCGACTCAAGAAAATTCCGGCTGGGTTTAAGGACTTTTCTGTGCCGGCGGGTGGTGCTTACGTGGTCGCACCATCCGACCGATTCGGCCGGAAAATTCTGCCTTTCCGTGAAGAGCTGGAGTACGCCGCTTTTCTCAATGATCCGGAATTCACTCGGAATTTGTTTAATGAGATGTCCGACTGGCTAGTGAGTCAGTTGCGGTATGAAGGGGCGGCGCTCATGCGCTGGTATGCTGTAGAGCGTTGTTCTGAAAGCGTGGTTGGATCTGATTTATTTCTAGCAGAACTAAAGCGCCTTGATGCCGGACCGGCATACGGAGTCGTTTATAACTGGATTAATCTGCTTAAGGAAATTGGCTGGTCGGAAGGTTTAGGCTCGCTGGCCCGGCGCCTTCACGATATCGCTTTTGAACGACCGGCGCTGATTTGCTTTGATCTCGCAGGAATCGGAAAAGAAGCGAGGATTGCTTACTACGATCGTGGTGATGAAAATTATTGGATTCTACGGGAAAAGCAGTTTGTTTACGAGATGCGGTTTTATGGATCTTTTCACAGCGTTGGTAAAAAATAGCCCCTTCAGAAAAATTTCTGAGGGGGCTTTTACTTTAAGTCAGTAACTGCTTGGCGCGTTCGAATTCAGCTAGTTCCGCCCGACTTTTCACGAGGAGTCTCTGGCATCGCTCATAGATCCGTTCAAAGTCTAGCACTGAGTCTTTTAGATGATTTTCCTGTTTGGTATCGAGCGGTAATTTTCCGGTCAGGACTTTTTCAAGAATTAGTTGGTCAATGTACGCCCGTTCCAATTGCTGACGGAAATCCGCGGATTGACCTTCAGGATTTTCTACCTGACTAAGTAAGTAGGCGATGTGCTCAGAAAGCGCTTTTATTTTTCCCTTCACTTGTTCGCGTCGAGAGGCATCCATAACTACTCCTTTGTAATACGACTGAAATTCAGTGTACTATTAACTAATATATGAAGCAAAGTCAGCTTTTCACAAAAACTTCCAAAACCGCTCCCGCCGAGGAAGAGGCGATTAACGCGAAGCTTCTGATGCGGGGTGGTTTTGTGCAGAAAATGTCTGCGGGTGTTTATTCCTATCTGCCGCTCGCGCGAAGGGTTTTAGAGAAGATTAAGATGATTATTCGCGAGGAGATGGATGAGATTGGCGGGCAGGAGATGCTCATGAACACACTTGTAGCCAAGGACTATCTGGAGCGTTCCCGGCGTTGGCACACGGATGTGGCTTACGAATTTAAGTCTCCTTTTGGCGAGGATCTGGCGCTCGGCTGGACGCACGAAGAGGTGATTACCGCGATTGCTACGCATTTCATCAGTTCTTATAAAGAGCTGCCATTTTCCGCGTATCAGATTCAGACTAAGTTCCGCGCCGAGCCGCGAGCGAAAAGCGGCCTGCTGCGTGGACGGGAGTTTTTGATGAAAGATCTTTACAGTTTCCATACCAGCAAAGAAGATCTGGATATTTTTTATCAGAAAGTTATTGACGCTTATAAAAAGATTTTTAAAAGACTCGGTTTGGAGACGAAAGTTGTGGAAGCCGCCGGCGGCGCGTTCACGAAAGACTACACTCACGAATTCCAGGTTTTAACTCCGGTAGGCGAGGATACGATTATCCATTGCACTAAGTGCGATTATGCTCAGAATAAAGAGATTGCCCTTGTCAGTGGTGGTCATCGTTGCCCGAAATGTGCAGCGGATGTGTTGGAGTCGCAGGGTATTGAAGTGGGCAATGTCTTCCGGCTGGGGACGCGATATTCCGAAGCCTTTGATCTGAAATTTACCGACGAGAAAGGGGAGAAGCGGTTGGTGGTGATGGGTTCTTATGGAATTGGTCCGACGCGCGTGATGGGCGCGATTGTAGAGGTCTCCAATGACGCTAACGGAATTATCTGGCCGGAATCAGTGGCGCCATTCGCAATCCATCTTCTGGAGTTAAAAAGTGATAAGTTAAAAGTAAAAAGTTTTGCGGAAAAAGTATATAAACAACTTCAGAAGGCGGGCGTGGAAGTTTTGTACGACGATCGGGACGGCTCCGCCGGCGGTAAATTTGCTGACTCTGATTTATTGGGTATTCCCTGGCGAGCGGTAATCAGCGAGAAGAACGGTGATCTGATTGAGCTTAAAGCCCGCGCCTCCAAAACTTCCAAGCAGGTGACTCTCGAAGAATTAATAAAAAAGCTTTCTAAATAGTTCCTCTACTATCTAGTTAGATAGTACTATGTGCTATAGTTTCTTTATGAAAAAATCACATCCGCGGCGAACCCCTAGCAATTTGGAAAAGGAGATATGGCAGTCGGTCATAGAGAAAATTTACGGAACAAAAAGCAAAGAGGAAATCGAAGGTCTTCTTACCAGCCTGATTACTTTCCAGGAGCGTGAGCATATAGCACGACGTCTTGCAGTCCGCTCGCTTCTCGCGCAGGGTATGAGCTATACAAAAATCGGTGCGCTACTTTGGGTTTCTCCACTCACGATCAGTGCGATAAAAAAGTCGGAGATTGATAAGGGTGGCTATAGAAGTTATCAAGATAGGAAGCAAGCGAATTCAGAAGCGACGCCGAAGAACCAACCGGCTTTGCAGGAATCATTGCTTCACGCTTGGTTGAATGATGTGGCGTTTATTATTGAAAATGGACCTCGTATCAGTGGCCCGCGCTGGCGATTTCTCCAAAATCGGCACATGGCGCCAAAACGGCGTCCTCCCACGGAGTAGTTCACTATCCTATTAGATAGTGCTATTTAATAGGATAGTGAACTGAGATATTTTGAAAAAAAGTTGTTTGCTGAGATATTTTGAAAAAAAGTTGTTTGCTGAGATATTTTGAAAAAAGTTGTTTGCTGAGATATTTTGAAAAAGTTGCTAGTGAATATAGGTTAATAGCTTGTTTGACAAAGGAGTAATTTTAATGGTATAATCCTTTCCGGAACTTTGATTGACTTGCTTTGGGCCTGGTCCGGTGTCTCCGATGCGAATCGGGGCGGAATAGGTAGGAAGTGGGTCAGAGGAGGCTTAATGGCAAGGCGCGAAGGGCTGTCGGCGCTCGGGAAAATGTTTGAAGTCTATCGCGCGATGGTGGAGGCGGTGGAGGATGCCGGCGGCGGCGAGGATGATCTTCGGAAAGTTGTCAGCAAAGAAGGCGACTTCCGAAAGAAGTTCGGCGAGTTGTTCGTCGGCGCGGTCAAAAAGACCGGCGACCTTCTCGCTGTGATGGTGGACTACTCTCGGTCACTGTCACAGATGATTGCCGCCGGGAAGTATGACTGGACGAACGACATCACCGAGAAACACTTCCCGAAGCTCGGCAATGGCAAGGTGGAGCTGAATCTGGAACTGGCGCACTTCAACAAGTACATCAGCCTCGATAGCGCCATTGCCGAGTTGAAGAAGAGGGGTCTGTGCCCCGCCACGCTCTGGGAACTGCT
>CAYSNI010000027.1:0-3463 GCA_964432465.1 uncultured Candidatus Saccharibacteria bacterium
CGCTCCTGAAATGCTTTCCAGGCAATGCCCCAAATTTGAAACCGCGACTTAATCGTCCGCTCTTGGAAGCTCACAGAAGTAACACGCGAAAGCACCGAGCTATTCTGAACTAGTTTTGTATTCTTGAGAGCCAGCAATGAGGCGGGGATGATAATCATAAGGGCAAGGCCAGTAAACGCAATCTTTTTAAATAATTTTTCCTTCGGGTCTTCAGTTTTTCTATAAAAAATAAGATAAAGAATTAAAAATAGCGGAATGGTAATTAAAAAAGCCAACGCCGCGCCACGACTGGCAGTGAAAAACATAACCAAAAAACTAAAAGCGATAACCGCTCCGTAAACATACTTTTGCCACCTTGCCACAGCGTTAAATAGAAGCACCAACGATAAGGCGATGACTAAGGTAAGATAAGCGGCAAGATAAGTCGGATTACCGATAGTGCCGTCAATACGAACGCCACCTCCCTGAATCGCCTCCTTGAGACCCAAAACCTGGAGTATGCCATAACCGCCAACAAGGATTCCGGCAATCACTACTAAATTAAAGAAAACTAACCAGTCTTTTTTATTACGAAAAACACTGGTGGTCACAAAAAAGTAGGCCGCCAAATGTAAGATCATTAGATAGCCCTCCATTCTCTCAAATCTGGACCAAAAACTATTATAAAAATCTACGCCGAAAAAATTAGCCAGGCCAATAACTACCGTAAAAATACTGACTGCCAAAACTATCGGCGTAAATTTTGGCCGGTATTCCTTATTCAATACTGCCAGCGCCACCCAAAGCACTAAGGCAATTTCTATTAAAATACGGAACGCGAAATTACGTCCAGTAATATACGGAAAAAACATTGAACTCGAGATCCACAAAGACAAGAAAGGAATAGCGAAAATGAGAAGCTTAACTCCCCACGTGTAATAACCGGTTAATTTTCTAGAATTCATTATTTTTTAGCTTTTATTTTCTTCTCAAGCTCAATCTTATCAATATGATGACTGACATCTTCATAGGTTAGGCCTTGTTCGGCCAGAAGACTGCCGTTAAAATCCCAGGCGGCTTTTAAAAGATTGTGCACCGCTGGCAATCCCTTCTCCTGAGCAAAAATCATAAAGGCCGAGAGGTCTTTTGGGAAACAGTAGCCGCCAAATCCACGATAGCCACCATGATTCACGTCTAAATGGGAGTCCCCAATTCTATAATCTGCTGACATGCCCTTCCGAATATTTTCGTAGTCAGCTCCTAATTTCGCCGCCGCAATCGCCAGAGCGTTAGCCCAATTAACTTTTTGAGCAAAATAAACGTTGCCGCCATACTTGATAAACTCCGCTTCCGTCGCGGTAATTCTGCTTTGAGTGTAAGTTCCAGTACCTCCCGGGGACATGAACGGAGCACGGGGTAAAAGCATTAACACTCCGTGCGCAGCATCCATACTTTTTTCAGTAAAACCAACGATCTGTCGATCCGGTCGAAGCATATCCTGCCAGGCAGTTTTTTCGCTTAAAAATTCCGGATTAAAGAGAAGTTTGTGCTGAGGGTACTTAGCTTGTAGTGATTCCGTAGTGCCGGGAGGAACCGTAGATTTTATTACAACGATTTTTTCTCCTTTAATCTTTCCAACTGCTTCAGAAACTATTGAAATATCACAACCGCCGGTTTGAAGATCGCGAGGCGTTGGTAGGACAATGAAAATAACGTCAGCTTGATTAATATCGCCTGTAACTTTTTGTGGGTCTAGATCGTACGTGAAAAGATTTTCTCCGGCTCTATAGCCTTTGTGATCTTCAAACCATTTTTTCACCTGTGCGCCAACCCAGCCAACACCAATAATACCGATCTTTGGATGCATTAGAATTGAGTTTAATCTTACTTTATATAAAACTCCCCGGCAAGCCGGGAAGTTTTATACACTATTTAGTAACTCTTCTTCGATTTTAACTGAGTCTGCAAATCCTGTACCATCTTCAGTAGCGATTCAAGCTGTTGTTGCTGAGACTGTAAGGAAGGGGTGGCAACAGAAGCTGGGGATGGGGAAGGCGCAGAGGCCGCAGCCGGACTCTCCATTGGAGCCGATCCTTGAAATACTGCTTTTATCTTAGCCCGGGTCTTCGGACCCAACCTCCCAGCACCGGAATCAACGCTGGATTTAATTATCCCATGCTTGATCTGGAACTTGACCAAGGCAGCCTTAGTAAGATTACCGAAATATCCAGTAACGGAGCCATCAGGATAAATATCCTTATCGGTCTTAAGAATTTCCTGAAGACGCTTTACATCATCGCTCTTAGAGCCAACACTTAGATCTTTGTTGAACACCGGAGAAACAGTCATTGCTACCGAGGGTTGCGTAACTACAGGAGCCGGGGTCACGGCCGGAGCAACCGCGACTACTGGTGCAGGAGTCGTAGCTGGAGTTGACGCAACAGCAGATGCCGTAGAAGCCGTTGAGGAACTACTGGAACTGCTACTTCCACCACCACCTCCTCCACCACCAGAAGTTCCCGCTTGGGTGCAAGTAGTACCGGTCGGGGTTATTGTAATAGTTTGAGCGGTGCCAGTATTAGCCGCGATAGTCAAAGATGAAGATGAATCACCGCAAGTAAATCCCGTAATCGTGCCCGAAGATTTCGATATTGAATAAGTAGTCTTGTTTGAGGACGCTATGTCAACCGAAGATCCAGCGTCAAGAGTAAAGGTGAGAGTAGTGGCAGCCACTTCAAGCGTAACGGCATTACCAGCCGTTACCGTAAAATCCAGAGTGCTACCAGAAACAGTGACTTGAATGGTTGATCCAGTTGTTAGCTGGATGTCATTGTACGCCGCCAAAGCAACCAGCGGAAGTGCAAGTGAAATAGCTAAAGTTGTTAGGACTTTTTTCATGATTAATTTAATGTATCTAAAGAACTAACAAACTAACGAGGGCAGGAAACAACCTTAATTATCAGGTTGGTGTCCGCGCTTACCGCACTTGCGCCAACATCCAACGCCCCAGTGGCAGCAGCGATAGAAATACATCGGGAACCAAGACCGTTACTGCCTTTCAAAATTATCTGACCGCCACTAGCTCCTTCGCCAGCAATGTACAAAGTGCCGGTAGCATTATTAGAAGAACCAGCGCCAGAAATAGTGAGTGCCGGATCCGTAGACAAGGTAGTGCTAACAACATCTGAATCAGTCACCGTAGTTGTGCCGATAGCTACCCGGCCACTTTCATTGTCAACGATTAGAGAGCTGGTGCCGAAATTCATGCCACCAACAAAAGTAGAGGTCGCGTTCTCGCGAACATCAAGATCACCCTCAAAGATATTCGTCGCAGTAGAAGTCGCCTCAATATTGCCGAGAACTACAAGACCGTTAAACAAAGCATTCATGCCTACAGAAAAATCTGCGCCGGGAGAACTCGTACCGAAGCCATGAGCTACGCTGGTGGAAGTGGCAAAAAGCTGGTTTACAACCAAAAATCCTT
>CAYSNI010000028.1:0-2663 GCA_964432465.1 uncultured Candidatus Saccharibacteria bacterium
AGTTAAAGAAAGAGCTTTCAGAATATGAATTTAAAACCAATACCGATACAGAGGTATTGTTGGCGGCATATGAGCAATGGGGACCGGGCTGTTTGGATCGTTTGAACGGTCAGTTCGCGTTTGCTATTTATGATACAAAAACCGGGGAAGTTTTTTTCGCTCGTGATCGTCTGGGAATTTTACCGTTCTATTATTCTATCAGCGGTAAAGTTTTTCGTTTTGCTTCTGAAATTAAAGCGCTGCTGGCAATGGGGGTGCCGGCAAAGACGAACGACAAGACTATTTTTGAATATCTTCGCTATAACGCTTATGATCATTCAGAAGAAACTTTTTTCGAGGGTATCAAGCGTTTATCGCCAGGAAATTACGCTATTTGGAAAGATGGAAAGTTGAATATCGAGACTTATTGGGATTTAGCGAAGATGAGCCGGCAAGAAATAAATAGTGAGCTTTCTGAAAAAGAGGCAATTTCTAAGTTTAGTGAATTGATGGATAGCGCGATTCAGTTACGCTTTCGTAGTGATGTCCCGATCGGACTGAATCTTTCCAGCGGGCTTGATTCTATGAGTATGCTTTTTTTTACCAATAGAAATTATGGCAGTTTGCGGATGTTTTCCGCCGGACTTAGCGATCCGAAGTATGATGAAGCGAGTTATTTAAAAAATCTATTGGATGAAGCTCAGCGGGAGCGGCTCACGACAAGTAATTTAACGCCAGGTAAAGTATGGCCACTCGCGGAGAAATTAAATGCTATCGAAGACGAACCTTATGGCGGTTTATCCAGTATTAATTATCTTAATCTGTATGAGGAAACCGGAATGTCAGGCGTGACCGTGCTTTTGGAGGGGCAGGGGGTGGATGAGATTCTTGGCGGCTACCGTTATTATCAGGAAGATGGCTCGGACCAAGATTTTAGTCAGGATCTGACCCGGGAAGGAGCGGCGGACGTGATCGCGTCGGATTTCGCGAAGATGTTTCCGACGCCGTTATCGTTCCCTAGGCCGTTCAAGTCCAATTTATTAAATCTCCAGTATCGAGACCTCCGCTATACAAAATTGCCGCGCGTCCTTCGCTTTAACGATCATATTAATCTGGCGTACAGCAAAGAACTTCGTCCGCCATACCTTGATCATCGGCTGGTAGAGTTTTGTTTTTTCTTGCCGGCTAAATACAAAATTGATGGTGACCGTCGTAAGGTTTTGTTACGCGAAGCGATGAAGGGAATCGTCCCGGAAGCCGATCGTTCGCGCGAAAAAATATTCTTTGGCGCATTTCAAACTGATTGGTTCCGGCGTTACTTCAAAAAAGAGACGTATGAGATAATTAATTCAGAGTCCTTTAAGTCGCGTCCGTACTGGGATCATAAAAAAGTTACGGAAAAAGCCGACAAGTTTTTTGCCGGTGAGGGCGATAACTCCTTTTTTCTTTGGCAGTGGATCAATTTAGAAATGTGGCTAAGAGAATACATTGATTAGCAACTCATAACTAATAACTTATCACTATGCGGATCTGCTACCTCAATCAAACTTTAAAACATAACAGCGGGGCTGGTAATTTTTATCACTCAATTTCTGCGGCAATAAAATTGGGAATGCCGGATGTCGCTACCGAAGTTCTAGCTTCGGAGAATGTGCTATATCCAAATAAATTTAAACTCCTCCTTGCCTTGCCGGTTATCCGAAAGATTATAAGAAATAGCGACGTGATCCACGCGCTTGATGGCTGGCCATACGGGGTAGTGGCCGCACTGGCCAGTATCGGGCTTAAGAAGCCGTTGATTATAACCGCTGTTGGTACGGGAGCCATAAAGCCGTTTCATAGTCCGATTAAGCGTCGAATCATTAGTTGGGCTTATCGTCGGGCTGACCAAGTAGTGGCGGTTAGTCATAACACCAAAAAAGAGCTTCTAAGTTTTATACCTGATTTAAAAGTGGAGGTGATCCCGCACGGCGTGGACGTTACGAAATTTCAGACGGTTCATGCTGGTTATCAGATAGAGGCAGAGAAGCTGAAGCCTTATGTGCTGGGGGTCGGCTCATTAAAACCGAGGAAGGGATTCGATTACTCCATCGAAGCATTCGCCAAAATCGCGAATAAATTTCCGGAATTAAAATATGTGATTGTTGGCGGTGGGCCGGAATACGAAAGTTTAAAGTTGAAAGTTGAAAGTTTAGAGTTGAAAGGAAGGATACTTTTTTTAAGTAATCTTCATAGTGATTATGTAAACGCGTTGTATCAGAACGCCGAGCTATTCATTTTGCTTTCCCAAGATGATCAAAAAGATTTAGAAGGTTTCGGCTTAGTTTTTTTAGAAGCGGCGGCTTGCGGGTTGCCCGTTATCGGAACTAAGGGCACGGGCGCGGAGGATGCGATTCTTGACGGTAAAAACGGGTTTTTGGTCCCGACTAAGGATTCCGATGGTGCGGCGGAAATGATGGAAGTAATTTTAACCGATAAAAAACTAAAAACTAATTTTAGTAATCAGTCAGTAGTTTTCGCTAATGAGATGACTTGGAAAAAAGCAGCCGAGAGTTATTTGGCTATTTACCAGGAAGTGAAAACTCGACTGCGATGAGATTTTGCCAGGGTTATATTCTCACGCTAGGTCGAGTTTCTACTTACCTGGTTTACCAGCGCGTTCTTGGAACCAAGCGATAGTGCGC
>CAYSNI010000029.1:0-15127 GCA_964432465.1 uncultured Candidatus Saccharibacteria bacterium
GGGTTCCGGGAGGTGGATTTGCACCACCGACCTCCAGGTTATGGGCCTGGCGAGCTACTGCTGCTCTATCCCGGTGCTCACATAATACCACGTGAATTGTAAAAAAACAAATTGCTTTAGGCTTTGTCCGATCCTTGTGAATCAGTTATTTTGCCTCACAGCGCGAGAAGCGCTAATATTAATTTTGTAGACTACTATGAGTAAAATTATTATCGCTAACTGGAAGATGAATCCCGCTTCGGCGGCGGAGGCAAAAAAACTTGCCAAGGCGAGTGATATCGCTGGTCTAGTAATCTGCCCACCGTTTCCATATCTCGAGGATGTGGCTGGTGTTCTTAAAAAAGCTAAGCTCGGCGCGCAGGATCTTTTTTGGGACGAAAAAGGCGCGATTACCGGAGAGGTTTCTGGTACGCAAGAAAAGGAGTTGGGCGCCGAATATGTAATAATTGGACATTCCGAACGTCGTCAAAACTTGGGGGAGACCGATGACATGATCGCGAAAAAAATGTCCGCCGCGATAAAGGATGGATTGACCCCGATTCTTTGTGTTGGCGAAACTCAGGCCGATCGGGATAAAAATAAAACTAAAGAAGTGGTTGAGCGTGAGTTGCGGACTGATTTGTCGCGAATCATTACTGAAAAGAAAGAAATCATTATTGCCTATGAGCCGATATGGGCAATCGGGAGCGGTATGGCCGATACGCCGCAAAACATGGCTGGAATGGTAAAATATATACGAGAGCTATTAAAAAAGATTGGCTCGCAACTTACAGTTATGATTATTTACGGCGGATCGGTAAATGCGGGGAATATTGAATCTTTCGTGGAGCAGAGAGAGATTGACGGAGCGTTGGTGGGAGGGGCAAGCTTGCAAGGAGAAGAAATTCAAAAAATAGTCGAGATAGCAAAAAAATATAAATAAAATGCCAAATAAAGTTGATTCTGCGAAGTATTGTTTCTGGGTAATTTTAAATGTCACGTTGGTAACCGTAGCCGCGTTGGCGATTGTTTCGACGCTGGCAGTCAAGCGCTACAGTCGCTCGATTAGCGCCGATCAGACGATTACAGTGAGCGCGGATGGAAAAGTGACCGTGGTGCCCGATCTCGCGACCCTGCATTTTTCACTCCTGGCCGAGGGGGCAGATCCGGTGAAATTACAAAACGATAATAACGCCAAAATGGAAGGAGTGATTGCTTACGTGAAGAGTCAGGGCGTAGAGCCAAAAGATATTAAGACGACTGGCTATAACTTGGGTCCTAAATATACTTATAATCCGAAAACCGGACGGAGTTCTATCGATGGTTATATTCTGAACCAGTCTGCCGAGATTAAGATTCGGGACTTTACAAAGATCAGTCCGATTTTGGCAGCGCTTCCTTCAAAGGGTATTAATGATATCAGCGGGCCAAATTTTAGCGTGGACGATCCGGATACATTTCTGAATCAGGCACGTGAAGAAGCCTTTACGAAAGCGAAAGAAAAAGCCAAAGCTATGGCTGGCTTCGCCGGTTCTCGTTTGGGTCGAGTAGTGACGTTTAGTGACTCGTCTGGGTATCCGCCAATCTTCTATTACGCTCGTGACGCGAAAGAAGGTGGTTTGGGTGGCGGTCCGGTACCGGCGCCAGCGATCGAGCCCGGTAGCCAGGAAGTAAGTGTGCAGATTTCCGTTACTTACGAAATATGGTAAAATAAAAAAAATGATTAAACCATTACTTATCAGTTTAGTGTCTTTGGCTCTGGTTTTGCCGGCGGGAGCGCAGGAAGGAGGAGTTCTTAAACGAGAACCATTATTGATTCGAGAGGCGGTTAAAAACGAAATAAAAGATACCCGAGAGGCGGTAAAGAATAACATTCAAGAAAGCCGTGACGCGATGCAGAAGCGTCAAGCCGACCTTCGAATGAAAATGCAAGAAGAAAAAGAAGGCTTTAAGAATCAGCTAGAAACCAGGAAGACGGAATTACGCGATAAGGTTGAACAAAAGAAAACAGAATTAAAAGAACGGCTTAAGACGATCAAGGATGAGAGGAAAAAGGCTGTAGTTGAAAAATTAGATAAACGTTTTGATGAGATTAACCAGAATCGGACAACTCATCTTAGTGGCGTGCTAGATAAGTTAAGTATGGCTCTGGATCGGATTGTGTCTCGAGCGGAAAAGGCTAACGCCAAAGGTTTGGATATTTCTTCGGTGAACTCAGCTGTTGACGCCGCGAAGATTGCGATTGGCGCCGCCCGTGCCGCGGTGGTTGCTCAGGTAGGCAAGACTTATCCGATCACTATTTCTACAGAGGATAAGTTAAAAACAGATGTGGGCGGTGCTCGGAAAGCTTTAGAGCAGGATTTGAAACTTCTACGGGATATGGTTAAGACTACTCATGATAGTGTACGCTTGGCCGCAACTACGCTGGCGAAAATTTCTGGAGTGGATAATGATTCACCAGTTGTTCCAGCAAATACGAATAATCAATAAAAATCATGAAAAAATTACTTATTCTTCTGATTGTGATCGCGCTTGGAGTGTTTATTGCCATGTCCTGGGGCAAGAATTCCGTCGCTCCTACAGGCGATCTTTCCTCTGATACAAGCTCTGCGATTACAAGAGAATTAGACGATATTGATGTCGGAGATGTTGGTGCGGATTTTAAGGCTGTAGATTTAGATTTGAATTCTCTTTAAGCTAGAGTTATTCACATAAAGAAAGTTGATATGCTAGAATTAAAATTGTGCGTTTTCCAAAATTAAATTTATAAATTTCTTAAATTAATTGGAAGCGCCATTCTAGGTTATCCGATCCCCGCTTCACCGTAGGTGAGAAAGCATCGGACCGCGCTGCGGGATCGCAGCCCCGTCTTGGGGTTTACAGGCCTCGTCTTGCCAGGTAAGGCAGACCCGATTTGCTGGGTAAAACGAACCGGCCGTGCGGATCACGGATCAGAAAGAGATGCTATGAGCTAAAAGATGAATCTAGCACTGTATCGCTTGCTATCGCTTAATAAAATTTCGGATGTTCGCGCGCGAATGTGAGGTTTGCGTGAAGGCGTCCGGGGTCTTGTCCGGCTATAGGAAGCTTCACGTGACGGAGTCGTTCAAGGCAAGTGGTGTCTCTTTTTGTTTCCCTATTTTGTTCGCGAGATTCGCGCGACTACAAAATTGATGACCCCGCACTAATTTTGCTTCGGAACTATGAGCGATGCGCGCGGGCCGAACAGGCCCACCCCTCGGCAGGGCGAAGCGTATCGCTGATGGAATACGAGCTATAAGACGGTTAAGAAGATAGATAAGAACTGAAACGGCAAAATTCAGTGCTGGGGTTTGCCTTGACTTTTTATAATAATTTGCTACAATGTTGACGTGTTGTTTGACAGGTTTTTTAGGAAAGCATCCGGTAACGACGGATGTGAGGAGGTGCTATGGTCGCTCACGCCGACCAGTCGGGCAATCAGAAGTTGCGGGCTTACGGACTCTGGACGGATGTTGCGGCAATGATGGAGCGCGGTAGCCGGGATGCGAAAGTGGTCGCGGACGCGCTACAAGGCATCAAAGACCCCAATTTTCGCCCGGCAATCCCAGCGACCGGCATTGATTTCACTCTCCAACTCCGTGAATGGGCCCGCTTCTTCCGTGAGGTCCGTAAGCGCGAGGTGAAACTGGAAGACCTCCGGAAGCTCCCGGTCCCCGAAGCGGCCGCCGAGTTTGGCTGGATCATCCCGATGTTGAAAGGCGATCTTCCTAGCACGATCTACGGCGGCATCGAAAAGTCCGGCCGGATGAAGATGTACAAGTTGTACAACGACCTGGACGCCGAAGAGCATGACCGGGTCGCCGATCATCCCTACATCGTCCGAGTGAGAAACCGGGAAGAAGCCGACGAAGAGCTGAAGAATCTTTCAGCCAATCAGCTCAAACAGCATGGCATCAGCGGCATCACGCTGGCCGAATATCTCCAGCTCCACGACTTCTACTACTGGAAGACCGGTGATCATCTGACCAAAGACAGTTGGACGCTCTGCTCCGGCTCGCGGGCTTCGGACGGTGACTTTCCGAGCGTGTGCTGTCATCCAGGCTGCGGCGGGGTGGGCGTCGACGCGTGTCTTCCTGATGTTGCCAGCGGTGGTCTGCGTTCCCGCGTAGCAGTTTCGTCTCCCTTGCCGATGGCGGTCTGACCGCCTCGGCAAGGGAGCAATGTCCTTCTGTACCCTTGCCTGCCCGCCGAAGTTCAACGAAGGTGGGGACACTTGGTCTTCAAGCCCTTTTCGCATCGCGAAAAGGGCTTTTATATTTTTTAGAATATTTATATGATTATTGTGGCTAATAAGCCGGTCTTACGGGATGTCGGTTTGCCACGCCCCGCGCGCATCACGGTTGCTCTGGGAGCGGGAGCGTTTACGAAACTGCTTGTCAGGTTCTGGTGCGGGTATCCGGTGAAGATCGGGTTGCCGCAAAATACAATCCCGGTGTGTTCCGGGCTAACACAGAAAATTGTTCGCTTATAAAGCTACGATTTTCGGAGATATGGATGGGATCTGGCAAATAGCGGCTCGCGGACTTCGGACGGCAACGTTCCGAACGTGAACTGGAATCCAAGCTACGGCAAGGTGAACGTCAACGCGTATCATCCTGATAATGCCAACGGTAATCTGCGTTCCCGCGTAGAAGTTTCGGCAAACGGCCCCGATTGGGGCCGTTTGTTTTAAAGGGCTCGAAATCATACAATAAAGATAATGGAGATTATCCTTATTGTTATCGGGGCGGTGGTAATCGTCGGTCTTATCGCGATATTTTTTGCGGTTAAAAATCAGAATAAGGAAAAAATACCGGATAGCTCGATGGTTATGCTGCAAAATCAGATGAACGATCTAGCGCGTGTGCTGGATTCCAAACTTGGACAGGTGGCCACTGATTCTAAGCACAGCATCAGTCAGGTTTTTCAGGCGATGCAGCAGGAGTCGGGACGGAGCGCCAAGCTAATCAGTGATGTTACGGAAAAACTTACTCGAGTGGACGAAGCGGCCCGCCAAACATTGGCGATGAATGAGCAGATTAAAAAACTTCAGGACACGCTGACTAATCCAAAACAACGCGGGATTCTCGGGGAATATTTTCTGGAGACGGTTTTGAAAAATGTGTTGCCACCCGGGGCATATCAGATGCAGTACGCTTTTAAAGACTCGGTGATTGTCGACGCGGTGGTTTTTGTCGATAAGCGGATCATTCCGATTGACTCTAAGTTTAGTCTGGAAAATTATAACCGTTTCGCGGTGGCCGTTGAGCCGTTGGATAAGAAAAAATATGAGGCGGCTTTTATCGGCGATATCAAAATGCGCATCGATGAGACCTCTAAATACGTGAAGCCTCAGGAGGATACGATGGATTTCGCGTTTATGTTTATCCCATCGGAAGCGATTTACTACGATCTTCTTATTAATAAAGTGGGGTCTACGGCGGAGGATAAAAATTTAATCGCTTATGCCTTTCAGAAGAAAGTAATCATTGTTTCGCCGACCTCATTCCTCGCTTATTTGCAGACGGTGCTTCAGGGCTTACGCAATCAGAAAATCTCTGAGCAAGCCAAGGATATTATTAAACAAGTAGATAATCTCCGGAAGCACCTCATTACCTACGAAGACTACTTCGGTAAAATTGGGAAGAATCTCACCACCACGGTGAGCGCTTACAATCATGCTTATAAAGAGTTCGCTAAAATAGACAAGGATATTTTGAAAATTGCCGGAGAAGGCATCGAATCAAACGTCCAGCAAATAGAATCGCCGGTGACGGAAGAGTAGTAAACAACAAGGATTTGGGGAATAAAATAACCGCTCAGGCCGAGCGGTTATTGTTTTTAACTTTTCTTAAAAGTTTTGACCAGAGCCGCGCACCGACAAAAAACAGGGTAATAATTCCAAATACGGTGGCGACCGTAACCGCCGGTAAAACCCAAGGGTGAGGAGAGTGTTCGTTTTTAAGAAAAAATATGAAAGCTTTGCCTAGCAGACCGCCGGCATAGGGAAGGGCTACCATTAATATGAGCGCGCTGAATAAAAGAAATACGCGTCTCAAGATCAACTTCATCCGAGCCCTTCTTCAAAGTTCTGACCGAAGCTTATACACTAAAGCTAGATGAGTCAAGAAACGATTATGGCGAGGCAACAGCAGGTGCTTCATGATGAAAAATGGATTAAGCTATTGCGTCGGACGTGGCTTTTTCGATACATCCCATTTGTGGAATTCGCGTTGATCGCCGGTTCTATGGCGACTGGAAAAGTACATGCTGGTTCTGATTTCGACGTGATTATTGGCGCCCGTCAGGGAAGAATTTTCACCGTGAGGTGTTTTTCGGTGATAGCCTTTGGATTGTTCGGGTGGCGCAGGACGAAGATGGATCATAATGAATCCGCGGCGGATAAGATCTGCCTCAATCATTTCATTACCGAACGCGCGTACCGCCTCTCGCCGCCGCATAACGAGTACTGGAAAGATTTGTATAAGAATTTGGTGCCGGTGTATGGTACGACGGAGAAGATCAGCGCGTTTTTTGCCGCTAACAAGGATTGGCTGGATGATCGCGGGTATGTCGATGATCTAAGGCACCTCCATCATCGTTCTTCCTGGATGAAAAAAGTTTATGAATGGATTTTGGGCGGCAGCTTTGGCGATTGGATGGAGCGGCGGTTACGCGCGCCTCAGATAGGCCGTATTGAGAAGAATGCTTCGGTTGGCTATAAACCAAGAATTATTTACAACGATGATGAGTTGGAATTTCACCCCCACACCAAACGAATAGAAGAATTCTCAAAATAGTTTAGTAGAGCAAAATCGGAATAGGGGTAGCCACATCACCCAACCGCCAAGCCATCTTCAAAGCTATTCGTTTGGTGTGGGGGGTTCATCCGGATACGCGGCGAATTGAATATTTGAAACAATAGGCTTACTATAGAGAGGTTCGTTGACCGAGGTGGTCGTTGGAAGACGTTGGCCTTCAGCAGGAAGTAAAATGCCTGGAAGCGGTGTTTTTGCTCCAGTCTCGAAACTGGAGATTCAACGGTTTCACTATATATAAAGCGGTGCGCACGTACCGCCATCCCGATCAGAGAATTGCTCGCCTAGATGGGCGGAAGTTTGATCTCTTAATTTTATTTCGACAGTCGGATCTTCCGAAAGCGCTTGTCCTGGTCTTGCAGGTGAAATCGACACACAAGTCATATAAGCGTTTTAAAAACAGTCCCAACCGAAAGAACATCAAGTGCATTTTGATTAGACCAGCGGAACCTCTCAAGGCCGTCATGAAAGATCTCAACATGATTTTTGAAGAGGTACTCGCGATTGATCACCGTCATAATAAGTTTCTTCGGCCAAAATTATTAAAACTTTTCAACCAGTAAAAGCCCTAGTAAGAGGGCTTTTTTTGTTTTACTATGGGGGCGTTCTTTGAAAGGAGTTTTACGTGAATGATAGGAGGATTGGATGTTGCTAGATCTAAGATGGATTGAGCGAATTCGATTGAATAGAAGTGAGATTGAAGCCCGAGCAAAAACGATCGGCACGCGGCGCAGTTTTAAGGTAGAGGCGCAAGTCGCCGCCTATCTGAATATCATCCGCTGTCTTGATCTGACGACGCTTAAAGGCGACGACACCGAAGATCGGGTTCGCCGGTTGTGCGCGAAGGCGCTCAATCCGGTTGATCGGGGATTGTTAGGAATTTTTGGTCTCGAGACTTTACCGTTGAATGTCGGCGCGGTCTGCGTCTATCCAAAAATGGTGGCTGCGGCTCAGCAAGTGTTACGCGGAAAAGTTCCCGTCGCGTCGGTGGCTACCGGCTTTCCCGCCGGACAAACACCAATTGCTACGCGTCTCAAAGAAATTGAGATGGCAATTGATGAAGGTGCCACCGAGATAGATGTGGTCATTCATCGTCCACTCGTTTTCTCGCGTCGATGGGATACCTTGTATGAAGAGCTGCGCTATATGCGCGAAGCCTGCGGAAGTAAGGCGCGCATGAAAATTATTCTTGGCGTTGGCGACCTTCGCACGCTTGAAAACGTTAGCAAGGCCGCCGCGGTGGCGATCGCAGTGAGTCGTGACGGCGATTTCATCAAGACCTCAACTGGTTTTGAAGAGACCAACGCCACGCTCGAAGCCGGTTTAGTGATGGCTAGGCAGATCCGTGACAGTGGATTTAAAATAGGGCTGAAGGCTGCCGGCGGTATTAAAACCGCGAAAGACGCGATGCTCTGGTATTCGCTGATGCTTGAGGAGCTTGGCGAAGATTGGTGCCGTCCGGAATTGTTCCGGATTGGCGCCTCCGGCGGTCAGGAAGGGTTGCTGATGGATCTCAATCGTCAGCTTTCGCATCTGGCCACCGGCCGATACTCGGCCTACTACCGCCATCCAATGGCGTGATCAGAAAGGAAGAGGAGATAGTTATGGATTCGAAAAAGATCGAACAGTTTCTGGATAAGCCAGGCTATGGCCCGGCTCCAGAATCGGACGCAAAGGTGCAGTCGTGGCTTGAAGGCCATAATCGAAAATTCGGCCATTTCATTAATGGCGAATGGGCTGATCCCGGCGAACATTCCTATTTTCCGGTGATCTGTCCGGCGGATGAAAAGATGCTCGCCAGAGTTGCTTATGGCACTCAAGAAGATGTGTTCGCGGCGATTCATGCCGCGGACAAAGCCTTTTTCGAATGGAAAAATCTCGCTGGTTTTGAACGTGCTAAATATCTCTACGCGATTGCCCGATGTTTGCAGAAGAACGCGCGTAAGTTTGCTGTGTTGGAGTCGTTGAACAACGGTAAGACGATTCGTGAAACGCGCGACATTGATATTCCGCTGGCGATTCGGCACTTCTATTACCATGCCGGCTGGGCTCAGCGGCACGAATATGAATTTCCGGAAATGAAAGCCGGAGGCGTGGTTGCGCAGGTGATTCCATGGAATTTCCCGTTACTGATGCTGGCCTGGAAGATCGCCCCCGCGATCGCCGTTGGTAATACAGTGGTATTGAAGCCGGCGGAAACGACGCCGCTTACCGCTCTGATGTTTGCCGAGATGTTGAAGGACGAAGTGAAGTTGCCGCCGGGAGTGGTGAATATCGTGACCGGTGACGGCAAGACTGGCGAGTATCTAGTCAACCATCCAATTCCCTGGAAGGTGGCTTTTACCGGATCTACGGACGTTGGAAAGCTGATCCGGAAATCTACGGCTGGAAGCGGAAAACATCTTACGCTTGAACTTGGCGGAAAATCGCCGTTCATTGTTTATGCTGATGCTGATCTTGATTCAGCGGTTGAGGGAGTGGTCAACGCGATCTGGTTCAATCAGGGCCAGGTGTGTTGCGCTGGTTCTCGGTTGCTGGTTGAGGAAGGCGTGTACAGGAAATTTATCGACAAGTTGAAAATTCGCATGAAGAAATTGCGTGCTGGTCATCCACTGGATAAGTCAGTGGATATGGGCGCAATCAATTCGCAAGAGCAACTAGATAAAATAGAGAGATTAATGGCGATAGGCAAGAGCGAAGGAGGACTGGTTACTCAGCCGGAAGGCTGGCAGTCAGGCACGCTGGGATTCTTCTTTCCGCCGACGTTGATTGAAAATGTTACACCTTCCGATACGCTGGCCCAGGAAGAAATTTTTGGGCCGGTGTTAGTGGCGATGAGTTTTCGGACTCCGAAAGAAGCGGAAGAGATAGCTAACAATACTCGCTTTGGTCTCGCCGCCTCCGTCTGGAGTCAGGATATTGATAAAGCTTTTGCGACTGCTAAAAAAATCCGAGCCGGAACGGTTTGGATTAACGGAACTAATCGCTTTGACGCGGCCGCTGGATTCGGCGGTTATCGTGAAAGTGGTTATGGCCGCGAAGGCGGTAGCGAAGGAATCCGGGAAGTTCTAAGGATTTCTAACGGCGTCGAAAGCGTTTCTGAACCGAAATCAATACTTCGAAATCCGAACTCGATTGATCGAACTTACCGGCTTTGGATCGGCGGTAAGCTCGTTCGTCCGGATGGTGAAACAAGTTTTTCGGTGAAATCTGAAAGCGGTAGACTGCTCGCAATGTTGCCGGATGCAAACCGTAAGGACGTCCGGAACGCTGTTGAAGCTGCTCGCGCCGTCCAGGAATCTTGGTCGGAGCAGTCGGCTGATCTCCGGGCTAAGATACTTTATTTTTTGGCTGAGAACTTGCAGGCGCAGAAAACGCGTTTTGGCAGTGAAGTGGATCAGGCGTGTGAGCGACTCTTTGATTACGCCGCACTGGCGGATAAATTCGAAGGGCGCGTTCATTCCGTGCCGGATCGGATGTTAGTGACGGCTTTGAAGGAGCCTCTGGGCGTGATCGGTATTCGAGGCGTGGAAGATTACCCCTTGCTTGGCGTGATTGGAGCAATCGCTCCAGCGATCGTTATGGGTAATGCCGTGGTCTTTGTTGCTGGTAAGTGTCAGGCGCACATGGCCATGGAGCTTATCCAGGTACTCCAGAATTCTGATATACCGCCTGGTGTGGTGAACATTCTCACGGCGGAAAATCCGGACTTGCTGGCAAAGGTGCTCGCGGAACACGAAGGCGTGGACGCGATGTGGTACTTTGGTAACGCGGCTGGCAGTAAGATGGTTGAGGAAGCTTCAATCGGTAACCTGAAGCGCACCTGGGTTTCATTTGGAAAACAGATGGATTGGCTGAGTGAAAATAATAGTTTAATCCTTCGATTTCTTTACGAAGCGATTCAGGTGAAAAATATCTGGTCTCCCTACGGAATTTGAGCCCCGGCTTGCGCTGGGGCTTTTTATATGGTATAATTTCCCCTAGTACTGCGAATCTAGAAAGGGGGCTCCAGTGAGTGACGGTTCCACTCGGATTGTCGTCAAGCCCCAGGAAGAGAACGCCTCGGAATTTGAGATGTCCGCAATCGTTTTTCGAGGAAGAGTTTGCGTCTCGTTCAAATGCGTTGAAAGTCAAAAGCAACTAGCAGAAAAGCTTAGCGGGATGCTCCACGATTCGGCCGATCTTTCGATCGCCGTTAAGGGTGATGTGCATACAATGAACACCCGTTTCGCCGGCATCCCAGACATGATGGATTTCTTGCGGCGTTTTGGCTTTAGCTGTCGGGAAGCGCCCGGGCAGTTTCCTTCAGGCGTCCGCCAAATAAGAGTAACGGGAGAGCCTCGATAAAACTCCAAGACCCCTTTACAAAGGGGTCTTTTATGTATATAATTAGTTTATTGATGAATGGTCGCTCCTTGAGCGGCCATTCTTCGTAGATAACCTAATTACTAACCACTAATAACTAATTACTAAAACAGAATGTTCGATTTAAAAACATTAAAAAGGGCAGTCGATCAGATTGCTGAGGAAAAAGGGATAGATGCGGGAAAGATTATAGAGGCGATTGAGTCTTCTATCGCCGCTGCCTATAAAAAAGAATACGGACAAAGAGGCGAGATGGTTAAATGTAAGTTTGATCTGAAGACTGGCGCTTTGAAATTTTGGCAGGTAAAAACTGTCGTAGACGAGACCACTGTCCGAGTGGTTGAAGAAGGTGAGGCCGGTGCTGAATCGGTAGGCGACAAGGGATTGCCAGCGGAACCGACTGTTACTTCGGAAGGTGAGCCCTTAATTCCTCGCTATAATCCGGACCGTCATCTTTTTATTGAAGAAGCGAAAAAAGAAAAGAAGGACGCGAAGGTTGGCGATGAGTTGGAATTTCCTCTGGAGACTCATGATGATTTCGGCCGCATCGCCGCGCAGACCGCGAAGCAGGTTATTTTACAGCGCCTTCGCGAAGCGGAGCGTGATTCCGTGCTTGGTGAATTTAAAAATAAAGAAGGCGAGATCGTCAGCGGCGTTATTCAGCGATTTGATCGCGGTAATGTTTACATTGACCTTGGTCGCACGACCGGCGTGTTGTTCTACAATGAAACGATCCCGACTGAACATTATCGTGCCGGCGAGCGCATGCGCTTTTATGTCGTGGCAGTGCAGTCGGACACCAAGATGCCGGGCATTATTCTTTCCCGGGCGAATCCAAAATTTGTAGCCAAGCTTTTCGCGATGGAAGTTCCGGAGATTGCTGATGGCGTAATTGAGGTGAAGGCGATCGCGCGTGAGCCAGGAAGCCGAACTAAGATCGCGGTCTTATCCAAGATGGATGGCGTAGATCCGGTAGGTTCTTGTGTTGGTCAGCGCGGTACTCGTGTTATGGCCGTATCCAACGAACTTGGCCAGGAGAAGTTGGATATCGTGGAATATTCTGAAGATCCGGCCAAGTTCATTACCAGCGCCATTTCTCCAGCTAAAGTTCAGCAGGTAGATATTTTACCTCGCCGAGAAGCCCGGGTGTACATACCGGAAGATCAGTTGAGTTTAGCGATTGGCAAGGGCGGACAGAACGTCCGTTTGGCCGCGAAACTTACTGGCTGGAAGATTGACGTCCGATCCGCTTCTAAGCCGGAAGAAGCCCAGGAAGGTGGCATGGCCGCGGCTGAGCTGACGTCAGAAGATAAGGTATAATAAAAACCATGAATATCTATTATTTAATTTTTGCGCCGGTAGCGATTGCTATCGCTTACAGCGCTTATATTATGTTGTGGCTGAAAAAACAGCCGTCGGGTAATGACAAGATGCGGGAGATTTCTCACGCGATTCAGCTTGGTTCGTCCGCCTATCTTAATCGCCAATATAAAACGATAGCTGTGGTTGGCGTGCCGTTGTTTTTTGTTCTTTATTTCGTGCTTGGCTGGGTGAGTGCGGTAGGATTTTTAATAGGCGCAGTTGCTTCTACGATCGCCGGTTATATCGGCATGAACGTCGCGGTCCGTTCTAATTCTAAGACTGCCGATGCCGCTTCCAGAGGTATGGCCGCGGCTCTCTCGCTCGCATTTAAAGCTGGTTCGGTAACCGGTTATCTGGTGGTGGCGCTCGGACTTCTTTCCGTTGCCGGATTTTATTTTGCCACCGGTCAGGACGTCCGCGCGCTGATTGGCTTAGGCTTTGGCGCGAGCTTGATCTCCATATTTGCCCGCCTTGGCGGAGGTATTTTTACAAAAGCCGCTGATGTTGGCACTGATCTTGTCGGAAAAGTAGAGGCGGGTATTCCGGAAGATGACCCGAGGAATCCTGGGGTTATTGCTGATAACGTCGGCGACAACGTAGGTGATTGTGCCGGTATGGCTGCTGATCTTTTTGAAACTTACGCAGTTACACTTACCGCCGCAATGCTTTTAGGTGCTTCATTTTTAAGCGGCAATCAGCTCGCTTTCCCTCTCGTACTTGGTAGCCTGGCCATTCTCGCTTCTATAGCAGGCGGCTTGTTTGCCAAGCTGGGGAAATCTAAATCCATCATGGGCGCGCTGTATAAGGCTCTCACGGTGGCCTTAGTAGTTTCTGCCGGCCTTTTCTACTGGGCTTCCATGCACTACTTCCCGGAAGAGGGAATGAAGGTCTTTTTGACCACCTTAATTGGTCTTGCGGTCACGGTGCTGATGGTTTTAGTTACTGATTATTATACCGCCAAAAACTACTCACCGGTGAAAAAAATCGCCGAGGCTTCTAAATCCGGCCACGGAACAAACATCATTATGGGCCTCGCGGTTAGTATGGAATCTACCGCGCTTCCGATTATTATCATTGTTAGTGGCATGCTTGGCGCTTTTGCTTTGATGGGAGTTTACGGAATCGCCCTCGCCGCGACCGCCATGCTTTCTGTTGCCGGTATCATAGTGGCTATTGATTCATTCGGGCCGATTACCGACAACGCCGGTGGAATTGCCGAAATGTCTGGAGCGCCGAAAGAAACCCGCGAGATTACCGATGCTTTGGACGCGGTAGGCAATACTACGAAAGCGGTTACTAAAGGTTACGCTATCGCTTCCGCCGGACTAGCTGCCGTAGTCTTGTTTGCCGGTTATGCTGAAGAGCTTGGTCGCGTGGGAAGGATTGCGCTTTTTGAACTCCAGAATCCTTACGTAGCCGCCGGATTATTCTTAGGCGCGATGATCCCGTTCCTTTTCGCGTCTATGGCGATGCGCGCGGTTGGCGAAGCCGCCAGCGCGGTAGTGGAGGAGATTCGCCGTCAGTTTCGGGAGATTAAAGGAATTATGGACGGTACCGGAAAGCCGGATTACGCTCGGGCGGTGGATATCGTTACTAAAGCGGCTTTGAGTAAGATGATTATTCCGGCAATCCTGCCGATCGCGGCCGTGCTTCTTGTCGGATTCGTTCTGGGCATTGAAGCGCTTGGCGGTCTGTTGATGGGTACGATAGTTTCCGGGCTCTTTCTTGGTATCTCTATGACTACCGGAGGTGCCGCTTGGGACAATGCAAAGAAATATATTGAGGCTGCTGGCGCCAAGGGGACTGAGTGGCACAAAGCCGCGGTGACTGGCGATATGGTAGGCGATCCTTACAAGGACACCGCTGGTCCGGCGATTAACCCGTTGATCAAAGTGATCAACATCGTAGCGCTACTGATTGTTGGTTTGCTTTAAGCGGTAGGTGATCAACCCCGTTAGAAGTCGCCCTGCCGTTTCGGCAGTGGCTACGGCCACCTCGGGGCGGCCTACTTCTAACGGGGTCAATATCGTTGCGCTTCTGATAGTTTCTCTATTGTAGTTTTTGGCTCTCGGCCGCCTGCTTTTCTCGAGACCGCTTCGCTTTTAGTCTCTCAAAAAGCAGCCGGCTTGTGCCAAATTTTATTACCAACCACTATCCCGCGGGATAGTGGTTGGTGCTATGACGCGTCATAGCAGAGAGGTTGGCAGGGTCATTGCTCCCGCCGAAGGCGGGAAAGTCGGGTCCCCGGCCTCCTGGCCACTGGAAATCTGGTTTTACCCCCACAAAAAGGAAACTTTTTGTGGGGGTTTTCATTTCTTTTTTCGATAGATCGATAGGAAAATAATTCGAACTGCAAAGATTTGGAAAAATAAATACTATCTCATGAGATAGTAAGTGTATCTGCTGGCTTGACAAAATTCTATAAATTATGTTATAGATAGGGCAGATCGTTGACTGGCAGACTCTGGATTCGGCCTGTCGCCGGATAGAGAGTGGGCCAAGTTGGAGGGTTTTAATATGGCTCGAAAGAGCGAGTTCGTGTCGTCATTCGACATCGCGGGGCGGGTTTTCAAAGCCCTCGC
>CAYSNI010000030.1:0-9002 GCA_964432465.1 uncultured Candidatus Saccharibacteria bacterium
GAAAGCTCAGTTGGGAAAAAATTCTGTCCAAACCTTTCGGCATTTTATTCTCAACTACTTCGTAAAAAACGCGCGAGTGGGAAAATTCCTTTTGGTAATATTCCGCTCGTTCGAAAGAATCAACAAAAAATACAATCCGGACGTCCTCCCGCGCGATCAAATTCTTATAGATATCGGTGCGTAAAATATTTCTCGCTTCCGCGCCCTGAAAAATAGTGATAAAAATTGTCCTCATTCGCTTGTTAGCTGTGCAATTTTTGAAGCAAGAAGTCGGCAATCCGCTCTCCGGATTTTCCATCCAACTTCCAAGCCTGCAATTTCAAAAATTTCGTGCGACCATCGCGATCAAGGGATGGATTTTTCAAATAGCGACTCACGCCGGCAATAAGCTCCTCTTTATTATTTACAAAAGTCGCGAACCCCGTCGGAAGCATTTTGTATGTGTGATCAAAGTCCAAAAACTTCTTAATGCTTTTCAAATAAGGCTTCTTTTCCCAGCCGTCAAAAGCCACAGCGACAATCGGTTTATCAAAGGCGCATGCGTCTATATTTAACGAAGACATATAGCCGATCAGAAGATCGGCGTAGTAAAGATTATCTCCCGTTTCCACCATCGCCTGCTCATCAAACTCACGATCACGATAAACGCCCTCCTTAAATGAGCGGGAGACATAATAAATCTTAAAATGTTCATCGGGAACAAAATCTCCTAATGAAATAGTGTCGTTTGGTGGAATGCGCACAAGAATCTGAATATTAGAAGGCAATTTCCCTGCCACAATAGCATCTTTCAATATTTGCAAAATCTGCCAATCGGTATCGATAAACCGATTACCCCACGGACCAAACACTATAAATGGCTTATTTGGATCAAGCCCTATGTGCTTAAAATATTCCTCCTTGTTCGTTCTCGGCTTATTTATGTAATCATCGAATTGTGGCATACCGGATACAAAAATAGTCTTCGGATTAATGTCGGCTAGCTGAATAGCCTCATCTCGGATTACTTCATTATTCACAATCAGAGAATCCGGCCTCGGTCGGAAAAATCCTTTATTAGTAATATTGTCCCAAGAACGGACCATGCCCACCGTCGGGATTCCTCGGTATTTTGCCTCCATTAAAAAATGCGCATCGTCCGGATGAAAAACATCCGGGCCAAAAACTAGGTCAGGTTTATATTTTTCAAAATAAACCGCGAATTTATTTTTATCAAAAGTTAAGCGATCAAAAAATCTGACTAGTTTTTTCACTAAAGTAAGCCGCCCTATCCAAGAAAGTAGGACGGCTCCTAAGTAAGAAGTAATCTTTTTGTTTGTCGCGTACAGCTCACGTCGGCGGATTATGAGCCTACGGGTAGCCAATAAAGATTGCCCTATGTAGCCAAACACGACGTCCTGCTTGGTTGTTTTCTCATTTTCAATCGGCTCAATGATAACGTTATCTTTTTTGAAATGCGCTTCAAAGAATTCTTTTTTATAGTCCGGGCAAAAAATAATTAACCGAACTTTCTTGTCGTCGGATATTTTTTTAAAAACATCAGTGAAGAGCATGTTTCTGGTAATAAAAGGATTGAGGCTGGTAAGGAAAAGGGTCTTCATTTGTATACCTCATAATACAACCCCGCTTAATAAATGGAAGTTTCCATGGTTCGGTCATTCTCACCATAAATAAAAAATCCTCCGATGTACGTCGGAGGATTATCTTTTACTTGAGCCAGCTTTCAAAATCCGTGAGGAACTGGTTGATCACCTCGTCGGTTTTGAAATGCTGGGTCATCTGCGGAAAATCGGAGAAGAACTTGTAGGGTACGGTCACGATATGCGCTCCGGCCAGAAGCGCATCGCGCACATCCCAGATCGTCCGAATAGAACCGGCGATGATTTCACAATCAAACTTTTCTCGCTCAAATATGGCGCGGGTTCGACTCATCACGGAAATCGGATCGGCATCCTCTTCTGTGAGAATATTAGACCCATTAAGACGCTTTGCCTCAATGCGATGCACAGAAAGCAACGCATACTCCGACGTGTCTCCCTTCCCGAAAGCTTGGAGCGCGTTCAACTTCCTCGTGATTGCATCGTCTGAAGAATCTCGAATGCGACCCCAGAAAAGACTGGCATACTTCGCACCCGCCTTTGCCGCCCAAGCTGCCTGCGAAACGGTCATGCACGCGGTGCAGTTGACGCTGATGTTTTTCTGATTCAGCCGACGAATCACCCCGAGCTCACTCCACCCGACCTGCACTTTGATGCTCAAGGCGGGATAGTTGAACAGATTCTGAAAGCGTTCGGCCTGCGCCAGAATCTCTTCGGGATTTTTGGAAAAAACCTCCACGCTTAAATGCTTGAGATTATTTTTCTCCACAAGAAGGTTACCGGAGCTCGTATGAGCAACGAGTAACTCTACAATCTTGCCGATGTGCTCTTCAAATTTCCCCTTCGGCTCTTTCGCAAGTAGAGAAGGGTTAGTCGTCACGCCTTCCACGAACCCGGTGTCCAGCGCCGCCTTAATCTCATCAAGATTTGCCGTATCCACGAAAATCTTCATCCGATTCCCCTTTTAAATGAACAAAGCCACCTTAGCTCCTTCATAAAACCCAGTCAACTATACGAAAGTTTCCGTAAATAAAAACGCCCGTCCGAAGATGGGCGCGTGTAATTTTAAGACCTGGGAAACTCCTTGAGCTTTTCCTTAAGTGCGAAAGTAATCAGGTGGCACAACAGCACGTGAAATGACTCTACTTGCGGAGTAGCGCCATCGGGGACGATCACACACACGTCACAGATGTCCTTAAACAGCCCACCAGCGTACTTGTCGCCGACAAGTCCGATTGCCTTCCCGCCCTGCTCCTTGGCGTAATTGAGCGCGTGCAGAAGATTCTGGGAATACACGCCCGCCTTGTCCTGACCCATGCCGCCATTCACGCTTAGCGCGATCACAACGTCATCAGGCTTCCAAAAAGTAGCCAGCTGGGAATCGTAGATATGATCCCAGCCCCAGTCGTTGGTCAACGCGCTGACAAGCGGAATATTATCCGCCAACGCCATCGCCTTCAACCCAGCATCGCCCGGCTTATCCACCACCGTCTTTACCAGATCAGCGGCAAAATGAGTCGCCGTAGAAGCGGAGCCGCCATTGCCGACGATGAAGACATTTGAGCCTTTCAGCCAGGCAGTGTGCAAAATCTCCAGCACATCGGCGATCTTCTTGGACTGCTCTTGTAAAGCATCCGCTATTCCGGCGGACTTTTTCAGAAACGCCTCAGCGTAAGCTCGAAACTCATCCTTCATTAGGCCTCCTATATTCAAAGAACTGCTTTACCATAATAAAAAAATCTCCGCGGGTCAACCCCCGACACCAATCGAGCACCACATCGCCTGCTCGCTTTTCTTGTAAATGCCGATTTTTCACAAATATACGCTATGAAATAAAAGACCCCGATTATCTCGGGGCGCTATGAAAAGCGAAGTGCTCGATATGGTGTGGGGGTCAACGCGGCGATCTGTTCTCGTTAAAGATTAGGCGTACTTACCCGGGTGCCACGCCGGTCCACCTCAATTGGAATAATCTTCATTCCTTTGCCGGCCATAAGCTCAGCGAGCCTAAGCTTTTCTTCGGGTGTGGCGCAATAAAAAAGAAAGTACCCGCCACCGCCGGCACCGATGAGCTTTCCGCCCAACGCGCCGTTCTTAAGACAAAACTCATGGATCTCATCGA
This sequence comes from uncultured Candidatus Saccharibacteria bacterium, assembly GCA_964432465.1. GTDB lineage: Bacteria > Patescibacteriota > Minisyncoccia > UBA6257 > WO2-44-18 > JAHFLQ01. The sequence continues at coordinate 3,721 of CAYSNI010000030.1, forward strand.
TTTCCGGGATGGTAATTTTATCGGACATTTCTTTTTTAAGCTTCCAGTGCTCCCTCATCAGAAGACCAAACTGATCAAGATTGTCAGTCACAAAACAGTTAAGCACTTCTCGACCGAGTTCTTTGGTTCGATGCTTTAATTCCATCACCGTACTCTCGGACTGATCACGAAGAATATCCACGCTGTCACGCCGAATGCCTGTATAGAAGAAGAGCGAGTTATTAATGAACTGCTCAACTGTATCTTCGTCAATATCCGGACGTTTCAGCGTAACGGTGTCGTCTTGAGCGATCTCCATCACAACAAATCCGCCCAAAGCGCCGATATACGGATCCTGCTTCCCATCGGGAAGACCGAGAATCTGCGTAATCCGGAAAGCCGCTTCGGCCAGCTCCTGCTGGCTCTTCATCGCGCCTTGTGACCACCACAAAGCGTTCAGAAGGCCGACCGCGCAACTACCCGATCCGCCAAGTCCCGTACCCATCGGAGTGTCAGACTTAAAGTAAATACTGATGGCTTTGTTTATTCCAACCATTCGCAATGCTTCTCGGCCGATTAGGTGTTTGATTTGCTCGATATCTGTAACCGACTCAAACTCCTTGTACTGAAGATCAATCCGATCGTAAATCACCGGCTTGCGGACCGTGATATCAACATACATCTTGATTGCGAATCCGAAGATAAATCCGCCGTGTTTTCTGGAATACGAAGGAAGGTCAGTTGACCCGCCCCCTAGCGATATCCGAAAAGGGGTTCGACAAATAAGCACTTTAACTCCTTATTATGAACTTGGGATACTATATCCCGATTTATCCGAGGAATCAATATTTAGCCGGCAATAATCCGCGCTGCTTCCAATAAATCTTTAACCCGATAGTCCGGGAAAAGCTCCCGATTATCATGCCGGGTAGAATCAGTTTCTACCAAAATTGTTTTTACTCCAGCTGTCTTGCCCATCTCCACATCCCGCCATCTGTCCCCAATCATCCAAGATTCGGAAAGATTTATTTTAAGATCTTTAACTGCCTGGTGAATCATGCCCGGCTTGGGCTTCCGACACTCACACTGCCCATCGTTTGAGTGCGGACAAAAATACGCCGCATCGATTCCCGTCTCTTTTTGCATATATATATGAATACGTCTTAGAACTTCTTCCGGCAGATTACCCCGCTCCACGTCCGGCTGGTTGGTTACCACCACGCAAAGAAAACCATTATCTTTAAATAATTTTATTGCTTCTTTTATGCTAGGTAAAAAAATAAATTCCTGTTCAGTAAAAGGAGCGGATGGACTGCTGTCGCGAAAAGTTAACTGATTAATAACTCCATCGCGATCAAGAAAAACAGCTTTGCGGTTATTTGCTTCCATAGATGATTTATACACCGCCAATATAAAAAAAAGAAGACCCACCTTCGGGCCTTCTAAAATATCTATTTCTGGAGAAATTCGATCGCCTCACGAAACACGTCGACCGAAAGCGGCCGCGTGCTATCCACCTTGATATGCGGGTAAAGCTCGATTTCGGGAGGCACAGGTGGTTGCTCCTCTATCAACTTCTGCCACTCAGCGTCGGAGCTGACCTTAAATTTGTCGTGTTCAGCCCCTCGTACGCGCAGACGCTGACGCACCACATCCTGTGGCGCATGCACCAGAATGATCTTCAGATTGAATCCGACATCCGCCAGCTGGGGAACGAGAACCTGCTCGATATATCCCCATCGAATCTCCTTGATGTAGTTGCCGTCCAGAATCGGATGCTTCCCGAGAGAAAGTAATTGGCGAGCAATCATGAGCATGCAATGATACGTCTGCAAGCAGACATGGGTGCCGTAATACCGATTGTGCGGATTACTGTGATCACTGTAGCTAACAGCAATTCTATCTTTCGGTATGTACCGGCCCATGTCAGTACGCTCACCAGCGCGGGTACTCCAAAGATAAGAATAACTTAAAGTGTCCTTATCGATATAGACCGCGTCGTTAATCGCCCTCGCGAGCGGTCGGAAAAAAGTACTCTTGCCTACGCCGCCTATCCCGGCGCCGATAATCAGCGTCGGACTAGGCAGATCAAAGCGAGCTCCAACTTCGAAATCATTCCGCTTCGGAACTCCGTCGTACACGTACATACGCCCTCCAAAATAAGAACTGTACGATAGTATACAACAGCTACTGATTAAAGGCAACTAGAGAATGCCCCAGGCAATTTATCAGTTTTTATTTTTTAAATTTAACCTTTTAATTTTTCATGATATGCTTTAAAAAGATTTACTTGTCCCGTTAGAAGTGGCACTCAACTCAGCCGTTTTTGCTCAGGTGACAAAAAAATATATCAAAACAATGCTTAAAAGTCCGCTTCAAAATAAGTTCCACTTCTAACGGGATGAAATCCACCGATAAAAGATTTATCAGTCTCCTGACCTGCCCGAACTGCAAAGCGGCAGACTTTGGAGTCTACGAAAGCAAACTGATTTGCGGGAAATGCCACGCGGAATATCCTATTGTTAACTCCGCCCCACAAATCATCCACCCGGAATTAATTCAACAATATAAAAAATATAACGCGGAAGCTTTGACTCCCGTAAATAGGCTGAAGACCCTGGTTAAGAAATCTCCCCGGCTGTTCCAATTCCTCACCTACGCGATTGGAAGTATTTCCTATTTTGGTTGGTCGCCTCGAAAAGCTCTTTTAAAAACCTTTCGTAAAGAAGAATTGGCGGATAAAATTATTCTCAATATCGGCTCCGGAATTAAGCGCGTACACTCGGAAGTAATAAATATTGATATCTTCCCTTTTGAAAATGTGGATCTCGTTACCGACGCGACTAAACTTCCAATTAAAGACGGCTCGGTGGACATGGTCGTCACCGAATCCACCCTTGAGCACATACCCGACGCAGAATTAGCTATTAAAGAAATCTGCCGCGTAGTGAAGCCGGGCGGTTATGTTTATGTAAGCATCCCATTCTTGCTTCCTTTCCATGCCTCACCCAACGACTATATTCGCTTCACTAATACCGGACTAAAACACAAATTCGCAATCTTTGACCCAATCCGCGTTGGTATGAACGGCGGCCCCGCTTCCGCCCTCGTCTCTTTCCTAATGCACTTCCTAGCTATTCCTTTCTCCATAATTTCAACCGGTCTCTACAATCTGATGACCTATATTTTTATGGCCGTACTGTCTCCTCTTCGAATCTTTGACTTGGTCTACTGCTTGTTCCCCCGCTCCCGTGATGCGGCGGCGATGACTTACTTTATCGGTAAAAAGAAAAATCCGTAGACTATCTACGGATTTTATATATCTCCACCTCTGCGTTTTTATAGATAAGTTCTAGATCCGGATCCGAAGAAAGATCTATCTGAGTTATCTGCTTTTCCCATGGCCCGTAATATACATACTCAGCCTCAACATCTCTCCAGGTAACCGAAATATTCGGATATTTTGCAAAAAGCTCATCAGCCTTCTCCTTACTGATGAATCTATACTTGCCTTCGCTGCGGGGCATGCGCTCCGGATCGTTAACGTAATAACCCACGTAGAGATAACTGAGCGTCTCTTTGATATTCAGGTGACGATGATGGTCGTCGTTGATACACTCACCAGTGCAAACCATTTCTTGATAGTCGGTTTCCAGAGTGTCCCTAAGGAAGGCCGGGGTTACTTTGAAAAGGTTATAGGAACTCAAAAACCGATCCTCTAAAATCGTATTTGGAGCAGCAGTATTGAATCCTCCGGCCAAATAAGGCCGCGCCGAAGTTTGCGCATTTAGGTAAAGCGACGTAATAAAGGATGGCGAAATTATCTTTGGCTCATTGGGTAAATTACTATTTATCCACGTCCAAGAATCAACAATGCTGGGATTAAAATTACGGGATTCAAAAGTTTTTTCGGCAATAAATTCCTGCGGTGGGTTAATGAAAACAAGCGCATTTACAATTTTTTTCGATACCAGTAAAGCTGAGACGAACATTAGGCAAATCATCGCCGTTTTATAATTGAATCTTTTAATCAGCTCATAAAGCATATGAAGGAGGATCACGAATATGAAGGCGCTGATCGGACGGAACCAATGATCGGGCGAAGGAACAAAACCTGTTATGACCTGGACATTCCACACGACAAACATCGCCACGTTAAAAATCCAATACAAAATGGCAGTTCGTTCTTGCCCGCGGCGATAAAATACAAAATAAATTAATCCTGCCAATAATCCGTAAAAAACGTAATGGAATATAGCCGGCTCGCCACCAATAAAAAACAGGGTCCGGCTAGTTTCTACTCCGATCCTAGCCGTTACTTCGCTCGCAGTTGAGGAGCCTCGGAAGGTAAGGAAGTTGGCCCAATAAGGAATCGCAATGACAACTAAAGCAAGGCCTAGAGCCAAACAAGACTTAAAAAAAGCTCGGTCTTTTTTCAGATTAAAAAGCGCGAACAGACCGATCAGTCCGGCGACAATCACTAAGAACACCCAGTAGTGAAAATAAACGTAAAACATTAAACCGATCAACGATCCGGTAACCGCTCCGCTTTTCCAGTTTGGTTTTTTCCAAAAAATCAATAACGTGGCGATGACGGGAAGGAATACTAGATAAGTTAAAAGTGGGTCTTCGGTACGACCAAGCGGCAATTTCGCGAGAGGTGTCTGAATTAAAGGAACAAAATACTTAACTACGTTATTTAAAAATAAGGTTATCGTCCTAAAAGATTCCGGCAAAGATCGGAACATTGGCGTCATCACGCCAAGAAGCGCGATAAAAATAGCGTAGATCTTATTTCCAGAAATGATTTTCCCCAACCAATAGAAAAGAAGAAATAAAATTGGCGCTAAAAGGAATGTTGCCAGCAAATACGCAGTATTAATATCTCCACTGGTCATATAAATAAATCCAGCCATCAAAAGCGGCATGATTTGGAATGGACCAAATGGCGTCACGGCTTGTGAGTCAAAATAAAGATCTCCGGGAGGAAAATGACCGTCATAAATTTCCCGGAAACGCGAAAAAGTTCCATAAGCTTCGTCACCGTGATGAGTAAGTTGGCTCAATACGTAAGGCCTCCCTTGATCGGCCAACTTTTTCCAAATTAACAATTCCGGAGCTACATAAAGAACGCCGACGAATAGTGCGAGACCGATAAGAAGCCAGGTAAATTTATTTTTTAAGACGCTTCGCATAATAAGCAACTGCGCGCCTCAAACCCGTCTCGAGGTCAGTGCTAGGCTTCCATCCGAGCTCTTTCTTGATGCGGGAAATATCCGCGACCAACATGTGCGGATCCCCAG
>CAYSNI010000031.1:0-8435 GCA_964432465.1 uncultured Candidatus Saccharibacteria bacterium
CGAACGATGTACTATTTAAGCCGGTGGGCATTTGTCATTTCCACATTTTTTACATTTTTTACCGCCGGGTACCTTACCTATCAGCAGTATCAGATCTGGAAGATCAGTTCAATCGCGCGACTGCTTCTGCCGCCGAATCAGCCGATAGATTACTTTGTGCAGTACGTGACCACGCATTTTTGGACTGCTCCCTTGATCGCCTTCGCGATGGCGATAATCGGATTGGTTACGGCGACCATCCTCAACAGGAAATTCAAGGAGAGATTTTTCTGGCCGGCGGAGCCTTGGCTTTTTGCTACCGCCTTGCTTTTAGTCGGTCATCCCGGATGGATGTACTATTTACTAGCTTTATTCGCATCCGCCTTTCTACTTTCTACTTTCTACTTTCTATTCAAAAATAAAAGCGTCCGCTTTTCTTTTTGGTGGCTTTGGCTTCCTATCGCAATTTTAACTATAATGAGTACATGGTTCAGATTCCCGTTCAGCAATTAAAGGACACCCTCGCCAAAGAGGGTTTAATTAAGCCGGAAGAATTTGATGCGATTGCCGCGGAAGCGGGGAGGATGGGCCAGTCTATTCCGGAAATTTTGATTTCGCGAAATTATGTTACGCGTGATTTCTACTATAATCTTCTTTCCAAATATTTTGGTGTTGAACTTGCTAAACTTGCCGCGAAGCCGATAGATGAATCGGTTTTGAAGCTGATTCCGGAAGATCTCGCGCGTCAAAAGAAGGCGGTGATTTTTACCAAAGAAGCGGATGGTACGCTGGATGTGGCGATGGAGGATCCTACCGATCTTGCGGCAATCGACTTCCTTACCGGTCGTCTGAAGGCGAAGATTCGTCCGTTTTTAGCGACGTCCGAGGATTTGAACAAAGGATTTTCTATGTATGGTCGCCGTTCTGCGGAAGATTTTAAAAAATTGATTGAAGAAAATGTCCAAGCTTCGCTTCGGGGAGAGGTCTTCGGCAAGACCGGTAAGGAAGCGGCCCAAGAGATTCCGGTAGTGGCGGTCGTAGATAATCTTTTGTCCTACGCGATCTCGTCCCGCGCTTCGGATATTCATATCGAAGTGCTGGAGGATTCGGTCCTGGTGCGTTTCCGAATTGATGGCGTGCTTCATGAGATTACGAAAATTCCGAAAGCGGTCCATGACGCGATCGTTGCCCGTCTGAAGCTTCTTTCTAGTCTCCGACTGGACGAACACTCCAAGCCACAGGACGGACGTTTTCGATATCAGGCCGGCGGTAATTTTATGGATATCCGCGTTTCTGTCATTCCGACTTTTTATGGCGAGAAGATGGAGATGCGTTTGCTTTCGGCCACCGCGCGTGCCCAGTCCTTTGAGGAGCTTGGTATGTTGGAAGATACGGTGAAGATTTTCAAAGAAAACATCGCAAAGACCTACGGCATTGTGCTTGTGACTGGTCCGACCGGATCCGGTAAAAGCACCACGCTTTATTCCGCGCTCGCAACTTTGAATAAAACTGAAGTAAACATCTGTACGATTGAAGATCCGGTGGAATACGAAATGAAATACATCAACCAGATGCAGGTGAACGTGGCGGCCGGAATCACCTTTGCTAGCGGTTTGCGCGCCTTGCTTCGTCAGGATCCAAATATTATCATGGTTGGCGAAATTCGTGACGCCGAAACTGCTGATATTTCTGTGCAGGCGGCATTAACTGGTCACCTGGTTCTTTCCACGTTGCACACCAATGACGCACCTTCCGCCGTTCCGCGTCTTTTCGATATGAAAGTGGAACCCTTTCTGGTTGCGGCGGTTATGAACGCGATTCTTGCGCAGCGCTTGGTGCGTAAAATCTGTCTTGATTGCATCGAGTCCTATAAGGTGACGGCAGATGTTACCGCTACGATAAAAAATCAGATGAAAAATCTTGGTCTTGATCCGGCCAGCTACACTGTTCCGAAGCAATTATATCGTGGTAAAGGTTGCGCGGTGTGCGGACAGATTGGCTATCGGGGGCGTATGGGAATTTATGAAATTTTTGAAGTGGATGAAGAGGTGCGGGAGGCGATTGTAGATTCTAAATTTAATTTAGACAATCTTAAAAAGATCGTCCGGAAGAAAAACATGCTCAGCATGTTTGAGGATGGACTTCGCAAGGCCGAGCGTGGCTTAACAACGATGGAGGAAGTTCTCCGAGTTATCCGAGAGTAGTTTGGTATAATAAATAGTAATGAAGTTTAGTTACAAAGCGCAGGACGTGACCGGAAAGATTGTAGAAGGGACGACTGAAGAGCCGAATACCGGCGCGGTTTTGGAAATGATGGCCTCGCGAGGTCTTAAGCCAATCTCAATCACTCCGGAAAAAGAACTGGCGAAGAAAACAAAAAATCTTTTTGGCGGCACCATCACGTTGACCGATAAAGTTTTTTTGGCGAAATATCTAGCGCTGATGCTTCGGGTGGGTACGGATCTCTTTCGGGCGATCAATATTTTGATTGCTAACTTTGATAAGCCGGTCATGAAATCTCTTTTGTTGGAAGTGCGGACTAATTTAGAAAAAGGCCAACCTTTCTATCAGACATTCGCCGCTTACCCCCAATATTTCTCCCCGGTGTTTATCAATCTCGTAAAAGCGGGTGAGGCTTCAGGTAATTTGGAAAAAGTCTTCGACGATCTCAGTGTCGATCTTGAGAAACAGCACGATCTGGAGAGTCGTATTAAATCTGCCCTTTCCTACCCGGTGATTCTTTTTGGGCTTTCAATTATGGTGCTGTTTTTTTTGGTAACCTTCGCGTTGCCAAGAATTTCCGCGGTATTTGAAACTGGGGGTTTCAATCCGCCTGGATTTTCACGAGTAGTCTTCGGTGTCGGTCATTTTCTGAATAATAATATTGGTTTGATCTTGGGAGGACTTATAATCTTAGTTGTTGGCGGTTGGTTCTTCGTTAGAAAAACAATCTCCGGCAGAAACCTTATCGCAGGAATTTTGAACCGGACACCGGTAGTAAGGACGGTGGTGCATAAGATTGCCATCCAGCGTTTCGCCTCCACGCTCAGCTCGCTCATGAAAGCCGGCATTCCTATTCTGGACGCTTTGAATATTACCGCGGACGCGGTCGTGAATCCTCCGATCAAAAACGCCCTTTTGCGCGTAGCCAGGGATGGCGTCACTCGAGGTATCAGCTTGGGCGAAGCTTTCAGTAAAGAGTCGGTATTCCCGCCGGTAGTTACAAATCTAGTGGCTATCTCCGAGCGAGCCGGTCATTTGGACGAGGTTCTAAAAACGCTGGCCGACTTCTATGATTCTGAGATCAGCTCCTCCGTGAAAACGCTGGTGACGTTTATCGAGCCGGCATTGCTTTTGACAATCGGCTTTGTGATCGCCCTGATCGCGCTATCCATCCTGGTACCGATCTATCAGCTGGTTACGCAGTTCTAATGGTTCGGCAAAGCTCACCACAAGAATGAAAAACGGCTTTACTATTATTGAGCTTCTTATTGTTATTGCCCTGATTGTCATTTTATCGACTGTCGGGATTTTGACGCTTTTTAATTTTCGGTCTAACCAAAGCTTGCGGTTGGCGACTCAGAATTTAGTCACGTTTGTTCGTAGCACTCAGCAAAAATCTATCAGTCAGGAATCCGGTCTTCGTTGGGGGATTAGATTTACTCATCAGGCGGGGGGACGAGACAGCTACCAGCTGGTAAGCGGTGTTTCGACATTCAATCCGGCGGGCGACACGGTGGCATTGCCCGGTGGCGTTGAATTCGCCGCAGTCTATGAAGATGTAGTATTCAACAGATTCGGTTTGCCCGACTCCTCAAGCACCATTATAATGAGATTAACAGGTAACCCGACAGTTACCCGAACAATAACCGTTAATGTACAAGGAACTATTGAGGAGCAATAAAGGGCAGTCTTTGATCGAAATTCTGATCGGCATTGCCGTAGGCGTAATCATTATCGGCGGTGTTTCCGCGACCATCGCGGTGGTGTTGCGTTCGAATGTGCAGAATAAAAATAGCCAGACGGCTACTTCTTTGGCGCAGGAGGTGCTAAATGAGATTGGTGATATCGCCACCGCTAATTGGCACAGCATTGATTTGCCGGTAGTTGGCCAATATCATGTGGCGATTACGACCGGGGCAGTATTTGTTATTCAATCGGGAACAGAAGGTCCGGCAATGCTTACCTTGGATGGCAAGGGCTTTACTCGATTTTTTACTGTAGAAAACATTTCTCGTGATCCGAATACTGGCGATATTCAGCCCGCCGCCAGCTATGCGGTCGCAAATGATGACCCGTCAACGAAAAAAATTGTTGTGACGGTACAGTGGCTGGAAGGATCGGATACGGCAAGTGTGAATTTAACTAAATTCGTCACTCGGAGTAGGAATCTGGTATTCCGACAGACTGACTGGGTGGGAGGGACCGGGCAGGCAATCTTTCCATCAGCGGGAACGGTAGTAAACAATCGGTATAATTCCAAGGGAGGTAATATAGATACTGCAATTTCGGATGTTCTGGAAACAATATCACCATAGAAATGGAGCAAATAATTTACAACCTAGAACACGGGAGAAAAAAGCTTGTTTTTGCTGTTTTGTTTATGGCGATAGGTTTTTTGCTGTTTGTTACCCCTGTGTTTGCCGGAAATATTCTATCTACTAACGCGGATCGACACGCCTGGTCTGGAGGCGGAGATGTGGCGCAGTTTAACGGCAGTGGCGTAATTGGCTGGATTGATTTTTATAATGGTGACAGTGTTACGGTAAATAACTCCGATCTTACCGGTGTGGCGAATGGCTTGCAGATTGGCCAAGTTGCACTAAATTGCGCTTCGGCACCAGTTTCAAATTGCGGCGCGCCAGCCGGTAGTTGGTTTGTCGCTAATGACGGCAACGGGAACCTTTCCGGATGGGCTTGGAATGATTCCATCGGTTGGATTAGTTTTTCCGGTTCAGGGTATCAAGTGATTATTAATCCGGCGACCGGCGTCTTCAGCGGTTGGGCCTGGAACGACGTTGTTGGTTGGATTAGTTTCAACTGTAATAATAGCGGCATCGGTGACCAGTGCTCATCTAGTAATTACCGAGTCGCTACTAGCTGGCGCGGCGGTCCGTTCGGCCCGAATGGTGGTGGTCCTGGCGGTGGAGGCGGGGGCGGGTCCTGGGACTCAAACTCTTGGCTTATGTCCAGCACATTCGATACGCAGTCTAGCGACGGAGCCGTTTTTAATACTTTGTCTTGGCAGGGAGTGGCGAATAGCGGCCGAGTTGCTTTCCGGATTGCTACGTCCAATAATCAGAGCGGACCATGGAATTTTATTGGCCCAGATGGCAGTGCGAATAGCGTATACGAACCCGCTGGACCGAATCAGCAACTTTCGTTTGCCCAAGCGGCCGCGCTCAAGCGAAATCATAATAACAATCGTTACATGCGTTATGAGATTTGGCTTTCTTGGTCCGGGTCACAAAGTCCAAGCGTCGAAGACGTGATTATCAGTTACAGTCCTTAATAATGAAAAGGCAATCCGGAGTATCTACGCTACCGACTATGTTGTTACTTGGGGGCGTTATTATTGAAATCGCGATTGCCGTCGCTTTTTTAGCTTATTATTTTAATACTTTGAATTTTTCCTCGCGACTTGCGACCGAAGCATTGGAGACGGCTAGGGCCGGAGCGCAGGACGGGATTAGTAAAGTTATCTTGGATAAGCGGGCCTCCTTTTCGGCTTTGGCGCCGTACACCGTCACTACTTCTACCGGTAGGGTAGCAAGTGTCACGATTTGTCGTGAGACATGCATCGGTCCCGGGAAAACCCAGGTTATTTCTGGTGCCAGTGTGGCCAATCAAAGAAAGAAAATTCAGGCTGAATTATCAGTCGATTCTACTACCGGTCAGGTAGTAGTAGACACTCTCAAAGAAATATCTTTTTAACTAGCGGTAATGAAATTTGATCTAAAAAAATATTTGAATCCGGCGCCGGGCATTGGCGGTTTGGAAATTTCTGATTTAGCGCTTCGCTTCGCGATTTCGGAAAACGGTAAGCTGCGTCAGGCCTCAGTCCAGCTTCCTCCGGGCATCATGAACGGCGGCAAAATTTTGGATCGGGTCAAGTTTATTATCGCGCTCAAGGGCCTGCATCTTCAGGTAGCGTCGTTGAAAAAGGTCCTTCACGCCGTAGTATTAATTCCAACTAATAATGTCTATACGCAAGCATTTGCCATGCCGTTGGTGTCAGAGAAAAATATACAAGAAACTGCTTATTTAAATATGCAGAGCATTTCTCCAATCGACGTCAGCAGTGCTTACTTCGCTTATCAGATGATCGGCGAGAATAAAAAAAACCAAACAGAAGCTTTAGCCGCGTTTGTGAATAAACAGGAAGTAGATGAGTTAGTCAGTGCGCTCAAGGAAGCGGCCTATAGTATGGTGGCGGTGGAATTTCCTGGATTGGCAATCGCTCGTTTGGTAAAGAATTATGGCACTGGTCTCAAGACGGATAGGCCGTATTTGGTCGCGTATTTAGGATCTGATGGTCCGGATTTGATGGTGATCAAGAATGGCCATCTTTATTTTAACTACTTTAATTCTTGGGCGACTATTCAGGAGGAGATCGGTGGCCGGAACATCTCGACTAGCGATATGCAGGACTTTCTTACTCGGAATGTGAAGCAGGTGATGAATTTTTATACGAGCCGTTGGGGAGAGCCGATTCAGGATGTGTTGCTGGTGAATAGTCCGATCGCCAAGGAGATCAACCAAACAATCCAGTCTAATTTCAATCTTAAAGTTCAGCCGTTTCAGATCACTAAATATGGCAACCTCTCACCGCTGTGGTACGCGACTATTGGAGCGATGGAACGGGGATTCGTTCCGCGGGCGAAAGATGATTCGATTTCTTTGACGGCTATCGGAGTAGGACAGGAGTACTACCGGGAGTTAGCGCTAAGTTTTATTGGTGAATGGCGAAATATTATCGTCGGCGTAGTAGGTTTTATGCTTCTGGTATTGCTAGTCGGGGATTTTATTCTAGTACGGGCCGTTGCCAAAGGGGATCAGGATCTTTCTGGTAGAGCATTAGTGCCACTTGCCGAGATTCAGCAGCTTCAAAATGACGTGAATCGATTTAATCAGGCGGTGGATTACGCGCTCGCGGCTCAGAATGTCACCCCAGCTTGGTCGGGATTTTACGCGAAAATGAAAGTACTGACCGGCAATCAGATTACGATTCAGCGGCTTTATGTTGATCCGGGACTTTCCGGCTTGATGCTCGGCCGAGCAGTTAGCGATTCCGCGGTTATTAATTTCAAGAACGCGCTTTCCAAAGAGTCGAACTTTAAGGATGTATCTTTGCCGCTTACGAATATTAAGGTTAACGAAGACGGCTCGGTGGCTTTCTCGCTGAACTTTAAGCTGATTTCGCTGAAGTTTTAAAGATTAGTGACTAGCCAATAGCGATTAGGAGATAGCTTAATCATTGCGAGCCCCTCGATTCAACTCAGGATAAACTCCACTAAGCAATCTTGCACGCAGGCGTCATTCCAGTGAAAACTGGAATCCAGATGGATCCCTGATCAAGTCAGGGATGACAGAAAATAAAAAATCCGCCTCTGAAGAGGCGGATTTGTGTTTAGTGCGCGGGGATGTAGAAGATGTACAGACTGCCTTCACTCAGTTTTCGATCTATGATCTCGATCTGAGCGTAATTTTCCTTAAGCCAATCGTTAACCTCTTTCATATTATCGGAAGTACCGATTACGAAAGCCTTTACCTGCTCCATCCTTGTCTCCTAAGTAATGAGTCTGTCGAACTATAAATCAACTGACTAGATCTTAACGATAAGTGGGCATCTTGTCAATTTATTTGATTCGCGGTAAGATACCGGAAGTTTGATTTTATAGGAGGTAGCATGCCTGAGCAACTGGCGACCACGAATGGCAAGGAGTTCGCGTTGAAAGTGCTGGAAGAGCGGCGCAAGAACAAGCCAAAGAAGGTCGATAATGCCGCGCTCTATGCAGGTTCGCCGATGTACTTTTACTGTGGTTCTTGCGGGCATGAGTCGGATGTTCTGCCGGAAAGTTACACCTGCACCCCCAAGCGCCTTTGCGGGGAGTGTAAGGCGCTCAAGGAGCTTGGCTGGCTTGACCAGTAAAATGCAAACCACCTCTCGCGAGGTGGTTTTTTTTTATTTCGTTAACTCCTTTTTTGCTTCTTCAAATACTTTTTCCAAGAGTTTTTTGTTAGCAAGGGAGATTTTTTTCAGCACGAAATCTAACGCCTTCATTCTTTCCTCACCTTCTTTTTGCGAAGGACGAATGCCGATGCGAAGGCGCCAGAAGCCGTTTCCGCCGGAGGCGGATAAAGCTCTTAGCGCCGCCTGAATGCTTTCAATGCCATGATGTCCGGCCGAGCCGTGTCCGGGCGGAGTGATTTTGTATTTGCCGATTTCAATATCG
>CAYSNI010000032.1:0-6652 GCA_964432465.1 uncultured Candidatus Saccharibacteria bacterium
GAGATCCCGTCCCAGCCTTTTTATTAGAGAGCAGGATCCCGGCAAGCTGGATATGCTTCTTGGCGATCCTAACGAAGCGAATCGTATCTACCAGGAGTACCGGAAGATAGCGATGACCAAAGGTCATTTCCGTCTGAAGCATGGCGACGTTGAATCGTGGGCGCAGGTCGGAAACCGTATAAATCTGTTCATCCAACGGCTGAAGCGAATGTCAATTTACGACGGTAAAAATTTGCTCATTGTCACTCATGGAATTGCGCTTCTACTATTCCGATTCATTCTGGAGAATCTGACCGAATACGAAGTGGAAGAAATCAATGCACAACATCATCCTGAAAACTGCGGCGTGTACACTTATGAGTGGTATCCGCCGGGTGAGAAGTACGTCCTGACCGGCTGTAACGAGACTTACTACAAAAAGGGTCTTCGAAAGCGATAAACCAAAACCCCGACATTTGTCGGGGTTTTTTAGTTTAAAGCACTAACGCGGCTTTACGCTGTTTTCGGTACATCAGGCCGGCGGCAGTTCCAAGTCCGAGGACAAGGATCCAGAGAAAGGCCGTGTTGCTGAAAAGAGATCCGAAGATATCTATTAGAGAAGCACCGAATAGATTCTGAACTAGGCCATTACCAAGTTTGATGAATCCGATCTCCTGACCGATAGCGGTCTGGAGGTTAGTTTTGGATACGACTCGGAGATAGTAAACCGTATTGGTATCTAGTGCGCCGAGATTCACGCTATGCGTGGTGACTAGCTCACGATTATCCACCGTCGCATTCGCATAAGTGAAATTGCGTGTTTTGTCCGCCTGGGAAGTTGTGTCAAAAATGACTCGGGATCCCGCCGGAAGATTAGTTTTCCAACCGACGATTATTTCGTCGTTAGTATTTTCAATGGTGATATCGGAAATGACCAAACGGGCTTCGGTCGGAGCGACCGGAGTAACCGGGGTCGGAAGCGTGGAGCCAACGCCGAATACCGTGACCGTGAAGTCGGCGGTAGTCTGATTGCGGCCATCGCTGACCGCGACGCGGATCACATTCGTGCCGGTGCTAGTCGGAACCCAGGCAAGGAAACCGGTCCCGGAGTTGATGGACATGCTGGCCGGAGCAGAAATCAGAGAATAAGTCAGCAAGTCTCCATTCGGATCGGAAGCGTTTACGTCATAGGTATAAAGCTGATTGATGGTCGCGCTGGTCGGCGGATTGAATCCGAAGAAGGTTGGAGCGTCATTAAAAGTCGGGGTAACGTTACCGTTACCGACCTGAATGCGCACGCCCGTATCAGAAGTAGTTTTACCATCGGAAGCTCGGAAGCTTACGAAATAAGTTCCGTTTTGGCTCTGATTCGGCACCCAGGAAAATAAGCGGGAAGCGCTGTTGAAAGAAGCTCCGGACGGAATATTTAAAACAGAATACGTAACAAAATCACCATCCGGATCATTTGCGGATACGTTGAACTGGAGCAACTGTCCAGCGGAAACAAACTTATCGCCGATGCTGGTCCAGATCGGAGCGCGGTTATTCTGATTAGCAACAACCACGATGTTCATCGTCTGATAAACCGGCGCGTTATAGTTGTCGGTTACGCTGAACTGAACGGAATAATTACCGGACTGATCATCGCTGGGATTCCAAGAAAGGCTGTGCATGATGCGATCAAAATACGCGCCATTCGGTAAGTTCCTCGCGTCATAGTAAAGATAATCGCTGTCGGCGTCGGTCGCGCTTACATAAATGACCATGTTCTGGCCAGCATAAGTAGTCCGATCGCTGATCGTATTCCATACTGGAGCTCGGTTGCCGGTATTCGGATTAGAAACGGCGACACCGTTACCACCATAGGTGTAGGTGTAATTATAGGTGGTGTTAGAGGTAGGGTTAGAACTAGAAGAGCTTTTATCCTCATCACAATTTACGCTAAAAATCGCGCACTGATGACGCTCGTGGGCGTCGGCAATACGCTGTAAGAAGCTAGCCGCTTCTACCATCGGCGTAGCTAAAATAGACGCGGAAATCGCGACTAAAAGACCAAAGCTAACAACAGTTACTTTTTTCATATTAGGGAAAGTATAGCAGACTAGACTGAATTTGTCAACCCACCACGAGATGGGCCAATTCGGTCTTAAATTAGCTGATTTTTAATTAAAAAAACCTCGTGGCAAGCACGAGGTCTTTATTCTATTTAAGCCGCTTCATTTTCCTGCGGCAGGATTTGATGCTTTCCGCGAGGACGTCAATTATTGTGCCAAGCTCATTGTGACGCTTGTTTTCACTGTCATTACTGATTGTCAGGGGCGGAGTAATCCGGATTGCCGAGATGCCGGCGTCGAGAAACAGCACGCCGCGCTTTCTTGCTTCCAGCACTACTTCGTTCCGGAATTGAATGGCCGGTTTTTGGGTGTTCGGATTCCAGAAATCGATGCCGTGCATCAGACCGATGCCGCGAGTATCGTGAACCACATCCCGATAATCCTGTTTGATAGTTCGCAGTGCCGGACCCAGCACTTTGTCGCCGAGCGCGTACGCCCGTTGGGGAAGATTTTCCGTGACCAGCTGACGAAGTACTTCGATTGCTAAGGCCGCACCCATCGGTGAGCCAGCGAAGGTGCTGGACTGTTGGCCTTTTGCCGTCCAGCCCATCTGCTCATTGTAGATGACGGCGCTGAACGGGAAGCCGCCCGCGAGTGATTTTGATAGCACCACCACGTCTGGTTCGATACCAAAATGCTCGAAAGCGAACAGTTTTCCGGTGCGACCAAGTCCGGTCTGAACTTCGTCGACGACGATGTACACGCCGTTTTCCTTGAAGAATTTCACCAGATCTTGCAGGGCTTCCTTGGAAGCGACATTTACGCCGCCTTCACCTTGAATCAGCTCGAAGACTATCGCATTGACTGAATCGAGGTCGATTCGTCCTTTCCGGCAAGCAGTTCGAACTTCTTCAAGATATTCATTCGGAGCGTAATCAATGTACTGAACATCGCCGTCGTCGTTGTAAGTAAAATAAGGATGTCTCGCTGGGAACTGAATATGGTAGTTCGGAAAAGCGTTGGTTGGATAGTTTTCGCGTTGAATCGGTTTCGAGCAGGTCAGGGAAAGCGCTCCCAATGTCCGGCCGTGAAACGCGCCATAGCAAGCGATGAAATCCTTCCGCCTTCGATTACTTGTGCCAGGAGGCGATTTCGATCGCGCGTTGAAGCAGAGTTTGATTGCCGCTTCGATACCTTCGGTGCCGGAATTGGCGAAAACAACTTCTCGTTCAGCCTTGAGCGGTGTCAGTTGTGACAGTAGCCAAGCGAGATCAAGCGCGTAATCGTTTTCCATATCATGATGCGGATAGCCGAATACGTCCTTTTGTTTGCGCAGAACATCGCGCATAACCTTTTTTAGCCCTTCGTTGCCGTAGCCAAGATTTTTAGTACTAACGCCGCCGGAAGCATCAATCAGAGATCGACGCTTGCCATTGTCTAGCACGATCAGGCGTGAAGCTTTCGCGTCAAGGTAAATTAAATTTGGGTCGATAACCGTTGTCTGAGCGTAATGGTCCTCCTTAACTTTGCGGGGTACTTTTTCCACTCTTTCAAACAGGCGATCCAAATTGTTGCCGTTGCCGTTGTTACCCACAAGGCCTCCTTCTATATATTTGTAAATGTACCCCCACATCTTAAACCATTAAAATGGCTATTTCAAGCAATAAAAAATACCCGCAAGGGGCGGGTATTTGTAATTTTAGAGAGCGATTTTAGCCAGAATGCGGGTGGCTTCCCCGAGCTCTTCATCGCTGATGGTCAGCGCGGGCATGAGGCGAACACTTTGCTCACCGGCCGGCATTAGGTACAAACCTGCTTCGAAGGCGCGTTCCGCAATGAGGTCCCGTCTTTCGGGATTGGAAAGATTCAGACGATTCATCATTCCGACGCCGGAAAAGTCATAGGCCAGTCCGGCATTGGAGATGAGTTTTCGCAATGCATCTCCCTTTCTAGCGGCATTTTCTACTAGCTTTTCTTTTTCTATGATCTCGAGCGTCTTCAGGCCAACGGCACACGCTTGCGGAATTCCTCCGAAGGTATTGCTATGTTCCCCCTCTTTCTTGTAAGAAAGTTCGTCGCGCATGATGGTGGCGCCGATTGGAATCACGCCGCCGCTCAACGCTTTTGCGACCGTGATGATGTCCGGCTCGACTTCGTACAGCTCCGATGCCCACATGCAGCCGGTTCGTCCGAGGCCGGTCTGGACTTCGTCGACGATGATTGGAATATTATTTTTGCGCAGGTAGAGGAACAGCTCTTGAATGATTTCTTTACGGGCAATATTGATGCCGCCTTCACCCTGCACAAGCTCGAAAAGGGCGAAACCGATCTCTTTCAGAAACGGTCCGATCGTGGTCTCGACAAGACACATGTACGCGTCCGTTTTTCCGATCGCCTCCGCAAGCCAGCCTTTAACCTTCGTCTCCGGATATTTGCTCGGAAAAGGTAGGAAGAAGATCTTTGGCATCGCCCAAGGAACCTGCTCGACGTGAAGCGCCTTCGAAGAAGTCGCGCCGCGGCCGAAGCCGAGGCGACCGTGAAAATCTCCGGTGAAGGTGAGCATGGCATGTCGATCAGGATTACGGCGGAGACAGGCGAGGATCGCCGCCTCCACCGCTTCGCCACCGGAGTTCGAGAAGAAGACTTTCTTTCCGAACTTGCCGGGAGTGCTTTCGGCAAGCGCTTCGGCCAACCGGATCTGATATTCATTGAAGAACATATTACCGCCCCAGCCGGCCGCGTCCTTTTCGAATACTTCGCGCAAGGTCTCTAGAATTTCCGGATGGTTATAGCCGATGTTGGCCACTCCTGGGCCGCAAGCGAAATCGAGCAAAGGTTTGTCGTTCAGCCAGATTTTCGCGCCTTTCGCCTTCGTAAAAAGCTTCCGCTTTTTCCAGCCGGATACCGCGAGATACCTTTCGGCTTTTTCAAATAATTCCGACATCATCAATCGCTCCTTTCAAAGTTCCGTCCCAGAGTGTATCATGTTTGGCAGAGCATTGAAAGGATTTCAGTGAGAAATAAATTTGTGGTTCTTGGTGGTGCCGGCACAATCGGCCGAGTAGTAGCGCGGGATCTTTTTGAATCGGATCAGCGTAACCAAATTATCGTCGCCGATTATAATTTTGAGAAAGCGAAGGGGATCGCGGCGCGTTTTAAAGAGTCGCGAGTTGAAGCGAGATTCGCGGACGCGCGTGAACCGAAGAATTTAGCCCGCTTGTTACGCGAGGGGCAGGTTGTCATCAACTGCCTTCAGCATGATTTCAATATGCGCGTGATGGAAGCGGCGCTTGTGGCGCGTGTTAATTACCTTGATCTCGGCGGCCTTTTCCATTGGACACAGCAACAGCTGAAATTGAATAAAGAATTTCGTAAAGCTGGGTTAGTTGCCGTGATTGGTATGGGTTGCGCGCCCGGGATTACCAATATTCTTGCCGCTCATTTGGCTAAAGATCTGGACAAGATTCGTTCGATAAAAATTCGAGTCGGGTCAAGAAATTTCAAGCCGGTAGATACTTTCTCCTTTCCCTATTCGCCGCAGACAATCATTGAAGAGTTGACGCTTGAGCCGTATGTTTGGAGTCAGGGCGCCTTTGAAACTCGGCCGCCGCGCGTAGATTGGGAATGCACAAAATTTCCGAAACCGGTTGGCACTTTGTCCACACTTTTAACTCGGCATAGTGAGGTGGCAACTCTTCCCTTGAGCCTTAGCAAGAAGGGCGTCCAATATTGTGATTTTATGGTTGGTTTTGAGCGTCGATTTGTGAGTATGGTCAGTGGATATCTGGAAGACAACTGGAAGCTTAAGCAGTTTGCTAAGTTCGCCACTCCAACACCGCGCCATCCTGATGACTATGAGATTTCTCGGGTGACCGTAGATGATTGGGTGGCCGATTGTCATGCCAAATCGAAACCGGAATGGCGAGCGAGTGCCGGTGATGTTGATACCGGCTGTCCGCCGTCAATTGTCGCACAGATGATCGTCGCCGGTCAGATTGATCGGTCGGGTGTGCATCCGCCGGAATTAGTGGTTCCGTTTGACGATTTCTTTACGGAGCTAGTAAAAAGAGGAATGAAGATTGAGGTTCATCGCCGGGCCTGATTGCAAGATCAGGCCTTTTTTAGTATTGTTCATTTGGTTTTTTGATAGCGAAAAGGAGGGCGATCATGCATTCCGTTAAGTGGCTTGATTCAATCAATCCGTCGAATTATCAGCGGCTGGGCAGTGTGCCGATTTCTACCATGGAAAATATTGATTGTCGGGTTCGCAATGCCGTATTGGCCGCGCCGGGCTGGTCGATGCAGGGATTAGAGAGGCGCGTCGCCATGTTACGAAAAGCAGTGGAAGAATTTGCTTCACGGAAAGAAGAGTTCGCCCTGCTCGAGTCCCGCGAGATGGGGATGCCGATCAATGAGGCTCTGGCGGATTACGACGGCGTACTGACCTTTGCCAATTGGTATCTCGACAACGCCGAAAACTGGCTTTCGCCGGAAACAACTTTCGAGAGTGACACGGAAATTCATCAGGTTTATCGTGAACCGATTGGTGTCGCCGCCGTGATCATCCCGTGGAACTACCCATTTCTTAATTTTGTTTGGGGCACTTTTCAGAGCCTGAT
>CAYSNI010000033.1:0-13173 GCA_964432465.1 uncultured Candidatus Saccharibacteria bacterium
AGTATTGTGTTCACTATCAGATAGGAGCCGAAGGCGATGGCGAGGCCGATGACGGCGGCAGTGATAATCTTCTTTCCCTGCTCAAATTTTGTGCCACTACCACCAGAGGTAAGCATAACAAATCCGCCCCAGATTATAAAAAGGGAAGCGAGTGGCACGATGCCGATCAGCATAAAGTTGATTATTTTTTTAAGGAACTCCACCGCGGCGCTTACATCGCAAGGCGTAGCAGCGTAAGTCGGAACCACGTTAGCATTTTTATAATCTCTGTTAATTGCCTCCTGAATTTGCTGTGGCGTAGCATTTGGAGGAAGAGAAGGATTACAATCCGGCTTGAGATTAAAATTAGTTTGCGCGAAAGCGGGAATGGCCGAAATTAAAAAATAAAAAGTAGAAAGTAGGATTATGACGAAGAAAACAGAAACAAGTTTTCGATTTTTTAGTGATGTAGTCATCATGGTTTTATTCTAGATTCTATTTTCTAATTACTAGTTTCTAAAGCTACCTCGCTCTCCTTTGCATCAGATCGGTAACTTGGCTGGCGGCTTCGGAGAGGGCTCGGTCGGCGGTCTTTCTGCCACCGTTCACGTCCACGATTACATTGGAGAAGATGCTTTCAATCGCGCCACTGTCTACCTCTGGCCAGGAACGGGCGGTAAGCGCCTGCCTCGCGAAGACGGCGATGTCCGGCTTGGTCGAGATAAATTCATTGATCAGAGTACGAAGTGCCGGTGGCCGGCCGGTAGCTTCCAGATATTTACGCGAGCCTTCCAGGTTGGTCGTTAGATAATTCATAAAGTCGTTCGCGAGAGAAAAATTTTTCGTTTTGTTGGAAACCGCGAGGCCCCAATAGTTGGCGAAGTTCACATCTGACGTAGCGCCTACCGGCTGAAGCATCGGCACCACGCGGAAGCGGAGGAAGGGACTCTTCTTTTTCAAGAAGTTGATCTGGTGGGAGTAATTAAACATCGTCGCGGTCTCACCGGCGGCGAAGCTGTCGAGAGAGTAGGAAAGGGAATCGTTCCAGGTGTAGGAAGCGTCACGAGGGTTGGCGAATTTCGCGTAATAGGCGAGCGCGGCATCGCCTTCGGGAGAATCAAAGGTGGCGTTTCGGAATTCGTCATCTACCATCTTGGTTCCGGTTTGAAGCATTAGCAGATTTAAAATATCCGTCGCGCGATTAATGCTTTTATTGGATCCGCCCACTGCCGCCCCGGCCTTGGTGATGCGTCCGGCCTTGTCCATTTCTCGGACCTTCGGGATCATCGCTTCCAGATCCGCCCAGGTTTTTGGAGGAAGGGAAATAGCTTTCGCGTCAAAAATATCCTGATTGTAATAAGTCGCGAGGGTATCTATATATAGAGGGAGCGCGTAGATCACGCCGTCTGGAGCGAAGTCTTGCTGGACCACCGTAGGGAACATCGCTTTGAAATTCTCAAGCGCATTAGCATCACTGCCGAGCGGAGTTACTTTATTATAATGCTTGGGAAGCCAGGTGTTGTGAAACATTAGCAGGTCCGGTCCCTGATTAGCGGCAAGCGCGTCCACTAACTGCTGTTCGTAAAGGCTGGGATCCATCTGCTTGTATGCGATATCGATTGTTGAGCGAGGATAGCGTTCTTTATAGGCGGTGATTAACGGTTGCATTACAAAACTGTCATCGTACACGCCCCAGACATTAATCGTGCCGGAAATCTGCGGGCCGCTTTGCTGTCTGCCGAAAATAAAAATACCCGCGCCAGCGCCGATTATAAGCAAAATGATAAGCAAAATAATAAGTCGATTCCTCATCCCGTTAGAAGCAACTCAACATAGGTTTTGATAAATTGATTTTTGTCATTAGGTAAGTATCTGTACCCCATTGGCGGCCGAGCTACGACCGCCCAGGTCTGCTTCTAATGGGACGCATTACTTAATTATTTTAGCATAACGGCATAATCAAAAACCGCCCTCCGTGGGCGGATAAACCTGCTGGGCGGTTTTTGAGTTGGAAGATTTCCCCCCTTCTACTATTTTCTAACTACTAAATTCTAATTACTAGCCTTACAGCGTTACAATCCCCGCGACTTTGTCGCCGGAGTCCAGGCTCATTACCCGGACGCCCTGAGTGGCACGGCTGGCGGTGCGGATCGTAGCGATCGGCGTTCTGATGATCTGGCCTTTTGCGGAGAGAGCAAGTACTTCTTCTTCGATGTCCACTACCACCGCGGCCACAAGTTTACCCGTCTTGGATGTGATTTGCGCAGTTTTGATACCGGAGCCACCGCGGCCCTGGGTCTTGTACTGAGTGAGTGGGGTCTGCTTTCCGTAGCCATTAGCCATCAACACAAGGAGCCGGGCGTTCTTCAGTCCTTTAGAAATAAGATCCATTGAGGCCACCTGGTCGCTGCCTTTTAATTTAATCGCGCGCACTCCGGCGGCGGTGCGGCCCATAGTTCGGACCTTACCTTCTTGGAAGCGGATAGACTGGCCGTTTTCCGTAGTGACGATAATATCGTCACCGCCCGAAGAGAGCCGAACCCAGTTCAGCTGGTCGCCTTTTTTCAGACCGATGGCGATAATGCCGGTGCGGCGTACGTTGCCGAAATCCTTCAAAGAAGTTTTTTTCACAAGCCCGTTTTTTGTAACCATAGTTAAGTTACCGTCGCTGGCTTTTTCGTAGGTGATCATCGCGCTGATCTTTTCGTCAGTCGGGACCTCCAGGAAGTTGTGGATTGGTTTGCCTTTAGAAGTGCGAGTACCGGCCGGAATATCGTAGACCTTCGTTTGAAAAACGCGGCCCCGGTCGGTGAAGAAGAGCACGTTGTCGTGCGTATTGGCGGCTGTGAAGTGCATCAGGAAGTCATCTTCGTTGACATCGGAGCCGATCAGGCCTTTGCCGCCGCGACCCTGGGTCTTAAACGAGGCCGGCGGTACTCGCTTGATATAACCTCCATGAGAAAGGGTGATGATTGTTTCTTCTTTAGGAATCAGATCTTCTTCTTTGAAGTCGTTCAGACCGCTGACGACAACTTTGGTCCGACGCTCGTCGCCGAACTTAGCTTTGAGATCAGCAACTTCGTCCTTGATCACTTTCAAAATTTTCGCCGGGCTCTTCAGTAACGCGGTCAGCTCAGCAATGATTCTCTGTTTCTCGCCGAGTTCATTTTCAATTTTTTCTCTTTCCAAATTCGCGAGCGTCTGCAATTTCATTTCCAAAATGGCATCGGTCTGCCGATCGGAGAAGCCGAAATTCTTCATCAAGTTCACCTTCGCGTCGTCGCGATCTTTGGATTTCTTGATCGTGGCAATCACTTTATCAATAATAGAAAGAGCCTTGGAAAGACCCATCAGAATGTGGGCGCGATCTTCGGCTTTCTTCAAATCATACTCGGCTCGGCGGCGGACGATCTCGTTGCGATGAGCCAGATAGGCGGCCAGCACATCCTTGATGGACATGACTTCCGGTTGTAACCCACCCGCGAGAGCGAGCATGTTCATGTTGAAATTCTTCTGGAGATCGGTGTACTGATAGAGCTGGTTCAGCACTTTTTGCGGCGTGGCACTGCTCTTTAGTTCAATGATAATACTGATGCCGTTTTTGTCGGATTCGTCGCGGATGTCGCGGATACCCTCGATTTTTTTGTCGGTGACGAGCTCGGCCATCTTGATAATCAGCTCGGACTTGTTGACCTGATAGGGAATCTCGCTGACTTCAATATAGTATTCCTCTTTGGAGGCACCTTTCTTTTCTTTAATTTCGGCGAGTCCGCGGGTGGTCATAGCACCGTGACCAGAGACGTAAGCTTCCACAATCGCTTTTCGGTCATAGACTACTCCACCAGTCGGGAAATCCGGTCCTTTTACGAACTCCATCAGATCGTGAGAAGAGGCTTTCGGATTATCGGCGAGATATAAAATTGCATCCGAAATTTCGGTTAGATTGTGCGGCGGAATACTGGTGGCCATACCGACGGCGATACCAACAGCGCCATTTAAAAGTAAGCTTGGAAGCTTAGCTGGTAAAACGCTCGGTTCTTGACGGCTACCATCATAATTGGGTTTCCAGTTGATGGTTTCTTTATCAATATCCTCCAGCATTTCCTCGGCAATCTTGGAGAGGCGGGCTTCGGTGTAACGGTGGGCGGCGGCGGAGTCGCCATCGATGGAGCCGAAGTTACCCTGGCCTTCCACCATCGGATAGCGGAGCGAGAATTCTTGCGCTAATCGGACCATCGCGTCATAGACCGCCATGTCGCCATGCGGATGGTATTTACCAAGCGTATCACCGACTACAGTAGCGGATTTTCGGAACTTGGCGTTATGAGTCAAGCCGGACTCCCACATCGTCCAGAGAATGCGGCGATGCACCGGCTTCAAGCCGTCACGCACGTCGGGGAGGGCGCGACTGACAATAACGGACATGGCGTAATCCAAATAAGACTCCTGGAGCTCGGTCGCGATTTCGCGGTCTTCAACGTTGGCTCTGGTCGCTACCGCCTTTACCTCCTCGTCCTTACCTTTTTTTGGTTCTTTGTCCTTTTTGGGTTTCATATTGTGTTAGTTCTAAGTTTTTATTTACTCAATTTCGTCGGCGAAACTGTGGACAATCCTTCCAACGAAAAATTTAAATCGGGATTTTCTATGATAATCGTATTGGTAGTCGCGATCTTCCGGCCGATCACCTGTTGGGCTTTATCATATATTATTTTTACTCCCGCCGCGAAGATGGAGAAGAATCCCGGCGCCTCGGACCTATTTTCAATCTTGGTTTCCGCCTGTGCGGTCGGCGTGAGAGAGGGGATGGTGACTCGTACATAAACTACCCAGAGTCCGATCACGGTTGCCATCGTGACCGCGCTAAACACCACCAGCCAGAATTTCTTGGTGCCCTCGTCGGAGTTTTGGATTTTCTGGATGAACGCCTTCATATAAGGTATTAGTTATTGCTACTACGCTTTCAACACCACGAATTTCGTTCCGGGGGTGAGATCTTTTTTCTTTACCACCAGTTTTTCTTCCGGCTCGGATTTCTTTTCCACCTCTTCCAAAAATTCTTTCAGCTCCGATGGCTTCATATAGGAAGGCACCACAATCTTCGGCTGAATCTGTTTAATTACTTTGGCGCTAATACCCGCCTGCACAAATAAAATATCCACTTCGCCGAGCTTTTCTAAAAATCCCGGTTCCAGCTCTTTCATCGGCTCGCCCATAAAAACGAGGCGCATCTCTTCGGTCTTTACCAGATAGGTGGCACTGGAATCTTTATTGGTCCAGCCGGAAATTTCTACCTCAAGCATTTCGTATTCTCCCGGTCCGTAAACATGCATCGGCTCCGGCGGCCATTCCGTAAAACTTGGAACTTGAAACTTAGAACTTGAAACTCCCTGCGTGTGCAAAGTAATGTCGCCCTTGAAACGAGGAAGAGGATCGACGGCAATGCTTACTTTGCCAGATTGTACCTTGAAACACCGCTCACCGCAGTAATTGATGACCATAAGAATTACTATCTATTTTACATTACTTTGCTACTAAAACCAAGTGGTTTGACTAGGTATTTAATGGTCTGATGTGATGGTTTTATGACTCAGGCTACCATAGATAAAGTTGCCGAAGAGATGCAGGATTTGATCGTGGAATCCAAGAGAAAACTCCTTGAACTTGAGGTGGTTTTAAGTGTGTCTGAAATTAAGCAGGGGAAGTCCAAAGCGTTTAAGAGCGCGGATGATCTACTTCGGATTTGTGCATAGTTTCAGCTAATTTTGCCTAGTTTTGACCTATTTTGCCTAGTTTTGAGAAAATTTGCATAGTTTTAGACCGCATGCTATTCTCATTACTATGGAAGAAGAATTATTAAACATCAGTGAAGCCGCCGAATTTCTCGGAGTTTCTTTAGATACTTTGAGGCGTTGGGACAAGAGCGGAAAGCTACTGGCGACAAGAAAAGAGGGCGGAACTCATCGGCACTACAAGAAGAGCGACCTAGTAGTATTTTCTAGCGATATGTTAAAGCTGGTCAGGGAATGGGTTACTGACGGTTTAAAAACACCACCGTTAGATTTTTATTGCCCGAATAGCGCGGTCTTTACCACGCGTCTAGTCGAGATGGAAAATTTATTAATGCGCAACAAAAATACCAAACTGATCTTCTCGTTGCTCACGGCTATTGCCGGCGAGATAGGCAATAACTCATATGACCACAACCTGGGCAATTGGCCGGATACGCCCGGCGTGTTTTTCAGCTATGATATTCACGAAGGAAGGATTGTTCTCGCCGATCGCGGACTGGGAATCTTGGGCACGCTCGGCAGAGTCCGCCCGGAGCTAAAAAATCACCAAGACGCCCTCCTCGTCGCGTTTACGGAGATTGTTTCCGGTAGAGCGCCTGAAGAGCGTGGCAACGGATTAAAATTTGTCCGCAAGGTAATTCAGGAAAACTCAATTAACCTGACCTTCCAAAGCGGAGACGCGGAGCTGAAGGTTATCGGTAAAAGCGTCGAGCTACCGATTAAAAAAGTGGCGACAAACATACGAGGATGTTTCGCGCTGATTGAGTTCTAGAAAGAATAAAAAAACTTATGAAAATAGAATTAAAAAAATTTGGAACAACGTTGATATCACGACAGGCAGGTCGGGAGGCCTTCGCCGCGTTTCAGGGAAGTTTAAAGGATATAAACAGCTCCGAAAAAGTAGAGATTGATTTTAGTGGGGTGCTGACCTTCTCTCCGTCATGGGGGGATGAGTTTTTAACTCCTTTAGCAAATAAGTTTGGCAATCGGCTAGCGCTCCTGCCAACTGAAAATCTTTCAGTGAAAGCAACGGTAGAGCTTTTGGAAAAAACCAGCGGTAAAATTTTCACACGAGCATAGGGAGGAAGCTTGCTTTTTCGCACTAGCTCGGCTCTTTTTCCAAGCAATTATTATAGGTTGTCCAGGTTCAGACACATAGTGACCACTTAGGTTTGCGCTTTTTTATGCCTTTTGTTACTATTCAACCCAAGTTGTTTCTCGCGAGAGAACTCCTATTATAAACCCAATCGGCTACGCCTCTGGCGGGCCGTAACCCCTCGACAAGCTCGGGGAATAAAATTAATGACAACTCCAGTTAATAAAATAAATTCCCAGCTCGGCAATCTTCTGAAGGCCGGCACCAACTTAGTTACCATATTGAAGCAAGGTGACCTTGTGGAAGTAAAATTAATGAAAAAGACCCCTCGCGCGGTTTATTTTGATCTTGGCGCGCTCGGTACCGGGATTGTTTACGGCTACGAATTAATGAACGCGCAGGACGCGATCAAGGATTTAAAGATCGGCGACGCAACTACCGCGAAAGTAGTGGATTCAGAAAACTCGGATGGTTATGTCGAGCTTTCTCTTCGGGAAGTTGGTAAGCAGAAGGCCTGGCAGGAAGTTAAAGATTTGAAAGATAAGGGTGAAGTAATCACCGTGAAGATTACCGGAGCCAACAGTGGCGGGTTAATGTGTGAGGTCAACAACTTGAAGGCGTTCTTGCCGATTTCCCAGCTTTCTACTGATCATTTTCCGAAAGTGGACGACGGTAATAAAGATAAGATTTCCGAAGAGTTGAAGAAGCTTATTGGTATTGAAGTAAAAGCGAAAATTATTGATGTAAATCCCCGTAACTACAAACTGATTCTATCCGAACGTGAGAGTACCAGCGAGAACGTGAAGGAGCTGCTCGCCAAATATAAAGTGGGCGACATTATTGACGGCATCGTTTCTGGCGTAGCTGATTTCGGCGCGTTCTTTCAGTTCGCGGAAAATCCGGCGATTGAAGGTCTGATCCATATTTCTGAATTAGATCACCGCTTGATTGAGAATCCAAAGGAGGTAGTTAAGGTCGGTGATTCAGTGAAGGCCAAAATAGTGGAGATCAAGGAAGGCCGCGTGTCCCTCTCTTTGAAAGCGCTGAAACCGAATCCGTGGGATAAGGTAGAGGAGCGCTACAAAGCTGGCGAGACCTACAAAGGTGCCGTACTGCGTTATAATCCGTTCGGCGCGTTTATCGGTTTGGATTTAGATATTCAGGGCCTGATCCACGTTTCCGAATTCGGTGGCATTGAGGAGATGAAAAAGAAGATCGAAGTGAGTAAGAGCTATGACTTTATTATCGATTCTATAAAGCCAGCCGAAAAGCGTATCATTCTAAAATTAAAGAAATAAGAGTATAATCAAAAACATGTTAACTCCAAGAAAAAAGAAGGCGGTGATCAGTATCCATAGCATCCACGAAACCGACACCGGTTCCGCGTCCGTTCAGATTGGTTTGCTTTCCAGGCAGATTGAGGAATTGACCGGTCATCTTAAAAAGCATAAAAAGGATAACCACTCTCGAAGAGGCCTGTTGAAAATGGTCGGCAAGCGCCGCCGTCTCCTGGTCTATCTGGAAAAGCACGATAACAAGGGATATATGAGCGTAGTGAAGAAACTTGGTTTGAAAACGAAGTAAATATTATAAGGTATGAAATCCCGTTAGAAGTGGCTGCCCAACTCGGCCGTCTCTCCTACGAGAGATATCTAAAATAAAAACAATGATTATAAACCTTACGTCGCAGAATCGGTTCCACTTCTAACGGGATGAAAAACAAGGAACAAAGAGTTGGCATATTTATAGACGTCCAAAATCTGTATCATTCTGCGAAAAATTTATACAAGGCTCGTGTCAATTTTAAAGAGCTTGTAAAGTCATTAACCGGTGGTCGCAAGCTTATTCGCGCCATTGCGTATGTAGTGAAGACAGAAGCCACCGAAGGAGAGTCGGCTTTTTTTGACGCTTTGAAACAAGCCGGCATCGAACTCCGAGTAAAAGACATCCAGATCTATCCGGGTGGCGCTAAAAAAGCGGACTGGGATGTGGGTATGGCAGTCGATGCCATTAGGATGTCCGGCTTTTTAGATGTAGTGGTGCTGGTGACTGGCGATGGCGATTTCCTCCCGCTTGTTGATTACTTGAAGTGGGGAGCTGGCAGAGTAGTAGAAGTGGCGGCCTTCAGTAGGACGACTAAAACGGAGATGAAGAGTCAGGGTGATGAGTTTACGGCGATAGAAGATTTGCGAGGGGTGTTGATCAGAGGGGCAATTTCAAGGATGAATAATCGTCGAGCTAACAGTAGCGAGAGTGAGGGCGAATAACTTTTACAAAACGAATTAATAACGCACGAATAACAAAAAATATGGATATGAATCGCAAGCAGTTTAAAACAGAATTTCATGGCCGAGAGCTTTCTCTGGAGGTGTCCCGTTTTGCTGACCAGGCCAACGCTTCGGTCATCGGCCGCTACGGCGGTACGACCGTGTTGGTGACGGCGGTGATGGGTGATAAAGAAAAAGACATTGATTATTTCCCGTTGCTAGTGGATTATGAGCAGCGTTTTTATGCTGTCGGTAAGATTTTAGGTAGCCGCTTTCAGCGCCGCGAAGGCCGCCCGGGCGAGAGCGCTATTTTGAACGGCCGGATTATTGATCGAAGCATCCGCCCGCTTTTTGACCACCGCCTCCGCAGAGAGGTTCAGCTAGTGGTGACGATTTTAGAATTGGACGGAGAGAACGATCCTGATTTCGTGGCGCTTCTTACCGCCTCTGCCGCGCTTTCTATTTCCGATATCCCGTGGAACGGACCGATCGCTTCAGTTAAATTATTCCATGATGGAAAATCTTTGGTAATCAATCCAAAGCTTTCTCAGTTAGACAATCTTCCTGACGGCACGTTTAGCAGTTTTGTGGCGGGCACGAAAGATCGCATTAATATGATTGAGTTGGAAGGTGTAGATACGCAGGAGTCCGAAGTCGCGAAGGCTTATGATGTCGCGCAGAAGGAGATCGCTAAATTGGTGGAGTGGCAAAACGGTATCGTGAAAGAAATTGGCAAGCCGAAAGTGACCGTCCATCTCGCGGAAACTGACGCATCTTTAGTGAAAATGGTGAAAGAGTTCCTAGCGGATAAGCTGGAGGGCGCGATGTTTATTAAAGATAAGCAGGAGATGCAAAAGAAAATTGCTGATCTTCAAGCGACATTGAAAGGCCATCTGACGGCCGCCGGTTTGGGTGAGGACGCTCTCCCGAAAGCTGAGCAGATTATGGATAAAGAAGGGGACGCGCTTCTGCATAAAAAAGTGTTGGAAGAGAATAAGCGTCCTGACGGCCGCAAGCTGGACGAGATCCGCGATTTGCACGCCGAAGTCAGTGTATTGAAGCGCACCCATGGCTCCGCTTTGTTCGTCCGCGGTAATACGCAGGCACTGGTAGTGACAACGATTGCTCCGCCGGGCTCGGAACAGCTAGTGGAGTCGGTAGATTTTTCCGGCAAGAAGCGGTTTATGTTGCATTATAATTTCCCACCATATTCAGTCGGAGAGACCGGACGCGTGGGTAGCCCGGGACGCCGAGAAATTGGACATGGCGCGCTCGCTGAAAAAGCGGTAAAAAATGTGATTCCCGCGCAGAAAGATTTTCCATATGTAATTCGCGTGGTTTCGGAAGTTGTTTCTTCCAACGGCTCTTCTTCTATGGCCACTGTGTGCGGCACCATTCTTTCC
Organism: uncultured Candidatus Saccharibacteria bacterium; assembly: GCA_964432465.1. GTDB lineage: Bacteria > Patescibacteriota > Minisyncoccia > UBA6257 > WO2-44-18 > JAHFLQ01. The sequence continues at coordinate 10,535 of CAYSNI010000033.1, forward strand.
CTGATGGATGCCGGTGTGCCGATTAAAAAGCCGGTCGCGGGCATCGCGATGGGTCTGATTACTGGCGCGAAAGGCGAGTATAAAGTTTTGACCGACATTCAGGGTCCGGAGGATCATCACGGTGATATGGATTTCAAAGTCGCGGGTACGACTGACGGAATTCGCGCGATTCAGATGGATGTGAAGATTGACGGGTTAACCAACGAGATGCTGGTGTCCGCGTTAGCGCAGGCGAAAAAAGCCCGCTTGGAAATTTTGAAAGTGATGCACAAGGCTTTACCGGAACCTCGCAAGGAACTTTCTACGTTTGCTCCGCGCGTACTGATCATGATGGTCAATCCTGAGAAGATCGGCGAGATTATCGGCCCGGGCGGTAAAGTCATTAACGGAATTATTGATCGTACCGGTGCGCTGACAATTGATATTGAGCAGACGGGCGAAGTTTATATCGCAGGCGCGACGAAAGAGATTGCCGAAGCGGCGTATAAAGAAGTGGAAAGCATCGTGAAGGAATATCACATCGGCGATATCGTGGAAGGTCCGATTGTCCGAATCTTGGAATTTGGCGCAATTGTGCAGTTTGGTCCGAATCGCGACGGTATGATTCACGTTTCCGAACTAAAGGAAGGGTTTGTGAAAAAAGTTGAGGACGTAGTGAAAATGGGGGATGTGGTGCGCGCGAAAGTAGTGAAGATTGATGGTGATAGAACCGGCCTTTCGTTGAAGGGGGTGAGCAAGTAGTAGTGGGGATAGCCGAATAAATTGAGCGTGGTAATATATAAGTAAATATGGATGATGTAAAAATTACGACAGGGCAGGGAGCCGGCCCGGAATATCAGCCAAAGCCTTTCATTCCGACCGTTCCGCCACCACCGATTCAAGCGAACGCTCCGCTTAGCACGCCTGGTCAGCCGGATTTTATTACTTCGGAAAATTTGGGGCCATCACCGATTCCGCCCGGAGTAGAACGAGGCAGCAGCACTCTTTTTAGAAGGATGGTGATGGTATTTTTCGGTATTGTTTTTGTGGTAGGCGTGGGATCGCTGGGTTATTTTGTTGTCTATCCGACATTTTTCCCGGCACAGGCTCCTTCCGACAATCTCCCACTTGTCACAACTCCGCTGGTTACTTTAGCTCCGCATACTTCTTATTTAACCACTCCGGCTTCGGCAGTCGTAGAGGTTAAATTAGCTGATGTTACCTATCCGACAATCGCAAGCGCGCTCCAGAATGAGTCTTTCAATCAGCTTGCCGACGGTCAATACAAGGAAGTTCGTGTTTTTAATAATGCCGGACAGGTGCCGTTCGGGTCGTTTCTCGGTGGTTTAAGCCCGGCGGCTAAAGCGCTCGCGCTTGGTAGCTGGTTTGAAAATGATTTTACCGCGCTTCTTTATTACGACGCGGCTGGCGTTTGGCCGTTATATATTGCCAAGTTGAAACCGGGGGCGGCTCCGGAAATGGTCAAGGCTGGATTCCGGGGAGCAGAAAATACGCTTGATCTTGCGAATTTCTATATCAATTCTCCTGGCTCTTTTACTTCTTTTAAGGATGGTAAAGTGGACATTTATCCAACTCGTTATAACAGTGCCAGCGGACCTGGCGCGGCTTTCAATTATGGCATGTTGGGAAATTATCTAGTTATTAGTACTAATTACAGTGCTTTAAAAAACTTAGCGCCGATACTGCTTGGATTTTAAACATATGAAACAACTGGAAGAATACAGAGAAAAGCTTTTAGCGGCTCAAAAAGAAATCGCGGAGACTTTGGCAAAAATGCCTGTAGTCCCGGATTCCGGTAGCGATACGGAAGGGGAAGTTGCTGAAGAAGAAGCTGATGAAGCAGAGGATTACTCCAACCAGCTGGCCGAGAAGCAGGCGTTGAAAGAGCGATTACTTGAGATTAAGCACGCGCTAGATAAGATATCCAGTGGCGCTTATGGAAAATGTGAGAGTTGCGGAATGGAAATTGAGCCGGAAGTACTCGCAGTTGTTCCCGAGTCCAGACTTTGTAAGGCCTGCAAGAAATAAGGGCTTGCTCTAAAAAATCCGCGGTGCGGATTTTTTAGTAAGCAAACCTTACCCCGCTCCTTTTGCGGCATGGGCATCGCATTAAGAAATCAGAGCCGTAGGCGGTGCTGTCCGCAAAGATGCTGCGGTAAGAAAATTATCACGGCAAATGGGGCCGGGGTAGCGCTCGCCTGCCGGCTGCTTTTCTCGAGAGCGTTTCGCCTTCGATAAGTTAACGAAGGCTGCACTTCGCTTTTACTCTCTCGAAAAGCAGCCGGCATTCTCGCTTGGGTTGTGTAGGTATAAAAAAACCTGCCCAATACTACAAAGATATGTAGCACTGGGCAGGTTTTTATTTGTTAAACAAAGTCATAAATTAATTCGTTGTCAACTTGCGCCCCGCTCCTTAATTGTTATGATTCTCCTAATTCTAGATTTTATTTACTAGATTCTAGTTTCTAAATTATATGCCAGGAATTTCTAAAGTTTACTCGGCGGAATTGGAGGGAATTGAGGCGAAACTCATCGAAGTTGAGACCGATATTAACGTCGGCCTTCATTCCTTCAATATAGTAGGCCTCGCCGATAAGGCTTTGAATGAGGCGAAGGAACGGGTCAATTCGGCTTTGAAA
>CAYSNI010000034.1:0-3731 GCA_964432465.1 uncultured Candidatus Saccharibacteria bacterium
AATCCAATCGCGAGGTCGAGTCGCAAATCTTCGCGCAAGGCGCCGTCCTCCTCCGCAAAAACTTTTCCGATTTCAAAAATCCGAACCTCATCAGAAAAACGGAGGTTATCCTCCAAATTTTTCAGCAGTCCTAGCGCGAGGGTCGGACGGAGATATTGAAAGTCAGAGCTAATCGGATTCCGCAAAGAAACTGCGCCCCACGACTTAGGGTCGGCATAACGAGTCAGCTCTTTTCTACTCACAAAGGAATGGTTGTACATTTCGTTGAAACCAAAGCCAACGAGTAAGCTCCGAACCATGTCCTTAAACAACACCGCATCCTCTTTTCCGGCCGTGGAAAGCCCGATCTTTGGCGCTACTGACGGTAACTTGTCATAGCCGTACAAATTTACGATCTCCTCATAAAGATCCTCTGGAATCTTAATATCGGTTTCTTCCTCCGGGACAATTACTAAATTTCCCTTGATTACAAAGCCAAGTTTTTTCAAATAGGCCAGTGCGACTTTCTCTTTCAATACCAGGCCGGTACACCGGATAAATCCATTGACATCAAATTTCAGCACCGTCTTATTCGGCTTAACATAATTCAAAGATGTCATCACGCCGGCTTTCGCGCCAGTAAATTCTTTCAATAACTCAGCCGCCCGGTTCATGCCTTGATCTGCCAATGTCGCGCTCAATCCGTGAGAAAAACGGGAAGAAGCATCGGTAAAAAGATTGATCGCTCGCGCAGTTTTATATACTCCACTGCCTTCAAAATTAGCAGCCTCGACGATGATTCTTCGGGTGTTAATACTGATTTCTGCCCGTTTTCCTCCTTTCACACCCGCTATCGCCAACAATCCTTTCTCGTCCGCGATCACAAGGTCGCTGTCGCGCAATTCAAACGTCTGATTATCAATAGTTTTAATTTCTTCCCCATTCTTCGCCAAGCGAACCTGAATCCCACCGGAGACTAGGTCAGAGTCAAACGCGTGCAGGGGCTGGCCCGTTTCCAACAGCGCGAGATTCATCGCGTCCACAACAGCGTTAATCGGCTTCTGCCCGCAGGCGATTAAAGCATCCTTCGCCCACTGTGGTGTAACCGCCATTTTCGTGATTTCAAAATAGCGCGCCAAGTATTTGGGGCAATGCTTCTTAGAAAACACGGCCACGCTCGGCGCCGGTTTTTTTATTTCCAGCTTCGGCTCTTTCAGCATCTTGAATGACACGGGTTTATTCAAGATCGCGGACAAGATCATGGCTACTCCTCGGTGTGAAGCCGCGTTGGAATACCGATTGGCTGGTACCCCAATCTCAATTGTATCGCCACCACCAAGCGCCGCTTCAAAGGCATGGAAATTCAAAGCTTCCACCACTTTTTCTTTTGGAGGTAGCTTCGGGGCTAATTTTTTTAATAAAGCGTAGGAGAATTTCATCCCGTTAGAGACAGGTCGTAAAACGACCGTAATTCAGCCGCACGACAGCGGTGCTTTCCATCTTCTTTATTGCATTGATTATTTTGATATTCATAATTTAATTATCTCTAACGGGATTTCATTAAAATTGCTTTATAAACCGTAGATCGCCGGAGTAGAATAGGCGCACATCGGGAACCTTGTATTTAATCATCGCCAATCGCTCAACGCCCATGCCGAAAGCAAAGCCTTGGTATTTTTTCGGATCCAGCTTAACTTTTTTCAAAACTTCCGGATGGACCATCCCCGCGCCCATCACTTCCAGCCAGGCTCCATTCAGCTTCACGTCTACTTCCAAACCAGGCTCCACGAACGGGAAATAACTCGGACGGAACCGCACTTCCACGTTTTTTCCAAAAAATTTCCGGAAAAACTCCGAGATAACATATTTAAAATTGGCTAAACTAACTTCCTCTCCCACCATCAGCCCCTCAACTTGGTGAAAATTTATTTCGTGAGACGCGTCGGTGGCCTCAAAACGGAATACCCGACCGGGCACGATAATCTGAAACGGTGGCTTATTCTTTTCCATATAACGAATCTGCATCGGACTGGTGTGCGTCCGCATCAGCATCTTGCTCCCTTTCTGCTGAAATTTGGCATCCAACCAGAATGTATCCCACATATCGCGCGCCGGATGATTAGCCGGAATATTCAAGGCGTCAAAATTATAGTATTCCGTCTCCGCTTCCGGCCCTTCCACCACGGAAAAATTCAACGCGGAAAAAATTGCCTTGATTTCATTTTCAATTTTCGTCAGCGGATGTAAATGGCCAACGACTACTTTTTTGCCCGGCATCGTGATGTCCAGATTAATTTTTGTTCCCATTCCAGAAAACTCCTTCACGCGAACAGCTAACGCACCTTCCAATTCTGCACGAAGACTATTGGCAGCCGGTCCGGTTTTCTTTTTATCTTCCGCGGACATATCTTTCAAAGATTTTAAAATCACGGTCAACTCGCCGTCCTTTCGGCCGAGATACTTAACTTTCACAGCCTCTAATTGCTTCGCATCCTTTGCATCACGAATCGCTTCCAGTGCTGATTTTTTTAGCTCACTTAAATTCATTACTAAGAATTTTATCATAAAAAATTTACTAAAACAAAAGCGTTCCTATCCTTGCTTTTTCATTGAAAATAAGGTATAATATCCAAGTTATTTGAAAATCTGAAGGAGGGTTTTTCATGAGCATCGCCTGGTTCCCAATTACTGATAAATACCGATTCTTGAAATATGAGAGTGGCTCCAAAAAAACCATGCGCTTCGCAAAAAAGATCCTTCGTCCCGGGGCTATTCTAAAACCTCTAGAAAACATGCGGATCACGGAATTAAAGACCGGGGTAAAGGTAGCCTTCCCGATCCCAAATTCCGCGGAAAGATTCGAGCAGGGTGTCGTCTTACGCAGACGCGGACGTCTAATTTCCATAGTCGCTAAATATGACCCGGCGATCTACGTCTTCAGGCTTACCGAAGATGTCGCTTGGCTGGAGCATCGCATAGCAAAGCTGGACAAAAAGCTGACCCGTCAGATTGCCAGAATGCGCGACCCGAAAACAAAAGCTCTTTTTGAGAAACTCCAGGCTGACCGCAAGAAATGGAATTTTCTAAAATCAGACTTTGAGGCAACGGCGCACGAACTGGCCAATGGGCAAGGGCTGACGCCTGCTCAACTAAAGCGGTTCTACAAATTTCTCAACCTCCTCCAACGTACCTACGACTTCCCTATCTAAAACAAAAAGCCCGTCGCTAGTGACGGGCTTTTTCTTGCGCCGTAAAGCCCCGGCGAAACAGAATCACTTATTTTTATGCCTCCAGAACTCTATCACCGTCGGCACGAGTGAGATGAGGATAATCGCGATGATCACGGTTTCAAAATTATTCTGCACCATCGGAATGTTGCCGAACCAAAATCCGCCGAACACGAATAGCGCCACCCAAAGTACTCCACCAATAACATTATAGAGCGCGAAATCCTTATACGGCATCTTACCTACTCCGGCAATAAAAGGAGCGAAGGTGCGGATAATCGGCACAAAGCGAGCCAAGATAATCGTTTTTTTACCGTGCTTCTCATAAAAAAGTTGGGTGCGCTTAAGATATTCCTCGCTGATAAATGGGCGGTCTTTTTCAAAAATTTTCCCACCGACCCTAAATCCGATCCAGTAATTTAACGCGTCACCGATAATTGCCGCCACGGAAAGCAGGATAAAAAGAATAATCGGATTAAAAAATCCTTTGGCCGCGAACGCGCCCGCGGCGAATAAGAGCGAATC
>CAYSNI010000035.1:0-11516 GCA_964432465.1 uncultured Candidatus Saccharibacteria bacterium
GTTACCAAATAGGCTCAAATCAGGTTATAATTACCGATACTTAAAGCATGAAAAAAGCTTCTAAAAAAAGAATTATCTGTTTCCCGATAACTAGCCGGGTGCACTATGCGAGGCAGAAATATCTGCTTCAGAAATTAAATAAAAACCCGAAGCTCGTCCTCCAGGTAATAGTGGGCGGTTCGGTGCTTTTGGATAAATACGGCGAAAGATTTTTACCGGCCATTAAAGAAGCCGGCCTGACAATCAGCGATACGCTTTTTAATGTGGTAGACGGTGGCAGTCATATCGCGATGGCGAAGACTGCGGGATTAACCGCGTTGGAGTTCGCGAATTCTTTACATAAATTAAATCCTGATATCGTTGTCATTCGCGGTGATCGTTTTGAGCAGTTAGCAATCGCGATGGTAGCGGCATATTTAAATAAGACCATTGCGCATATTGAGGGTGGCGACTTGAGCGGTACGATTGATGAAAGTGTTCGCCACGCGATTACAAAGCTGGCGCATATTCATTTTGTGACCAATGAAGACGCCAAGAAGCGGGTTATCGCGATGGGTGAAAATCCTCGTAGTGTGTTTAACGTCGGCTCTCCGGACGTAGAATTCGCGGCGAAGGTAGATGCTAAATATGATGGAAAGATTGTAAATAAAACCGGCACCGGCCCCGCAATTGATTTTGAAAAACCATTTTCGATGGTGCTGTATCATCCGGTGACGACTGAGAACGGTAATCGAGCTAACGCGGAGAAGTTACTCCGCGCGGTGGATGAATTGAATTTTCCCGCGATTTGGTTCTGGCCGAACAGCGATGCCGGCACGAATGACATCGCGAAGGCGATTCGTGTTTATCGCGAGCAGGGGAAATTAAAAAATAACAAAATACGTTTCGTGACCGATCTTCTTCCGGAAGATTTTATCGGTCTACTTAGGAAAGCGAGCGTTTTGATAGGCAATTCTTCCGCGGGCATTAAGGAAGCCTCCTATTTTGGAACGCCTGTAGTTAATGTAGGTAAGAGGCAGATGGGACGCTTACGCGGACCGAATATTGTTGACGTTGGGCACGATAAAGATATTCTTATTGAATCAATCAAGAAACAGGTTCGACACGGTCGTTACCCCAAGTCTAGTTTGTACTATCGGCCCGGTACCAGCGATCTTATAATAAAAACATTACTTAACGCGAAGCTTCAGACCCAAAAGAAATTCTATCAAGCCTAATGTTTACCAATGCTAAAAACTTCATACAGAAAATAAAGATGATTTGGCCGAATTTGGTTTATTTGAAGCATAAGAAATCCGTTCGAACGCTATATCGGATATTCCGCCCTTATTACATCGTTAGGAGCTTTCGTCCGATCTGGCTTAATCTTGTGAACCGTCGCGCTAAGAAAATGTACGAGGCAAAGGCGCCGGTGTTAGATATGGTTCAGGCTCGAGTGGTTACCGATCTTAAAAAGGACGGCTTTGCCGTGACTAGCTTGGACGAGCTCTTCCCCGGCCAAAATCTGCTTCCGAAATTACGCGCTTATGCCGATGGCTTGATTGGGCAGGCTCGCCAGCGTGAAAAAGGAAAAACTTATTTGACTGATCTTTGGGGCAAGGCAAAGACGGTTGATCTTGCTAATCCGTTTGTGCAGGTCTCACTTTCTGAAAAAGTAGTTGGAATCGCCAACGGTTACATGGGCATGTTATCTAAGTTCTTCATGTACAATCTCAACCTGGTAATTCCGGTAGGGGACGCGCAGCCGATTTCTTCACAGCGCTGGCACCGGGATCCGGAAGATAAAAAACTTTGCAAGATATTTATTTATTTGAACGATGTCGACATAGAGACTGGTCCATTGAGTTATTTCCCGAAGTCTCACGCCGATGGAAAGTGGGGAAGAAAATTCCCCCAGGCCGCCCCACAAGGAAGCATCAATATACCGGAAAATGTGGTTGAGAGTTTGGCCGATAAGGATAGTGGAATAAAAGTTGCCACCGGTGGCGCCGGTACGGTTATTTTTGGCGATACGGCTGGAATTCATCGAGGTGGCTATGCAAAGAGTAAAGAGCGCCTCATGTTCACTGGCGGGTTCTGCTCTACTGGCTCGCTTTGGCTTCCGCAGTTCAGTTATCCAAGCGAGGCTGAAATTGCTAAAGTTCTCGGAGAGGAGCCGAAATACGCACTTCGTCCTTGGTTCGACCGTTCGCGCAGTAGCCTGGAAGGGGAGATGGGAATGTAATTAAAAATATATGAATAAAATAACCAAGGATTTATCAAAAATTTTTACCGCTCCGAATGAAAGCATCAAAGTGGTGCTTCAAAAGTTGGCGGCCAATAAACCCGGTAAGACCAAGATTCCGCAGGGGGTTATTCTGGTTGTTGATAATAAAGAAAAACTTTTGGGTGTCGCTACCGACGGGGATATCCGCCGTGCCCTTTCTAAGGGAGTTTCTTTGGCCAGTCCGATTTCAAAAATAATGAATAAGAATCCTTTTGTCATTGAAGGGCCTAAATCAAATACCGAGATCTTATCTTTAATCGCGGACAAAAATCGTAAAGAGGGCTGGAACGATACCCGTCTTCATAAAATTATTTTGGTTGATAAAAATCGCAAGGTCGCGGACCTGGTGTCTTTCTATGACCTTTGGCAAAGGAGCGATACCCGCTTCAAGCAAATTGGTGTGGTTGGGCTTGGTTATGTCGGTCTGACTTTGGCCCTAACATTGTCCGATCTCGGTTTTAAGGTGCGAGGCTTTGATGCTAATGCGAGCGTGCGAGAATCCCTTACTAAGGGCAAGCCTCATTTCTTTGAAGAAGGAATTCACCAGATTCTTAAGGATAATCTTGGTAAGAATTTTAACGTGGTGGGTGATTTTTCTTCGGAGAATAATTGCGACATTTATTTCGTGGCCGTAGGCACCCCGTTGAATAATAAAAAGGAGCCTAATTTGGACTATCTCGCCAATGCCTCGGCCAGGATCGGTAAGGTGCTGAAAGGAGGCGACCTGGTCATTCTCCGTTCTACCGTTCCGGTTGGTACGACTCGTAATTTTATTATTCCAGCATTGGAAAAACATTCTGGCCTTAAGGCCGGAAAGGATTTCTTTGTCGCTTTCGCCCCGGAGAGAACTATTGAAGGCAAGGCACTGAAGGAACTCCGCACGCTTCCTCAAGTAATCGGCGGTTTTGATAAATCCAGTACCGATCTCGCAGTTTCAATCTTTAATCACATGACCCACTCGGCGGTTCTGGTTGATTCGCTCGAAGAAGCTGAGATGGTGAAGCTTATTAATAATACTTACCGCGATGTTCACTTCGCCTTCTCCAACGAGCTTTCGTTAATCTGTAATCGGCTAGGCATCGATACGCATACGGTTATCGGCGCGGCTAATCGTGGCTATGAAAGAAGTAATGTCTCGTTGCCTAGTCCCGGAGTTGGTGGGGCTTGTCTTGAAAAAGATCCATTCATCTTACTGCATAGCGCGAAGAGCACTAATCCTTCGCTGGTTCGGCATGCCCGAACAATTAGTGATGCGATGGTTGATTTTGTTGCAGATGCGACCATCACCTTTCTTAAGGAGCGAGAAGTTAAGAAGCCGAAATTACTAATACTTGGTTTTGCTTTTAAGGGTCGGCCGGTTACTTCTGATTTGCGTGGCTCGACAACGATTCCGCTTGTTGAGAAGTTAAAAAAACACACCAAGAATATTTATGGATTTGATCCGGCTGTAAAGCGAGCCGATATAACTAATTTGGGCGTAAAACATGTCGCTGACCTAAGAAAAGGATTTGAGGGCGCCGATGCGGTAATCGTAATGAATAACAATCCGGTCTTTGAAGAACTTCCGATTCGGAGCTTGCTAGCGTTGACCAACAAGCCCTGTTTTCTTTTTGATACCTGGGGATTGTACGAGAAACCGGAAATAGGAAAGGTCCGTCACGCGCATTATAAGAGGCTTTAAAAGAATATGGCAAAGCCTAAAATTCTTGGAATTATAACCGCCCGGGGCGGTTCTAAGGGGGTGCCAGGCAAGAACATTAAATTACTCGGCGGAAAACCTTTGATTGCTTACACTATTAAGGCGGCTCAAAAATCCGGCGTGTTCGACAGGATAATTTTGACTACTGATGACGCTAAAATAGCGGAAGTGGCGAGGCAGTACGGTTGCGAAGTCCCGTTTATGCGTCCGGCGGAATTATCCGGCGACACAGTTCAGCACCTTCCGGTTTTACAGCACGCGGTTGAATGGCTACAAAAAAATGAAGGTTACCAGCCAGATTATTTGATGACACTGCATCCAACCTCTCCTTTTCGTAAGGCAGAGCATATTAAAGAGGCGGTAGAGATCATCTTTAAAACCGGCGCCGATTCTGTGCTGGGCGTTTCGGAGATTCCCGGCCATTTTAGCCCGCATAAATCAATGACGATGACTGAGAATGGTGCCTTAACGCTTTTTAGTGGCAATCCGGTAAAGAAAAGAACTATGCGTCGTCAGGATCTCCCAACCTGCTATTTCAGCAACGGCACTATTTATCTGTATAAAACGGAAAATCTTTTTAAAAATGAAGGTCCGGCCGGTTTTTTCGGGGATGACGTCCGGGCGGTGGTGATTGATTCTAAGTACGGGCTGGATATAGACACGATGGAGGATTGGGAATTGGCGGAGTTTTGGTTTCCTAAAATTTTCTCTAATGAAAAATAATTTTGTTATTCAAATAACTGAGCCGATAGATTATTCGGAAAAAGCTCTGGCGATTTATCGGTCTTTGGGCCGGGTGGTCTTTGATTCCAGGCCACGCAAGGATACGAACGTGCTGGCCATCGGCCTGAAATACAAGATTGATAAAAGTTGGCTTGATAAGATGCCTAACTTGAAGGTGATTGGCTGGCAAGGGACCGGCTTAAATCATATTGATGTCGTGGCGGTAAAAGAGCGGGGAATTAAGCTGATAACTTTACGTGGGCGTAAAGGATTTTTAAAAAATATTCCCTCTACTGCCGAGGAAACCATGGCGCTGCTTTTGGCGCTCGTCCGCAACATTCCCTGGGCATTTGACGCGGTTAAGAATGAAGACAGTTGGAACAGGGTACCCTGGCGCGGTCATCAGCTTTATGAAAAAACTCTAGGACTGATTGGTTTCGGCCGACTTGGCAGAATAATGACTCGTTACGCTAAGGCTTTCGGAATGAGAACAATCGCTTACGATCCTTATGTTTCTAAAAGTCTCAAAGATAAAATGGGCGTAGAGAAGGTGAGTCTAGAAAAACTTTTGAGAGAGTCTGATTTTGTTTCTTTGCATGCGCTTCTTACTGATAAAAATTACAACTTATTACAGGAGAAGCATTTGAAGATGATGCAGTCCTCCGCGTTTCTTGTGAATACGGCGCGCGGTGAGCTGATTGCCAAGGGAGCGTTAGAGAAAGCGCTGAAGGGTAAGTGGATCGCCGGAGCGGCGATTGACGTGATGTGGGATGAGTATAGCGACGGAAGACATTTAAAAAACAATCCATTAGTTGAGTACGCACGTAAGCATAATAATCTTATTATCGTGCCGCATATCGGTGGGGCTACTTTTGAAGCGATGGCGGTTACTCAGGACTACATTGCCGAGCTGGTTAAGAAATTCCTGAAAAAATAACGTGGATAAATTTATCGTCACTAACTTTGCTTATGGCACGGGGCCGTATCTTATGACCACCAAGCTGGCGGCGGCGTTTAACGATGAATTAGAAAAGACGGGCCGGCCTCGGATGAAGATTATCGTGCCGTGGGTATATGGCGAAAAGCAAAGAGCAATTATGGAGGAAGAATTTCCGAGCTTTGAAAAACTGGGAGAAATTATTCTCGATAAAGAGCTAGGCGCTATTTTAGAAAAAGTTTTTTACGCGAATACCGATTACGCTTCTTATCTTAAAAAATGGGTAGATAATTTTAAAGCAGCTTCTTTGGAGGCGCGTGCCTACCTGATGAAAGTGTATGGCAGTAATATCTCGGTTGAGCTGAACCGCTCGCCGCGTATTCTTTACGGCGTCGCGCCATCCTACTCCACTACGTTTGGTCATTTAAGCCGCGTGTTCAAAGAGGCATCGGCCGATGCTCGAATAACTTTAGATAAGACCTTATTAAAGAAGGCGGAAGATATTTCCGCCTGCATTGAAAGAGAACAGGCGATAACCGCAATGGCCTACCCGGGTATTTTTTCTTCAGGAGATTACCAGCCTGTCTATAAGGGCGAAGTTCTAGTTCCGCCAATCTCGCCTCTGCCGGAAGCAAACATTGAGCCGATTGAAAAAGGATTTTTTATTACCAAGTCCGGCATTCCCGGACTGGAACGTCTTTATAAAGAAGCGAAGGCGTTTGGCTTAAGAGCTTATACGAATGAAGATTATTCTCCGGCGGTTATTACCAATCCAAACATTGTTTTACACTTTGCGCGGTCAGGCTGGGCTTCGGTCTGGTTTTCGATGCTCGCTGAGAAGCCGATTGTGGTTCCTGAATATGACTCGGATGATGATCTGGAAATAAAATTTAATAATTTGATTATAGAAAAATTGGGTATAGGCGTGGTTTATAGGGGGGAGTCGCTTGCAGAGATTTTGGAGAAGACGGAAAAAGCCAAAGAGGCTTGTCGGAATATGAAGAAAGATATTCTTGCGCGTTGGGGTACTTTAGATGGGACTAGATTTAGCGCCGCCTTATTCGTGAAAGACTATCTGCCCATATAAACAACAAAGCCCCGATTAAATGGGCTTTGCGGTCTTAATCATGCTCACCACAATATATATAACTCGGCATTTCGTGGCCTGGTTTCTCCTTGAAGTAATCAGGAAACTTCTCTAGATTTTATTATCATTGCGAATCAAAACTGCTATCTCACGAGATAGCAGTTTTGATGTGGCAATTTTACAAAACTCCATGATAAAATAGGCATACATGGAAAACTCGGAATTCCTCAAAGAAAAATACGGCACTCTGCATACCAGCGAGGAGGTGGAATCCGCCGCCAAACGCACGGAAAAGAGAACCGGAGAAAAGGTATCCCAGAAACCGGCCGCCCGCATCCAGAATTACCTTGACCGCCTGGAGCGCCTCGCCCTGGATCCCAATAAGGAACAGCCAAAGAAAATGTTTGGAACCGAATCGCGCCCGCGCGCCCTTTCGCTCTTGCGCGAAATGGTAATGAATAAATACGTGCGTCCCAATAAAGAGAAGCTGGCCGAAGGAGCGGCGCGGGTTGAGGAACGCGCCGCCAGAGAAATGGGCATCGAAGCGCATTATGGGGAGCAAGAACTGGAACAACGGGGAGAAATTGCCGTCGCGGATCTGGAGAAGTCCCTGGACAACTGGATCTCTTACCTCTCGGACGCTAATGAACCTTACCCCGTCTGGTTCCGGTATTACGCCTTCCGCAACATTCTTGATCTCGGCGATTACGATAAAGACAAGGGTGAATTTACCAAGCGCTCCCCGGGAAGTGTCCGGCTGTTCCCGGAAATAGACCGCGGCGCCCTGGCCTATGTTGAGCAGATGATTGAAGCCGCGAAAGACCCCGCGATGCTGAAGCGCCTAAGAATGGCGCAGGAAGAAACGGAAACTCCCCGGGACCAGCTCATCACCAAAGAAAAAGCCGCGCAATTCAGCAAGCTTTCCTTCGCCGGGCAGTACGCCGAAGGCATCAAACAGGCCGGGGAGATCACGCCGGAGATGCGGGAGGAAACGGAGGGCAAGTGGGTAAAATATCAGCAAGGAACCGATCCCAGGGCCTTATGGGCCTCGCTCCAGAACAAAGGCACCGCCTGGTGCACCAAAGGATTCCGCACGGCGGAAACCCAGCTTCAGGGCGGCGATTTTTATGTGTATTACACACTAGACAAGCAGGGGAAGCCCGCGATTCCCCGTATCGCTATTCGCATGCAAGGCGACAGTATTTTTGAAACGCGAGGCGTCGCGGACAATCAACAGAACCTGGAAGGCAATATGGCTGAAATCGCCGAGCAAAAGATGAAAGAATTGCCGGGCGCGGAACGATACCGCAAAGCGTCCGCTGATATGAAAATGCTAACCTTGATTGAAAAGAAAATGGAAGCCCCTCGACAAGGCTCGGGGAATAGTCTGACCAAAGCCGACCTCGCTTTCCTCTACGAAATTGACGCCCCCATTGAGGGATTCGGCTATCAACGCGATCCCCGCATCAAAGAACTGCGCGAGCAAAGAAATCCGGAAGAAGACATGGTAATTATCTTTGAAGCTGCCAAAGACCAGATCGCCTATAGCCCCAAAGAAATCACCCTTCGACAAGCTCAGGGCAAGACGATTAAGGCCTATGTCGGTAAGTTAGAGCCGGGTATTTTTGACAAGATTCAGGAATTCAATATTGAACATATCTACACCTCCTTCCCCGAAGGCAAAATCCGCAAAGAAACCATTGAGATCGGCGGCAAAACAGAAAAAGATTTGGAGAAGGAGCTGAAGGAAAAGAAAATCAATATCAGCGGCTACGCCAAGGACATGATGAAGAACAGGGATTTTATGACGCTCAAGAAGGCCGAGCAAGCCGACCTGGTCCATCTCAAAGTAGGAGATCTCTTCTCTGACAAACAAGGACATACCACCGACGAAATCTATCGCCAAGCGGAAAAGCTCGGCCTGGAACTCTGCCCAGCCGAAGTCGGACCGAATTACCGGCTGAAATACATCAACCAGCCCTTAAATGAACGGATTTATGTTGCCATGAAGCCGATTTCTGACCGCGACGGCTATCCGCGTGTGTTCGAGCTGGTACGCCATGAGGACGGCCTGTGGCTGTACAGCAACTGGGCGTCTCCCGCGTTCAAGTGGTATCCCGACTTCAGCTTTGTCTTTCGCTCCCGCAAGTTAGAATCTTAAACCTTCTGTCTTTTGCAGTTTTGAAACTTTGATTTTTAGCGACTTTGTCGCTTCGTTCTTTGCGCTCCGTTGGCATTCCAAGCCTACCGGTAGGCAGGCTTGACTTGGAATCCAGTTTTCAAACAGGATTTAAAAATGAACTTATATGGCGTCAATCCCAACTGGAAAGATCTTTATTGCGAATTGTAAATACCTGGATGCCAGCTTCCGTTGGCATGACAGAAAAAACTTGGGCTGTAGGGGGGGGTATTCCGGCGTCTTGGTCGGAGCCCCGACGCTAATGCTATCTGGATTCTTGAAGTAATCAGGAAAAATGAGCATAATGGGTATTACAAATGAAGGATAAAGTCATTCAAAAACTAGTCGATTTAGAGGTCAAAAGGCAAAATGAGACTATCAACCTAATTGCCTCTGAAAACTACGCCTCGGTGGAAATTTTAAAATTAACCGGTTCTCCGCTCGCGAATAAATATTCCGAAGGTTATCCCGGAAAAAGGTATTATCCGGGCAACGAGCTATATGACAAGATAGAATCTTTAGCGCAAGAGCGCGCTCTGAAAGCTTTTAAATTAAAGCCAAGTGAATGGGCCGTGAACGTCCAGCCCTACTCCGGCTCGCCGGCAAATTTAGCAATTTATGGGGCACTGATGAATCCGGGTGATACTTTAATGGGTATGAAGCTTGCCTCGGGCGGCCACCTTACTCATGGGCACAAGGTCAGCTTTACCGGAAGATTTTTTAACAGTGTTCAATATGACGTAGACTCAGGGACGGGTTTGATTGATTACGATGTGGTGAAAAAAATGGCAGAACAGTACCAACCTAGGGTAATTGTGTCCGGCGCTACTGCTTATCCCAGGAAAATTGATTTCGAAAAATTTAGTAATATTGCCCAAAGAATCGGCGCCTATCATGTTGTTGATATTTCTCACATTGCCGGTTTAGTGGCAGCGGGATTACATCCGTCACCATTTCCGCATGCGGACATAGTAATGACTACTACTCACAAAACTCTGCGCGGACCGCGCGGCGCGGTTATTTTTTCTCGAAAAGATTTTAGTGAGCGTATCGATAAGGCAGTTTTCCCCGGCCTTCAAGGCGGACCACATAATAATAATACCGCCGCCAAGGCGGAAATGTTCTTTGAAGCGCTTCAGCCTAGTTTTAAAAAATATCAGCAACAGGTGGCGAAGAATGCCAAGGCCTTAGCCGCCGCGTTAATGGAGAAAGGTTTTGATCTGGTGACCGGCGGAACCGACAACCACTTACTACTGATTGATCTGCGAAAAATTGGTTTGGATGGGAAAACTGCCGAGCTACTTTTGGAGAAGAACGTAATAAACGCCAATCGGAACAGCATCCCCGGTGATGATAAGCCCTTTAACCCTTCCGGGTTGAGAATTGGTACGCCGGCGGTTACCAGTCGAGGGATGAAAGAAAGGGAGATGGTTAGGATAGCCGAATTGATATCCAGGACGCTTATTAAAAAAGAAACGGTTGCGAAGGAGTCGATTGTGCTAGCTAAGCGGTTTCCGCTCGCATATTAATGAAAATAATTGACGGCAAGGCGGTTGCTAGAAAAATTGTTGAGCGGCTGAAAAAAATGCCGAAGCCGGATAAGAAACTGGTGGCATTTCTCGTTGGGGACAGTGATGCTTCAGCGAGTTTTTTAAAGCAAAAGAAAAAAATTGCCGATGAGCTGGGTATAGAATTTGAATTGCGGCGATTCCCTAATTCAATCAGCGAGGCGGAGCTTTCAGTGGAGATTGCTCATGCCGGACAGGATGACTCTGTAGGAGGAATTATTATTCAGTTACCGTTACCGAAAGAAATGAACCGAGAGGCGGTATTGGCCAGACTTGTACGGGAGAAAGACGTGGACGCTCTCAGCTTGGATTCTGAAGTCGAGCCGCTCGCGGTAGGCGTTGTGCGTTCAGTGCTTGAAGATGTCGGCTGGCAGATGGAAGACAGGGTTGTCGGCGTTGTCGGTCGTGGATTATTAATTGGTCAGCCGATCGCGGAAGTTTTTTTGGGCAAAGTAAAAGACTTGATAATTTTTCATAGCAAGACTGATCTTGATCGTCTAAAGGAATGCGATCTAGTCATCGGAGGCGCCGGCAAGCCGGGCTTGATTAAGCCGGAAATGCTTAAGAAGGGAGTAGGATTCATTGATTTTGGTTTTGGCATGAAGAATGGAAAAGTGTCCGGAGACCTAGACGTTTCTAGTTTAGAACTTGAAACTTCTAACTTGGAACTTTCTTTCTATACGCCCACGCCCGGAGGTACGGGCCCGATCTTGGTGGCGAGCCTTTTCAGTAATTTCTATAAGCTGAACGGATCTAATTAGCTGCCTTTTCATTTAGCTATAAAATTGTTATAGTATGGGAATTATGCCAGGAAGTGAAAACTCTATCGCGATGAGCTCCTTCCGGCATATAAGCTCAAAACATGAATTACCAATTATTCTCTGCCTACTTACATAAGCATAGCCAAGTAATTACCGAAGCTCATCGAAGCTTAAATTTTTCGATTAAGACCACTAATCTCTCGATGACTAACTTCCAACCAGATATAATCGGGAATCTTGAATACTCTTATTATAAAAAGTCGATGTCGAAAAATTAAATAGAGTTTCTACTTACC
>CAYSNI010000036.1:0-11588 GCA_964432465.1 uncultured Candidatus Saccharibacteria bacterium
TGCTTCAGACGGAAATGACCTTTGGTCATCGCTATCTTCCGGTACTCCTGGTAGATACGATTCGCTTCGTTAGGATCGCCAAGAAGCATATCCAGCTTGCCGGGATCCTGCTCTCTAATAAAAAGGCTGGGACGGGATCTCGCCTCAAGATCATCGCGAACCTTTTTTGAGAACTGCTTGAAGATCAGCTCCTTTGTTTGGACTGCGCGAACCCAGGGGCTGAAATAAACGCCGTCAAAAGTCTTGTGAATCCTGGCGAGCGCTTTACCGGTAGCCACCGCCTGCGCGATCCCCTCCTCACTCAACCTCGTCATCAGGTTTGACAGTCCGATCATCTTTTCCGGCACTTCCATCTTACCGGTACGACAGGCTTTCGCGATCTTGTTCCAATCGGTTTCACCGTGTCGGACAATCACCAGCTTTTGAGGCTGACCCATGCTTTCTCCTGTCAAATTTCTAGAAATATTTTACTATAATTTTTCTAAACAATCAAAGGCTGGTACTCTATTCGTATGCGTATTGTCGTTGTTACGCCTACCTATAATGAAGCACAAAATCTCCCCATTCTCGCGGAAAAGATTTTCGCGCTCAAAATCCCCGATTTGGAGCTAGTTATAGTAGACGACAACTCACCGGACGGGACGGGCAAAATTGCCGACGAACTGGCAAAAAAATATGCCTCGGCTAGCTCGGCACAAGCTCCAATCCGAGTTATACATCGCTCCGGCAAGCAAGGTCTTGGCACCGCGTATATCGCCGCTTTTAAGGAAATTCTCGCGCGACAGAACGGATTAGAACTGATCATTCAGATAGACGCGGATCTTTCGCACGACCCCGCCGCTATTCCGGCGATGTTGGAAAAAATCAAAAATTGCGACCTCGTCCTCGGCTCGCGATATATTCCGGGCGGCAACACTGAAAACTGGGAGCTCATCAGAAAGCTAGTCAGCCGCTTCGGTAATCTGTATGCCCGCGCCGTACTCTGGCTTCCCTACCGCGACCTCACTGGCGGATTCAAATGTTTTCGTCGGCAGATTCTGGAAAATATCGACTTAAACTCGATCAGCTCGGCGGGCTATAATTTCCAAATTGAAATGACTTATCGGGCCCATCAGAAAAAATTTAGAATTCAAGAATTGCCGATAATCTTCACTGAGCGAAAAACGGGTAAATCCAAATTCAATCTGATGATTATGCTGGAGGCCTTCTGGAAGGTTCTATTACTTCGTCTGCGCGGGCGCTAAAGAAAACTTGTTATTCATAAGGACGATGTAGCGATTATCAAACATCTGCGCCTTATAAATTCCGGTTTTCAAGTAGTTGTCTAGATATTCCTGAAACTTCTTCTGATTTTCAAATCCAAAAGAATCCGCTCCGTCAATAATAATAAAATCCGGCGGAAACGTTTCGCTGTTCAATGCCCAAACGTATTCCCGGTGCGCGAGATGAGGCACCAGATTAGTATTCGCCGCTACCGAAACTCCCGGCGGCACCAATCTAATTAAATTTCTATAAGCCGCCCGCTTTGGCGTGTCCGTAAAATAACTGACCGGAAATGAGGCGAGACCAATCGGTGAACGCGCGAAAAAGCTCAGCATCGCAAGTAAAATCAACACCCAGCTAATCGCCTTATCCTTCTTCGGCCACCGCGCCAATACTTTTTTCAAACCAAAGATCGCCCCCACAAAAATCGCCGGGATTAAAATCGCGTCATAGTGATAAAGCCCGCTGAATTGAAACTGATATTTAGTAAGCAGATTCTCCGGAATACCCGGCAATAAGAGGATGAGCGACGGCCAAGAAACCAGTGACAAAAAACCCACGGGCAAGAAGAGCCAGAAAATATAACTCGCCTTCGGCCCGGTCAAAATCGTCTTGCCGAGCAAAAGCGGATTAGTCACCACATTTTTTACTACCTCGGTCGGCGTCGCGCCCAGATTAGCGTAACGATCCAAACGAAGCGCTCCGCCACCCAAAGCGGGCATGAACACTTTCAACGCTAGCAAAAAATAAACTAGCGCGATTACTGCAATCGGCAAGCCGACCTTCCAGTGTTTTTTTATCATAAGATACACGCCGACGAACATTACCGCGAGAATCGCGTCCTCCTTCATACTGGCCGCGAGCGCGAGAAATACCGTCATCCAGCCCCATCTTTTTTCTTCCAGAAAATACAGCGCCGCCAGCATTAGCGGCACAAAAAAAGTAATCTCATGAAAATCATAGAAATTACTCCAATGGAGCGCCGGGTATAAAAGATACATACCCGCAATCAATAATGGCCACCGGCCCTCCAATTTACGCCTCGCCAGTAAAAATAATGGCCAGGCGCCAAGCGCCAGCGCTAGGGTCTGGACCAGCAATAGATAGTAGGGACTTTGAAAGATCACATATCCGGGTACTAGCAAATAAAGTCCCGGGCTAAAATGCAGTCCGAGATGATTGCGCACTTGTTCTAAATTATTCACTAAACCTCGCCCTTCGGAAGCATTCCAAAAAGACTGCGCGAACGCCGCCAAATCCCAGGTCTGGGTATCAAAATTGTAATGCCGGAGTCCGGTCATCAGACCGAAGATTACGACATAGGCCCCAATCATAATCCACAGCCATTGCCGGTCGGCCATTTTGGTAAACATAATTTTATTCTACACTAGAACTAATGAAGAAGAACTATATCCTACTGGCGATTCTCGTTGCCGCCACCCTGCTCCGCATCTTCAATCTCGGTGCCGGCGACATTACTGGCAGTGATGAGGTTTTTTACGCCTTTCGCGCGATCGGTCCTTTAGATTTTGATAACGCGCCCAATCAGACCACGCCACTGGAGTGGACCGACCCCAACATACCTAGCTGGACAAAGATTGCCATGCACGATCACCCGCTGCTGGTCTTTCTCGTCCAACATTTTTCGATGGCAATATTTGGAGAAAATAATTTTGGTTTCCGCTTTCCTTCGGCACTCCTCGGTATCGTCTCGGTGTATCTGGTCTATCTGATTGCAAAAAAACTGTTTTCGGAAAATGCCGGTTTGATTGCCGCCGCCTTGACCGCCGTCACAGTAAATAACGTGTACATTTCCCGTTTAGGCATTCAGGAATCTTACGTGATCTTCTTCCTGCTTTTAGCATCATATCTCTTTCTGCGAGCCCTCGAAAAACCTCAATTCTTCCTCTGGGTCGGCGCCACACTTGGTCTGGCTTTTCTTACTAAATACATCACCTTTATCGCCGTGCCAATCTTTATCACCTACCTGGTTTTATTCCGTCGCGACGTATTCCGAAAGAAACATTTTTGGCTTGGCGTACTGCTAACCGCGATTGTGGCGAGTCCAATTCTTATCTATAACTTCCAACTTTACGACGCTTTCGGTCATTTTGACTTTCAATTCTCATTTATCTTTGGTCAGAATCCCGAAGTCTGGCAGTCGGCCCCAGGCAAAGAACAAATCGGCTCCCTAGGCGATCGTCTTCGAAACTTTATTCCTAATCTTCTCGTCACAAATTCCTGGATTTTTCTTAGTCTCGCCGCAACTACACTTATCTATTTCGCAATTTTATTTTTCAAAAAAACAACCAACGCCATTTTTAAAGAAAAGGCGTTCATTGATATCGCCCTCGTCTGGTTCGTAATCCTGATTTTATTTATCGGTCCCTCCTTCCGATTCTTAACTCTCCTCACGCCGTTTTTGGCAATAAAAATTGCCGCGGCCGCTAATTCACTAAAAAAACTTCCTTTGGTCCTGCTCGGCCTTATTCTTATTTTGGAAGTCGCCTACACTAAAAACACCTTAATCTTCAGCTACCCGATCGGACCTCAGTTCTGGGCCTGGTCGCAAGCGCGTTTTGATTCCTACAACTGGGGGCACAACGAACTAGAAGATTATTTTACGAAAGAACTGGCCGGAAAGTATCCTCTTTTAAGTTTTGATAGTAAGTACCAGTTCCTGCAAAATCTCAAAAATGAGAATAATAAGAAGTTACAGGACAAAGGCTACGAGCCCTATGACGCGATGATTGTTTATGATCCCACCATTTCTAGCGCCTCCCAACTCTGGACGCTGGATCGCCGCCAGATCTATTACGGCTGGCCGGTCACGACTGCCGACCTTCTCAATCCTCAGGCTTTCGTTGACGCCGGAATCCATAACTACTATTTGGTTATCCCGGACAAGGCAGTTCCTCAGCGAAAAAATACCACCATCAGCCAGAATACGCTTACCGTTGAGAATAACCTCCTGAAAGCCGGCGCTCAGCCGATTTTAATTAAAAATAAGCGCGGCGAGACGGCTTTTCGTGTGTATAAGTTCAATCTTTAAAAATTATCCTAAATGGTATAATTAATTTCGGTAACTTTTAGTCCGCTTTCGGACTGGAAAGGTCGAGTAAAAATCAGTTTATTAAAATGAATCCAAAACAATTTCTCCAAGTCGGCGGCGTCGTCCTACTTTTGGTGGGAATCCTTGGTTTCGCGGGTATTATCGGTCCTACTGCTGAACAGTCTATCTTCGGCAGTGCTTGGGTCTTTGATAACGGTGAAAACTGGGCTCACGCAGTGTTGGGCGTAGTCGGTCTTTTGGCCTCCTTCTTGTTTAGCGCGAACTACCAAAGATTGCTGGTAAAAGTCTTGGGCTGGGTCGGTCTCCTTATCGGACTGTATAGTCTGTTTATCAGCACTAACTTCCTCGGATCCATGCTCCAGAACCCGCTAGATACTCTGTTGCACTTTGCGGTTGGCGGCTGGGCTTTATGGGCTTCCAAAGGAGGCCGGTCCTCGTCCTCCGGTATGATGCAATAGGTCTAAATTATACAAAAACTGCCCTGCGCGAGCCAGGTGGTGAATCGAGCACCGTTCAGTCCGTTTTTCTCAACGCAACATAGTATTCGCAAATGTGAGGTTTGCAAATATTACGTTGCCCAAAGAGAAGCGACTAGAAAACGGAAGTGCTCGATCTACTAGCCTGGTGAGGGGGCGGTTTTTGTTTTCTTGCTATACTGCATTAATGAAAGTGACGATTATTGGTGGCGGAAAAATCGGGAGCGCGCTAGCAAAGATTATTGAAACAGCTGTTACTTCCACATCCGTCTGGGACATTGATTCAAAAAAGATCCGAGGTGAATCGGAACTATCCGCGGCAGTCGCGGAAGCTGATCTTTTATTTTTGTGTATCCCTTCTTGGGCCCACTTTGAAGTTCTCCAAAATCTTAAGCCCATTCTCCAAAAAAATACCCAGATTGTTTCGCTCGCCAAAGGAATGGTGATGTTCGGCGCGAAGCCGATGCTAATCTTTGAGCTTCTACAGGCCAATCTACCAGCTGGTCAAGGCTTCGCGGTACTCAGCGGACCAATGATTGCCGAAGATCTCGCCCTCGGAAAGCCGTGCTCGGCCGTCCTCGCCTCAGAAAGTAAATTCGGCATTGCCAAACTCGCTCCCCTTTTCCATAAAACGAATCTTCAACTGGAACAGTCCGATGATCTTGTCGGCGTGTGCCTCGCCGGTGTGCTAAAAAATGTTTACACACTCGCGGTTGGCACCGTAGAAGGAGCCGGCTTCGCCGATCGAAGCCTGAGAGTATTAAAAGAAATGTGTCTTGATGAGATGCTTCGGGTGGGCGTACGCCTAGGCGCGAAAGCAAAAACGATGAAAGGCCTCGCCGGCCGAGAAGATTTTTTGATTACCGTAGAAAGTAAATTTTCTCACAACCGCCGCGCCGGCATGGAGATCGGGCAGTACGGCTCCACCGAACTTCGGAGCGAGGGTATGGCCTCCTTAGAGGCCATCGCGAAACGGCTGGGTAAAGCCGAGGATGCGCCGATATTTTCCGCTCTCCGCGACATTGTTAATCAGTTAACTACTGCTCGGGAAGCGTTCAAAGATATTTTGAGATAGCCCCTGCTTGCGCTACAATGCCACTTATGAAGAAAGATACGTCTTGGGGCAAAGAATCAGTCGTCGGGCATTATCAGCAGAAGATAATTCTGCCTAATTTAACCCGCCTTATCGCGCCTAAAAATGGAGAAATGATCCTAGACCTCGGTTGTGGCGAGGGTTATTTCGCAAAAAAATTCGCCCACGACGGCGCGCGAATTATTGGCGTTGACGCTTCAAAAGAACTGATTGAAAAAGCGAAAGAGTCAAAAAATAGTAATGAAGAATATTACGTCGGTTCGGCAGAAAAATTAAAAATGATCAAAGACAAGATAGCCGACAAAATTACTCTTATTCTCGCCATCCAAAATATGAATAACGCCCATGCGGTGCTAAAAGAATGCCAGCGCGTCATCAAGCCGCATGGCCGTCTTTATATGGTAATGAACCACCCTGCTTTCCGCGTACCCAAAGCTAGCGACTGGGGCTGGGATCCCGTAAAATCGCTCAGTGATCACGGGACAAGCAACGGCATAGTATATCGACGCGTTGATTCCTATCTGAGCGAATCCAAAGCGAAGATTCAGATGCATCCTTCGGCAAGCTCAGGACAAGTCCCGGGCGTATCCGACGACTACACCATCTCTTTCCATCGTCCGCTCCAGCTTTATTTCAAGCTTCTGAAAAACGCGGGCTTCACCGTTACTAATCTGGAAGAATGGATTTCCGATAAAAAGAGTGAAGCCGGACCACACGCTGAAGCTGAAGACCGAGCCCGGAAAGAAATTCCTTTGTTCCTGTACCTAGAAGCAACTGCAATCTAAACTCATGCAACTCCATCGATTTATCGGTGATTACGACTTCTCAAAAAAGACGCTTCTCGTAAACGACAGCGAGCTGGTTAATCAGTTAAAAAACGTCCTCCGCCTCAAATCCGGTAGCCAGGTAATTTTGGTAGACAATAAACTGCAGGAGGCCGTCGCGGAAATTAAGGATTTCCAAAAGGAAGCCGTGGAATTTGAAATTAACGCGATTAGCAAGAACGAAAAAGAACCAGCCACCGAGGTAACCCTCTACTGCGCAATCATTAAAAAAGAAAATTTTGAACTGGTTGTTCAAAAAGCCACCGAAGCCGGAGTAAGCGCGATTGTACCGATCCTGACCAAAAGAACAGTCAAGCTCTCGCTACGTGAAGACCGTCTGGAAAAGATCGCGAAAGAGGCCGCCGAACAGTCCGGTCGCGGTATCATTCCAACCATCCACGAAGTTACTGACTTTAAAAAGGCCTTGGAACAAAGCAAGGACTACAGCGCGAACCTTTTCTTCAAACCAGGCGCCTCACTCTTTAATCAGGAGCGATTGCGTAACTCCGGCGCTAAGCGCGTAAGTATTTTCATCGGTCCGGAAGGAGGCTGGGACGATTCCGAAATTGAAATGGCTCAAATGCGCGACCTGAAAATAGTCGGGCTCGGTGGCCTGACTCTTCGCGCGGAAACTGCCGCCATCATCGCCTCTTATTTAGTTGCCAACGCAGCCAGCTCTTAGAGAAAATGGTATAATAAATACTATGAACAAAAAAATTATTTTGGTACTTGTCGTGGCTGTCGTATTAATCGGGTGGTATTCTTTCAGCGCTAAAAACAAATCAGACTCTCCAGCTAATCAGGCACCGACGAACACTCAAACGACCTCTACGACTCCAGAGCCTAAATCTACCGCCCCAGGCGGCATCACTACCGTCAGCACTCCTGTTCAATCTACCGGTAAAGTTCAAGTTGATATTAAGGGCTTCTCTTTTGTATCCAAGACCGTAAAGATTGCTCCTGGAACTACTATTACTTGGAAAAATTATGACAGCGCGCCGCACAGCGTCATCGGACCGGACTTTAAAAGCCCGACTCTCAATCAAGGCCAATCCTTTTCTCATACCTTTAGCAAAGAAGGGACCTTCAGTTATTTCTGCGGCTTTCATCCGAATATGAGCGGTGAAATCATTGTCAGGCCATAAAAATAGTGATAACCTGTCGGTAGAACATTGACCCGAAAGGAGGCGGATTATGTATGATAATCTGCTCAGGATCTACGACGAAGTCACGCAAAAACTTATCGGCGATGGAGATCTGACTACCAAAGAGATTCGAGAAATTCTCATGAAAGATCTGGTCGAGACAGCCCTGGCGATGGATAAGACGGAAGTACCGGAAGATGTCCGAGATTTCCTTGAAACCTGGAATTACAAAGATGACTTGGCGATCTATAACGAAGCTGACGAAACTTCTCATGCTGAGCTTTCTGAATCAGAGAAAATGCAAAAGCACGCGAAGGAACACGGTGATCAGAACGGCATCCTCTACTCCTTGTATGATTGGCTTCTAAGCTCCGCTCCGAAGAGCTTCCCGCCGACAATTGTATATTTTGGACTTTGTATCTACGCTCAGCGTCTGTATAACAGCCAACTCTGCCTCGCTGCCGCTTTATTCGGCGGTGAACTTCCGGACGCTCCTCCTCACGAGCATGGGGAAGACGAGCCGGACGAGGACGCAGAACCCGACGAAGACGTTGATGAAGAGGATACCGGCGACACTCCGAAGTAAGACCCACCACCCCACCCGGGGTGGTTTTTATTCCCTATTTTTATCCTATTTATTAAATTCTAGATCCTAACTGCTATCTCGTAAGCTATACTTCCCATATGCCCCGCATTATTGCTCACTTAGATATGGACGCTTTCTTCGCTTCGATTGAAGAGCGCGATCATCCTCGATATAAGGGTCGCCCGATCGTCGTCGGCGCCGATCCCGAAGATGGCGCTGGCCGCGGTGTCGTTTCTACGGCCAATTATGCCGCCCGCGCCTTCGGTATCCACTCGGCCATGCCAATCTCTAAAGCCTGGCGCTTAGCGGAAAAAGCCCGCCTGGAAGGCCAATCGGCTACGATCTTCGTTGGTGGCCACATGAAGAGCTATCACGAAACTTCCGACCGCGTCCTCGCCATCGTCCGGAAATTCGCCCCACTAGTAGAGCAAGCCAGTGTGGATGAGGCATATATTGATTTAAGTTTCGCGGAAACCTACCTGAAGGCCACAGAAATCGCGCGAAAAATTAAGTTAGAAATTAAACGCAAAGAAAAGCTCACCTGCTCCATCGGCATCGGACCAAATAAATTAATCGCGAAGATTGCCGTCAGCATGCAAAAGCCGGACGGCCTTACGGTAGTTCATCAAAAAGACGCGGAAACTTTTCTTGAACCAATGGCAATCCGGGCCATCCCCGGCATCGGACCAAAAACTGAAAAAATCTTCACTACCCGCGGCGTCAAAACGATTAGCGATCTAAAGAAATACTCCCGCGAGCAACTCCACGAAATTCTCGGTAAATGGGGTACGGAGCTTTACGATCGCCTACGCGGCACCGACAACTCCCCGGTTACCGAGGAGCACGAAATAAAATCCATCAGCGAGCAGACCACCTTCCATGAAGACACTCTTAACGCCAGCTTTATCACCGAGCAGATGAAAAATTTGTGCGCGAGCGTAATCCGTACCTTCCATAGTGGGACATCTCACTCTTTCAAAACTATCAGTATTACCGTCCGCTTTTCCGATTTTGAAACTAAATCCCGAGCCCGCACGCTTTCCGAAGCAAAGGATAAAATCGGTACTTTATTTGAGCAACAGTCACCAAAAAAGCTAACCGAACTTCTGCAGTTTGAGGCACTAAAGCTCCTCGCCCCGTTTTTTGATAAACGCGAAAATCCTCAGCGTAAAAAGATCCGATTAATCGGCATTCGTATTGAAAAATTGAAATAAAAAAAGGAAGGGCTAATCCCCCTCCTTCAGTCCGTTCATCTTTCGGAACCAGTCGTCGTAACGCCTCTTATCTTCGGGCGGCATATCCTTCTTCGGCTTGTACAGCTCAATCTCCACAACCAACTTCCCTGGATGAAGAGCGTCAAACGTCATTTTTCGTTCAAAATAGAACCCATAACTCACAATCTCATCCGCGATCTCGCGAAGCCGCACGTGAATCCCGTCGTTCTGCTCTCTAGGCTTAAGGAAATTTTCTTCCATCAGTCGCTTCATTTCTTCGGCCAGCGTGATAATGTGGAGCTCAATCTCTTCGTTCATCCGACTTCTCCTTCGCAACTATGGCAATTATACAACAATTTGCTACAATTGCCAAATGAGAATTGATGAATTTAAGCAGACTGACCTCCGGGTGGGCAAAGTACTTGAAGCCGTCCGCATAGAAGGCTCCGACAAGCTTTTGAAGCTGCAGGTAGATCTTGGCGAAAAAGACCCGGCTGATGCGCCAGTTTATCGCCAAATTCTCGCGGGTATAGGAAAAGCCTACGAACCGGAAGCCCTAATCGGCCACGAAGTGTGCGTAGTTGCTAATCTTGAGCCTCGTGAAATGATGGGCTTCACCAGCCAGGGCATGCTTCTCGCTGCTTCTTCCGAAGCTGGCCCGGTTTTACTGATGCCCGAAAAATCGGTCCCGCCAGGTTCAAAAATAGGTTAAGAATATGGATTTAAGCTTTATCGATTACAAAACTGCTATCACTATCGTCCATTTGTTTGGCGTGGTTTTAGGAGCGGGCGGAGCCATTGCCAGCGATTTTATTTTCTTCAGTAGTATTAAGGATAAAAAAATTACCTCAACCGAGCTGCGCTTTCTGCGGGTAGGAAGTCGCATGGTCTGGATAGGCGTCGGGCTGCTCGTCATCTCCGGCATCCTGATTTTCTTTACCGACCCGATAAACTATCTGCAGTCCAGCAAATTCCTGTCTAAAATGGCGATTGTCGCGGTGGTGATTATCAACGGAATCTTTTTCCACCTTTCTCACCTGCCGCACATTCATCGCTACCTGGGCCAGCACCTGCCTACTTCGTCCGAATTTATGAAAAAAAGTAACGCCCTGTTAGCGAGTGGAGCAATTTCTATGGTTTCTTGGTCGGTCGCGGTCGTGTTGGGAGCCTTGCCGTCCCTCCCTTTCAGCTTCACCGAGATTTTTACCTCTTACTTGGTGGTGATTACCATTGCCAGCGCCGTAGCGATTCTTTCTAAAAATCGCATTCTCGGTAATAAATCCTAGAACAGCGTCGTTTTCAGATAGTACTGCAGCGTGTGAATCCAGTCCTCATCCTGCCCCCCTTCTTCCATTTTCTTATCTAGCATCCACTGTAAATAACCACGATCAGTACGCACCACTTCTTCCAGTTTCCGTCCGTTGTGTTTGCCGAAATTAAATACTCTGAACAACGTCGGCCGACTGGAAATATCCAACATTTTCGCAATCGCCTCTTCTTCGGTAATCTTGCTCTCGGCCATCAGCTTTGCCAATAAGCTTTTAAAAAGCGCGTAAAGAACTTTCACATCCCCTTCCGCGTCGTGCGCGTTGGCGTCCTCCACATTCAAATCCAGGTGATAGCGTAAATAAGACAAATTATATTCCGGAATGGTATTTTCCGGGTCCAACTCCCGCGCCACCCGAAAAGTGCAAATCCGCTTTGGAATACTCATGCCTTCGGCTTCTAAGATCGCCCCGTCAAATTTCGCGTTATGAGCCACCATGATTCCGCCATTAGTAAATCGCGACTCCAAGTCTTTCATCATCTTACTCCCCTTAAACAACTCTTTATCCTCCAGCATCTTATTGGTGATGTTAGTGATACTCATCGCCTTAATCGATACGGGCAACGGTGGCTTAAAATAGGCCGTAT
>CAYSNI010000037.1:0-16318 GCA_964432465.1 uncultured Candidatus Saccharibacteria bacterium
GGCCAGTAGTATCGGCGTAACTAAAGTAAAGGCGTGCATTTCAAATGCGGCACCATGCTGCATCGGCGGATATGCCAAATAAGCCGCCGAGAAAATTAAAGCGAGCCAACTTTTATGTTTAGACCCGTTAAATACAATTTCCGTAATTTTAAAAACTGCCCAAGCGCCGAGCGCGACCACCAGAGCTTGAATGACCAAGAGAGTTTCCGGTCCATCATAAAAAATATAGAAGGGCGCTAGAAAAACCAACAAAAAATCAGTATGGACAGCTGGACGCTTGAACTGCATCGCCGACCCCGGCTTTGTCATTTCTAAAAATAAGGACCAGTCCCCCGTAGTAATCGCCCGATAAGTATTATGGACCGTTTGATGCATAATCCCGAGGTCAAAATACGAAGCGTGTAAATTTTGATACCGCTGTATTGTTAAAGAAGAAAAATAAACCGCGTACGCGGTAATTAAAATCCACAAAAAATTTTTCG
This sequence comes from uncultured Candidatus Saccharibacteria bacterium, assembly GCA_964432465.1. Lineage (GTDB taxonomy): Bacteria > Patescibacteriota > Minisyncoccia > UBA6257 > WO2-44-18 > JAHFLQ01. The sequence continues at coordinate 483 of CAYSNI010000037.1, forward strand.
CAGTTAGCGCCATAACTCCGGACAAAATTGGCGATTATTCGGATAAAGTATTCGGCGGCAGAACTCCTCCCCTTTTTTAAAACCAAAGAAAAATTCCCCGTACCCGGAGGCTAGGCCGTAAATACAATCACCGGAAAAACCTTTTTCTATGGAGCTACAGAAAATTTCCATTTCTTTCGGTTTTGCTAGATTATTCTGCATCATCCTTTTCGCGGCGTTACGAACACAAGCGTCGCGATAGGCCGTTTCCGCGCCCATACAGAACTCAAAGGCTTTTTCATATTGAGCTTCCGGCTGATGGCTATAAAAATGCTCAGCGACGTGCAGGTAGCACGATTCTTTATATAATTCCGGCTGGGACGGACACGGGTGCATCAGATCTTCAGGACTCATATATGGACTAGCTTCTGCTTTGTCCTGTCCGTGGCCAGCGTCAAAATTCTCCATAAAAACTCCTTCCGCGCAGACTTGTTGAAAGTGGGCGCTACCAGAAAATGATTCTTCGCATAAATTGAGGGCTTTCGGTAGATTATTGACTGTAGCGGCCATCAGTCCGTGTCCGATACCGTGCACGCAAGTCTGATAAAAATATGGGCGATTAGTCTGAGGGAATAAATCACAAAGAGATCTAGCTTCTGCTAGCAAATTAGGGGATTTTTTTAACTGTCCCTCTGCGGCACCATGAATAAAACCGCCCGTGCAAAAATTAAGATCCTCATCAGAAAGGTTCATCGCTTCCGAGAAAGAAGCCGCTGCCAAAGCGGTTTGCTTCCCGAGTAAGCTGGTCTCCATATGGCAATTGTCGTAACCAATGGCCTCTGTTTCAGAAAAATTAATCAAAAATGCCAGGCCGGCGATAGCAGCTAATAAAACGCCTATAGTGCTCCCCAGATGAATCACTGGTTTCCACATATGATTAACTCTGTATTATGCCTCGTCTAAGTGCAACCCTCTCCACTGCAAGAAGTTTCCGCATAGACGCTGTAAGTATCCAGAACTGTTCCATCCGACTTTACCGCGCGCAAGCAGATGTTATTTCCAAAACCGGCCCCGCTCTGCATCAAAAGTGAGAAATCCCATAATCCGTCCTGTCCCGTACTGATACCGCTAGTGTTGGTAAAGTTATTAGCTTCTTCATAAGTTTGCGCAACGCGAGTATGGCCGCTATGCGTCGGATCATCCCCGACCGTGCTGATCGCGGCTCCGTCCACCGGAGAGGCGTTATTATAATACCTTATATAACTTGAGCTACCGCTAACATCTGCATAAGTGGCGGCTGAACAGGTAGCATTTGCTCCGGTCTGTAGTTTAAAAGCTTGACCGCTAACGCCAAGATCAGAACCAGCTACATGAATAAGAAGACGCAGTCGAAGCTGGCCAGAAACTCCCGCGCCGTAAGCGGTATCCTGATCGGCCAGTGCCGTATCCGGAGTGGCTGAATTAAGATTTCCCAGCCATCGGTATGCGCTTTGCGAGAAAGTTGCTGCTACCGTCGCTGAAGGCCGCGAAGCGGTAGTTCCCGTGGTGTAGGTATGCGCTATGCCTCCGCCGCAGAAGCCACCTTTGACGTTTATTAACTCAAAAATAGGAGTGCGTTCAATAATATTATCTAAATTCCAATAAGCCCTACCCGCACCAGCTACCTGGCTGATAGTCTTACTATTCATCTTGATATCGCAAGGCGCCAAAGAAGCCGGGCAGCTCCAACTAAATTTAAAATCATTAGCTGGACCACTGACATCCTCTAAGCTAAAATTGCAGACTGCTTGCGATGGTAGCACCGGACAAATCGGCGGAATCAAAATTCCTTGTATGGACTCTAAAATCTTACTTACCGAATCCGGCGCCTTACCCAAAATTTCAATTCTCGATTTCGGTGGAGAAATTTTAAATCGCACCTCGGAAAATCTTCCCTGCTGGGCATAGGCGTAGCTCCCCGAAATAAGACCGAGAGCGACCAGAAAAATAATTTGTTTTAGTTTAATCTTCTTCATTATATCTTATGGCCGAAATTCGGCATCATTACGCCAAATGACCGGGAAAATTCCTTCATCAATTGGTAGTGAGCCATCCTCCTTAGCAATTCTAAAGCACATATAATCAACCTTGCTTTGTAGCATCGGCTCTCCATCGCTGGTGAGTTTTTCTCGCTCCGCTTGAGAAGCACGGAAACCTGGTATTTTCAGAGAAAAATCGAAGACCGTCTGACTATTAACCGAAACTGTCTGATTTTCCGCTCTAAACGGGTTCCTCTCAACGTAAGTCTGTAATATACCGCTCGGACCAAAGGCACTTGGCAACGGAACCGCGCCATTGTTCACCCCCGGATTATCCTTGAAGACTGCGGTAGCGCCGACATCCTGCCAATCCGTAAGCGCGCTACAATTCGCCGCGTAGGCTCTAGTATAATAGTGACTGAAAAGACTGAGAAACTGAGACCGCTTCACAGAATCTGCAAGAAGATTGCTATACATTGTACTGCCCCAACCAGTTCCAATCGCGTATTGCAGTTTAAGTTTTTCGCCTTGCTTCACAAGCGCCGCCCCATCCGACTGCACTTTAACCCCTAAACGTAGTCTAGCCTCGGAAGAAGGAACGCTCCCTAAACCAATATCTTGTGTTGTCATTTTTTTAATTACCGGTTTGGTGCCCAAATAATTCGTCGCGTATGATGGGAGCGTGAAAATAATGGGGCTGTTTAACGGACTTCCCGAAACGGCCGCGGAGTCCTGATTTTTGAACCAAAGAGCCTCGGTGGCTTGCAAAGTAGACGACTTAACAACGACTTCCGCCACGGTCGGAGTAACAGAAGCTGGAACAGCGGAATCGACAATCCCCGCCACGCGACTGACTGCAGAGCATATCGGCGTACCCGAAGGAACAAACACATTAGTACCTGAAACAGGAACATTTACTGTAGCGGCGGGCGCACTACGATAAATACTGTACACATAATCGGAAATCGCCTGATCAGCCACTAACGTGCGGTCTGGTCCAAAGACCTGAACTTTGTCAAAATCAGCTTTGATATAACTAGAATTCGGTTGGGCGGTAACTCCAAAAATAGTGTAACTGCCGCTGGAAACCGCTTTGCACTGCTGTAGAGGAGGTGGAGAAACTTTCGCAGGAGAACAAATCGAACGGCTGTTAATATTTTGTGGCACATCTTTATCTGTAATATAAATCCAAGGCTGACTACCAGAAGTGACCGCGGTGACACCTGCATATTTCAAATCTGCCTCATTAACTGGCAAAGATGACAACAAGAATAATTGCGCCAATGCGGATCGCGACCCCGACTCCTCATTAGCAAACAGACCAGCAAATACATTCTTTATTCGAGCCAATAATGAAACGGTGTTCACGGTGCTAAATCGGAGTGAAATAAAATTGGCTGGATCAGCGGGTTTTGTAGGATTGCCATTGTTGTCGTAGCAACGCATGGTCAGCATTACCCCTACCGCGTTATTGCCAGCGTTCACAAATGGTACTGGAGTAGCATCGGTAGCGATTAATGTTTCTTGCCCAGATCCCGCGGCATTCACTACTTCGTTCCAATAACCACCGCGAGCCAGCGGCACTTTGCTTCCAGTAAAATCGCAACGAGTAGCTCCCGACGCATTCCAGGCAACGGTAAACTTCTTACCTTTTAGAATCGCTTTCAACACTGGGAAGCTGGTAATATGATCGTCGCTGAATCCAACGGGACTACTTTCGCTTTCTACGCTAACCAACCGGAAAGAAAGCGGTAGTGGGCTGATAATTGCCGGCGCGGATCCGTTGCCAGGAAATTGGTTGGTTATTTCTAAAATTCTTCCTACGCCCGCTGGAAAGCCTTCTCTAAAAGTCTTTCCACACTGTAATCCCAAGAAAATCGTTGATTTAGCGCCGGAGATATCCGGAACAAACACAGTAGCTTCTCCGGAAGACGGGTAGTATGGAGCGACTGCGTCACCGGTAGCAGACCAGCCCGCGCCGTCTTTTCTTAATGCGCCGCCTTGGTATGGGGAACAGCCCGCAAAGCCTTCTGGAATTTTCCAAGAAACAGTGAACGCCCGGTTCGCGGGAATTTGTCCGGTATATTTGTAACATTTCTCATAAGAATTATTCTGGTAGCATGGCTTAGCCACAGTAGCCGCGGCGTTAACCACTCCATCCACCTTGCTTACCCAAAATTCTACTTCTGAATTAGTGATCTGACTGGTAACGTTTGGATCACCGGTTAACGTAACCGGCACACCGCTAGTTACTACACCGCTATATACCGTTGGACCAGCAATCGAGATTAATGGAAACTTCAACTTGCCACCCGCAAGCAAAAATTGCCTAAGAGTAGTCTTTTCAACAACGCCAGAACGCTTGAGCAGATAAGTGCTATCCAAAAGATTAATCGTTGCTGAACCGTCGCCCGCCTCAACTCGGTTTGAAAAAGAGCCATCCGGACGAATTAGATTAGTAGAAACGAATAACGGTAAATTCTGATGGGTAACTTGGTCATTAGTATCATCTGGAAGCCATGGGTTTTTGTAATAATCCGCATTAAGAAATTCTGTTAGCAAAACGGAAAGCTGAGTTCCTGAGTCAAAACCACGGTTTCGCCATCGGATAGTAACTGGTTTAGTAATATCTATCTCTTGTCCAGGCAATGGGGAAAGAATTTCTATTTTTGGAACCACAGCATTAACTGTCAGTAAATCCCTCGCAACTATTCGATTAGCCTTATCAATTAATTGCGCTTCTAAGGCGTGTTTGCCAAAATCGTAGGTCATTCCCCTGTTCCAAAGAGCAGTATCAATATCAGCCGTAACAGCTACTACCGGAGTCGACAACACGGTTTGCCTAGAAACGCTGTTCTTGGTTTTTTCAATGATTACGGGAGTAAAACTGGAGTTGCAGATATTGGAACCAACAAATGCCATTCCACAGTTCACCTGACGTCCGACGGCAAGCCCACCCGCGGACCCGGCCACGATACTTAACAGCCCAGGAGTCCGGAGATTTTCATCAATAAAACTCTTCAGGGTGTACCGATCTACTAACGTTTCGAGAGAAACACAGCTCGCGCCGGAATGATCACACAAAGTTTTTCCATCCCAAACAAAACTACCGTTTGGAGGAAGATCCTTAGCAATTAATGCACGCTCTGCCCTGTCCCAAGGTACGCTGGGAGTAAGACCTCCGCCAAAAACTCCGTAGCTAGTAGTATTAACTGATGTAATATATGGAAGATACGGAGTAGTCGCGGGGAAATATACCGACCCGTAAGCGCTATAAGGACTCACGCTCGTTAAATCTCGCCCTGCAAGATAAAGATTAACCCTTTCTCTTCCGCCTTTCCAAGAAATGCGAGTGGGTACGCCCAAGGTCAACACGGTATTAGGCGTCGGCGAGGTAAGCTGAACCGGATAAGCAAAGGATGGTTCATTTGCCGGTGAATCAGCTGGCGTGTAAGTATCGCGAATAACCACCTTGTAATCTTTTGGGCTAGTGACACCGGACACTTTCCATTTTAGATAAACCAGTCTAGTCGGATCATGTGACAAAATTGGATCGCTGTGCGATATCTCCCCGCCATCTGCCGGCGTGAGTATTTCTATTTTTTCATTTCCAGTAGGAGCGCCGACTTGAGTGGAACCGGCTTGATTGGTTTGTGCTTTTTGGCTAATATCCCAAATTGCTCTTACTACCTCAGGGTCAACAACCCGCGAACCTTTATATAAGTCATAGATTAGTCTCGTTTCCGGTGGCGGATTGCTTCCGACCTCAGTCGAAGGGTAGATTTTAAAATATCCGCGTACCGGATCCGTAGTGACACCAGTCGGCACTACCACCGGATAGCCGGCGCTGTAAGAAGCCGCGAATGATTTTTCTAATTGCGTGCCTTCGGCACTAAAAACAATGCTCCGCGGATCCATACCAAATTGCCAAATTGACTCATTAGCAATCCGAATTACTTCGCGCGCAACATCAAGATCGGTCACCTTATTACCGGAAGCGTCAAAAACTATGACCGGACCAATGCTCGGAGAGCTATCCTGCACAAAAGAAAGTTTAGTCGTGGCATTAATAGTACTTTGAATCGTCTTTGGAATAACTTTGTACGACCCGGCTAGAATCTGCTTTTTACAACGCGGCGGTTCGTTGCTGTTAGTTTTAGTACAATCGTTCGGACTAATATACGCAGTTCCGGAACGCTGGAATACGGACTCCCGCACCACTGAATCAGTTTTGTCAGAAATATAGGAGATGTTCTGGCCAATATCATTTTTCGGAAACGCGTAGGCATCGGTATAAATTATATTTTTAATGGCGTTTTTCAAATCTTTTGCTAAATCAGAATCAGTAATCCCAATCGTTCGGCCAGCTGAAAGACTGCCGATATTCGCCTTATCAATAAATTCCAATCCGGTTTTAAAATCCTGTATCACCGAGGTGGTCGGCGCATTAGTAATAAACTCGTAAGAGTATAGTCCGCCAATTAAATTAGTTTTAGAACCAATTGGCGCAACAAACTTGTAACGACCGCCATTAACGATATCGCGCACGACTGGATTCGTATTATTGGGGACAATTTTTAAAGGATCTATGCCGGCGGCTCGAATTTCTTTTTGTGCTAATTCTATAACTCCTCGTAAAATCGGGCCGTCAGGAACCTGGCTAGAATCTGGACCGATGATATATGGGTTTGGAGCGCCGTTGCCATATCCGACGGTGTAGCAGTTCGCGCATTCAGTATCGTATGGGGTGCGGCGAACAGGAGAAATGAGGTACGCACCGGCGGGAATATCTACCTGCTTACACTGATTAACAACTTGTGGAGCTAACGGAGCGGCTACCGATTGAGCGCAAAGCTGAGTTCCGACTGGAATGTTTACCGTATTCGCGTTAATCGCCACTGAAACTGGCGGAATCGAAGACTCAGCGGCTAATTTGTAAATTTCGCTGGCTGCCGCGCTATCAGAAACCTTAACTCCGTTCGAATCAAAAACTTGGGGTTTAGAATAGGTTGGATTAAAAAGATTGGCATTAACACTCTTAGAGGCGCCGAGAACCGTGTACTGACCGGCGGGTATACTCTGCGCGCCGTTTCCTAAAGCTCGTAATTTGAAATTAATCAATGCGTCCTCAGCGCGCGTACCGGCCGACAAGCGATCAGTTGGAAGAGTAACAAAGCCGTTATCATTGATAGAGAACAACTGCTTGCCATTCTTTTCAATTACACACTCCCGAAATCCCTTGCAGATCCAATTCAGCGTGTAAGTTCGATCGTTATTAGATGAAGCACCAAGATCACACACAGGAGCAACGGCTGTAATATTTCCCGCTAATGAGCAGGCGCCAAAAAGCTGTTCTTGAACAATCTTATTTATTTCCTCATCCGGAAGACTAGAAGGAGTAATAGTGGCTATTTCTGGAGCAAAAGGTATGGCGTAACGAAATTCCTGGAATTTTCCGGGTATTACTCTTGGCGGCTGATCAATCTTTTGTTCACTGTTAAAAAAATCAGTTACGGCTTCGAAAAAAGTCTGCCTAGTTTCGTCCGATGAGACAGGCGCCGGCTTAATTTCTTCGGGCGTGTTTATGATCGGGTCAGCACGATCAATAAATTCCGGCAAAGTTGGCGAATCAAAAAAACCAGTTATTTTTTCTAAAAAAGTCTCCGCCGTAGCCGCCTGCAAAAGAAAGCCGAAGCCTGCAATGACTAAGCCCAAATAAAGAACTATCTTCCTCATGGTTATTTACCCGCCGCCAGAGGTATGTCTAGGTTGATAATGTCTGATTTCCTAACAGGCATTTCTGGAGACTGGAAAGCTTCGTATCCCGGCTTGGCACAAGTAACATAGTAATTCCCGGGAGTAACCAAAAACTTAAAGCGGCCGTCACGATCAGTAACGAAAGTCGCAAGAAGCCAATTGTATCTGGATTCGTAAACTCGAACAACGGCTAGCGGTATTGGCGTTTTCAAAGACCTATCCGTCACTACTCCGTATGAACGAGAGGTCAGATGATCTAAGATATATTTCAAAATATCCATCAGTATATAGAAGAGCAGTATTCCTAAGTGCAGATTTGTTGGAAAAATAAACCACACCACTAAACTAATCAGGGTGCCGACCACTAACATCCAGGAACCGCCGACCTCAAAAATAGTCTTAGCTTTACTAAAAAATGATCTTAACCAAACCAATTTTGCTTCCTTTGAGGCTAGTGGGATTTCCAAATTAAGAGCCTCAGTTTGGTTTCCAGAAACTCGAACCGGAGAACTCTGATAATCCACAAAGTCAGCTTTAAAAACCTTCAGGTAATACTCACCTTCTGGTGCTAAAAAGCCAAAACGACCATCGCTATCAGTGGTGCTAACATTTTTCTGTTTCTGCGAGGATGCTTCAAATAAGTGCACCGCGGCGCCGGCAATCGGATGCCGAGTCGCTTTATCGTACACTATACCCCACGACCGGCTGGTTCTTTTTTTCAATGATCCCAGCGCGGCGATATTGAAGAATTGGATCAAATTCCACCAAGGAACACTGACCGCGGTCGCGACCGCGCCAACCGCGGCAGCCGCGGTGGTAGTTTCTGGGGCTACGGCTTGAACAACTTCGTTTTGTCTGGCACTTTCAGCGACTACCGCAACAGTCGCGCTAACTGATTGAGCAGCGCTGACTACTGCTTCTACCGTATTCTCAACAACCTCTGTTACCGCAGAAGTAGTATTATCGATAACTTCTTGGACTGTCGTGGGAGTCTGAGGCTCCGGAGTTGAGGTTGGCGTCGGTGTTGGAGTTGGAGTTGGTGCTGGTGAAGGAGTTGATTGGGAGTCCGAAGTAATAATCAAAGAAAAATTTAACTCGCTATTCCAAGTCTTTGGTCCACTCTGTGGAGCCGGAGACCACTCCCCGCTCAGCGCGCCATAAACAATACAGGCCGTCGGACGACCTCGATATTCCTGTAAAATTTGCTTTTCCTCATCCGGCTGAAAAGTACCGAGCGTCACAGTTAAATTCCTGGAAACACTGCTCCAAATCTTGTCGGATCCTAAATTAATCGGGGTGATCCCTAATGGTATATTGAAAACTGCCTTTGTATTAATCGAGGTTGCGGTTGTGTTGCTGATTCTTAAAGAGACAGTAGAAACCTGCTCAGATTCACCGGAAGCGTTCGGACTAATTAGTTGGCAGCTAGAAGTTTGAGCCTGCGCGAGGCTAAAAAAAGCCACGAAACCAAGTACTGTAGAAAGCAGTGTATTGGCGATCATTATAGATAAATTATACCATATGAATAATAAATTCTCGTTCAAATTACTTAATTTTGACTATAATTACATAATCTGATAAACTGACAACTATCCAAAATCCACGAATTAATAATCAAATAACTGCTCCGGAAGTGATGGTAATAGCAGAGGACGGTCAGGCCTTGGGTAAAATGGACATCGCGTCCGCCTTGAAGCTGGCAAGGGAGAAGAAAATTGACCTTATCGAGATTGCCGCCTCGGCAAAGCCACCAGTCGCCCGCTTGATGAGCTACGACAAATTTCGCTATCAGCAGGAAAAGAAAATGAAGAAGCAAAAAGCTCTTCAAAAGGGCAGCGAGATGAAACAGGTACAGATTAGCATTCGAGAGGCTGCTCATGATCTTAAAATGAAAGCGGATCGAGTGAACAAATTCATGGATGAAGGTAGCCAGGTGGAAATTGTGATGACCTTGAGAGGTCGTGAAAAAGCTAATAAAGATTTCGCTAAAGAAAAACTTAATGATTTTATGAAGATCATTAGTCCCGAGCATCGAGTGATTATGGAGCCGAGAGTAGGAGGATACGGAATAACACTACACGTAACTAAGAAGTAAAATATATCAATGACTAAAGACAGTATCAAAGATAGAATCAAGGTGACTAAGAATGGCAAGCTAATGCGTCGCAATATGGGCCTGGGTCATTTTCGTTCTAAAAAAAGCGGCAAGGCAATGGGCCGCAAAGGCGACCGAGGCGTTTCCGTGCCGGACGCCAAAATGTTTGTAAAAAAATACGGAGTAAGTTTCTAAAATATTTATTCATAAAAAACAATGACAAGAGTTAAACGGGGCGTAGTCGCCCACAAAAAAAGAAAGGCAACCCTAAAATACACCAAAGGTTTCCGCTGGGGACGCAAAGCCAAGGAAGCGCTAGCTAAAGAAGCATTATTGCACGCCTGGGATCACGCTTTCCGCGGCCGAAAAGAAAAAAAGCGTAACTTCCGCACTCTTTGGAACGTGAAGATCAACTCCATGAGCCGTGCCTCAGGAATCAAATACAGCCAACTGATACCAGCGTTAAAGAAAAAAGGTATTAAATTAGATCGCAAATCACTCGCCACGCTCGCCGAATTCGATCCGAAAGTCTTTGAAAAAGTAATAGCGGCTGTAAAATAAGAAAATCCCCCCGATTCTATTCGGGGGGATTTTCTTATTGCTTATTTGCGCGCCGGCAAACTACTCACGGTTGGTTTAGGACGAGGCAGTCCCTTCCGGAGAAATTCATAGGCAGTAGTAAGGATCCGAACATTTTCCGAATATTTCGCAAGAACCTTTTTCGCGTCAGCGAACGTGAACCAAGCGTATCCTTCATGCTCATCAGACACCGTAACCGTCGGCTGCTTAGTCTCCGCTAAGTATAAAATCACTATTTTAAAAACCTTGCCGACTCCTTTACCAAAACTGAAACGCTCATAGGTTTTAAAATTTTCGATTAGCCTAAGCTCGGATTGTTTTAGGCCGGTTTCTTCCTGAACTTCCCGAAAAGCGGCCTGCCAACTTCTTTCGGAAGCTTCAAGTTTTCCTTTTGGAAAATTCCAATAACCATGGTTTCGATAAAGCAACAAAAACTTAACGCCTTCGCGGGTCTTTCGAAAAATGATAATTCCGGCAGAAATAACCTTACGCATGAGCTTACTCTACCTTAATCGCCCTCTTTTTTCTACTCCGCCAATAAAAGTACCCGGCGATACCTGCGATAATCGCAATCATGAGTAGCCACTGATAACGCTGAACGAATTCAGCTACCTTCTCCCATTTCTTTCCGAGAAAATGCCCGAGGGTGACATAACCACCCGTCCAAATAATCGCCGGAATTACTACCATCGGTAAAAAAACTTTATACGGAATATTCAGTATACCGGCGGCAATAGAAACGTACCCTCGAATATAGGGCATCATCCGACCTAGAAAAATTCCCCATTTACCGCGCCTCAAAATAGATTCCTTTAGCCGATCCAACTTCTCATTAACTCCCTTCCATTTGGAAACTTTTTCCATAATGTAATGTTCGAAGAAATAAAATATCGTAAAAAGCAGCGTCGTCCCAATCACGTCGGCCATGATTGCCGTCAAAACCGTCAGCCAAAAATTAAGACCGCCAATAACCGTCAGCGCTCCGGCGAATAAAAGCACGAGCTCATTCGGCACAAGATTTGGAACCCCGATCTCCTGTAAAAATACTAGAATAAAGATCGCCCCGTAGCCGTATTCATTTACGAAACTGAGCAGGGCGTCCATACTTTATTTCTGCTGATGAATCCGCTCCGGATACACGTTCTTCTCCAACCTGGCGCCAAAAATAGAATTTCGCATCGTTAAAAGTAGCAATGAGCTAAAAATTGTTACCGCTCCAGATCCGATAAAAAGAGTTCGAAATCCGAAAGTATCAACGATGTAGCCGCCAAGAGCCGCGGCGACAGCGGTAGACATGCCGATCGCGAAAACACTTTCTAGGCTCCACTCAAAACTGATGCGCCACTTGTCCACGTGTCGGGTAAAAATTGAATACCAGGCCGGAACCGCCCAGGCCATGATAAATCCGTAAACTCCGTTCACCAAATAAAGATGCCACGGCTCGGAAACAAATATGTACGCGAACGGTATAAGTCCGCTGAAAAAATAACCTAGCACCATCGCCCAATAATCATCCGTCTCCCCATCCGTGCGATCAAGAAATCTGGCGATTGGAAGCTGGACGATAGACTTTACAATCCAAAATATAGAAACTGCGAATCCGGCTACGGCCGCGCTACCGCCATTTATATGCTGGGTGATGAAAATTGCGAAAACCGGACCAAAAGAAGCGAACGCCGAGTTATAAAAAAAGTCCGCGATGACGATAGTACGAATAACTTTGTTAATGTTTTTAAACATGATCGATTGTGATTTTGCCGCCGCGGACTACTTCTCCTTTTAAAATCTTTTCCGCGAGTGGGCCACGTATTTTTTCAGAAATTACCGCGCGCAACGGGCGAGCACCAAAGACCGGATCAAAGCCGAGTTTCGCAATCTCCCGCACCACCTCCTCACTAAATTGTATATCAATTCCCTGACTTTCTCTAAGGGTCACGGCTAATTCTTTTAATTGAATGCCGGCAATCGCTTTAATATCCGCGGGCGAAAGGGGCTTAAATACGATAATACCGGAAAAGCGGTTGAGTAGCTCCGGCTTAAAATGGCCGGTCAGTTTCTTTTTTATCTGCTCCGAGAGATCCTTTACCAACGTTCCTTTTTCGATCTCCTGCTTAATATACTCAGAGTTCGCGTTACTAGTCGTAATAATGATTGTATTCTGAAAATCCACCATTCGGCCAGCGGCATCAGTAAGACGTCCGTCATCAAATACTTGAAGGAACAAATTCAAAATATCCGGATGCGCTTTTTCAAATTCATCCAGCAGTATCAGGCTGTAAGGCTTCTGGCGGATCGCGTCCGTCACCTGATCCAAAAGACGGTTCACCGTCCCCTTGTCTTGATACTCAGACATATCAAAACGCGCCATCATTTCTGAAGAGCCGAACTGAATCTTCGCGAGGATCTTGGAAAGCTCGGTCTTGCCTACCCCGGTTGGGCCGACAAACAAAAAGCTGGCGATCGGGCCGCCTTTTCTTGAGAGACCACTGCGGTATTCACGTAAAGCCCGGGAAACTGCTTTTACGGCCTCCTCCTGATCAATCAAGCGCTCATGAATCACTTCTTCAAGATTCAGGAGCTGCTGAGCCTCGTCTTTTCCGGCACGATGAATCGGCACATTAACCTTCTTTTCCGCGACCGCGATCACGTCATCTCCGGTGAGGATCTTCCGTCGCTTCTCCACAATATCAGCCAGCGCTTCTTTAAGTAGATCTTCCGCGCTCGCCGGCAATAATTTCTGTCGAAAATATTTCTTTGCAAGCAATACCGCCTGCTTCACCGCTGAAAAACTGACGACCACTCGATATTCCCGCTCTAACACTAAGCTGTCGTAGACCAAGAATTGAACTGCTTCTGATTCGGCAATCTCCTGAACCTTAATCGTCTCAAAAGCGCTGACAAAATCATTATTTGATTCAATGTACTGCTTATACTCCTGCGGATAGGTAGCGCCAATCACGGAAAACGCGCCGGATTTTATCGCCGGCACCAGCACGTCCGCAACTGAGACGCCTTGGCCGCCAGCCGTCTTCAATAAATTATGGATATCCGGAATATAAAGAATGACATTACCCGCCCGGTGGATCTCTTCAAGAATTTTTTGGATACGCGCCTGAAGATCTCCTTGTGAAACTCCCGCGATCAGGCTGCCAATTTCTAGCTTCACCAACCTTCGATCAAAAAGAGGTTTCGGAACGCGGTCTTTGGTCATTTCAAATGCCAGATGATCAACAATCGCTGATTTTCCGGCGCCAGGATCACCTATTAATAGCGCATTCGGCCTTCCAGCGCGCGAGAGGACGTCCACTAGGCGGTCATATTCCAGCGCGTGCCCGATCAGAAATCCGACCCTCTCAAGCCGAGCGAGATCAGTCAGGTCTTGAGAAAACTGATCTAAATAAGGCGTAGGGCGAGCGGTCCAGGCCCGGTTCATGATTCGATGACGAATCTTATGAGAGCCACTCAATAATCCTAATAAGCTTCCCGCCTTCCCCGTGCTGAACAAAAGCGCGCTCTGAAGATCACCCGGTTTGATATCGAAGATATGGAAAAGCCGATTCACGGTCTCGTCGCCGACAACCGCCAGTGCGGAAAAAAGATCTTTGGGGTCTATCTGTGGATCGTTTGTTTTGTAGGCTTCTTCGATCGCCTTCAACACCAAGAGTCCTGACTGACCAAGCAACTGCTCTTTGGAAACCGCACGAGGAGATTCTTTAAGCATTTTTTCAATCTGATTCGCCATGTCCGTCGGCTTGATGTCCATCCGAATCAAACCCTCGCGGACATCGCGGCGATTCAGCAGTCGCTGGGCGCAGTAAAGATAAAAATTACCACCGGTAAATGCTGCTCGGTCAAACGCCCACTCCACCACCCCGTTAGCCGCGGGTGACGCGTAATCAATCACGTTGATCCGACCGTAGGGAAGCTTAACAATGTTTTTCTTCGCTTTTCCAAAATGGATAATCTGATCTAAAAGGAAGAGTGCAAGCAAAAGACCAGTCGCCCGCAACGAACGCACATCGCTAAACAAAAAGATGGCAGTAGCGGCCACACAAAATGCGTAAGTTGCGTACAAGGCTAGGCGCACGAACAAACGTCCGCCAATGCTCATGCGGAGTTTGGGGTCGTCAAAATAAAATACCCGTTCGTTATTCATAATTAAAAAATCCTCGGTACACGATATAAAAAGGTATTGCCGCCCAGATTATATATAGAAGCAGAGCGATTGCGATAAATAGTAAATACACTATACCGCCTAATAACAAGCGGCCGGTTCGCAAAATAAATCCTAAAATATAACCGATTACCGAATAGTCCTGGTAAAGAGGCTTAAGCCAGTAACGAAAGGTGATGCGGAGCGCGAAAAACCGATCCAACGCCTCCAATAAATCCATAGTATGCCGGACAAACCACAGAAACCCGCCGACATACCAATGCCGGATGAAATCGTAGATACGATAGAAGAAGCGATTAGCCAGGTATACCAACGAAAAAGACATTACTACCATTATACCCCGAGCCTAGTCGAGGGGCTACATTTATACCCCAAGCCTAGTCGAGGGGCTACATTTATACCCCGAGCCTAGTCGAGGGGCTACATTCTTGTCATTCCGGTGAAAACTGGAATCCAGATGGGCTCCTAATCAACTAGTCGAATTTCACGATTGCTTTGAGCAGTTTTTTGAAATCTTTCTCATATTCCCCAATCAGTCCCATATTCCGTAAAATGGCGGCCGGATGATAGAGCGGGACGAAAAGGCGGCCGTTCATTTTAAAAATCTTTCCATGATCAAGACTGATCTTCAACTTCTCATTGAAATAATTCATCGAAAAACGGCCAAGCGTGGCCACAATTTTCGGATTGATGATCTCTATTTGGCGTGTGAGATACGGTTTGTAGGCGGCAATCTCCTCCGGTAACGGATCACGGTTGTCCGGCGGGCGGCGTTTCACGATGTTAGTAATATAAACTTGTTCGCGCTTCCAACCAATCTTCTCGATCATCTTGTCGAGTAGCTTACCGCTCCGACCGACGAAGGGTCGTTTCTCTAAATCTTCTTTCTCTCCAGGTGCCTCGCCTATAAACATCACCGCGCAATTGATACTCCCTTCGCCAAACACCAGATTAGTTCCTAGTGGCAGAGACTGGTCGGTGAGCATTTCCTGTTCGAGCTTCTGCAGCTGCTTCTCTTTTGTCATGGCTCAATTATAACAATTTTTGTACGCTCGCGTGGAACCCCGTAAAAATTGCTTCGCAATTCACGGGGCGCGGTCGAACCATTTAGTGTCCTCGGTAGGAATCGAACCTACACCGCCTCCTTCGGAGGGAGGCATTCTATCCATTGAACTACGAGGACGTTATACCTATCCCGCACCAAGCTTCGCTTTGATTCGAGGTCCGTTTAACT